>JAKFEZ010000222.1:0-8168 GCA_036675435.1 Ramlibacter sp. | reverse complement strand
AGGCCGCCGCGTACGAGCCGCCGGTGATCAGCGTGTAGCGCGGCACATTGGCCGAGGCCATGGCCGTCATGAACTTGGCGCCGTGCTTGGCGATGCCCTGCTGCTCCACCGCTTTGCCGACCATGAAGCCCGACACATCGGCCATGAACAGCAGCGGAATGTCGCGCTGACAGCACAACTCGATGAAGTGCGCGCCCTTGAGCGCGCTCTCGGAGAAGATCACGCCGTTGTTGGCGAGAATGCCGATCTGGAAACCCTTGATGCGGGCGAAGCCGCAGATCATGGTGTCGCCATACAGGGGTTTAAACTCCTGCAGTTCGCTGTTGTCGATCAGCCGCAGTAGCACTTTGCGGTTGTCGGTCGGATGCCGGTTGTCGGCGCTGACGATGCCGTAAATCTCGCGCGGGTCATGGCGCGGCGGCAGCGGCGGAGCCACGTCCCAGCGCTGCTTGGCTGCGGTGCCGAGGTTGGCCACGATGCCACGCACGATGGCGATGGCATGGCCGTCGTTCTCGGCCAGGTGGTCGGTGACGCCGCTGATGCGGCTGTGCATCTCGCCGCCGCCCAGGGTTTCGATGTCAACCTCTTCCTTGGTGGCGGCATACACCAGTTCGGGCCCGGCGAGGAACATCGCGCCCTGGTTGCGCACGATCACCGCCTCGTCGCACAGCGCCGGCAGGTAGGCGCCGCCGGCGGTGGACGGCCCGTGCACGGTCGCGATCTGGGTGATGCCCTCGGCCGACATGCGGATCTGGTTGTAGAAAATGGAGCCGAACTGGCCGTCGTCGGGGAAAATATGCGCCTGCTCCGGCAGGTTGGCGCCGCCCGACTGGACCATGGTGATGCACGGCAGCCGGTGCTGCCAGGCGAACATCTGGGCCCGCACATGCTTCTTCGCAGTGATGCCGTAGTAGGTACCACCCTTCACGGTGGCATCGTGGATCATCAGCATGCAGGGTCGGCCACTGACCAGACCGACGCCGGTTATGATGCTGCCGCCCGGCGGCACGCCCTCGTACAGGCCGTCGCCGGCAAGCTGCCCGAACTCGAGGAAGGGCGAGCCGGGGTCAAGCACGGCAGCCAGGCGCTCGCGCGGCAGCAACTGCTTGCGCTTCTTGTGCAGCAGGCGCGCCTTTTCAGGGCCGCCGACCAGGGCGCGCGCGCGGCGTTCATGCAAATCGTCAATGCGCGCCTCATAGGCTTCGCGATTGCGCTGGAATTCGGGCGAGTTCGGCGCGGCGGTAGATGTCATCACGCTCATTTAGGCAGCCCTTTAAGTGGCTCGGTATGGCTCGGTCATCAGGCGATCAGGCCGCCGCACGCAGCGCCGCAAAACGCTGCAAGTGGTGGTCGGCGCTGCCCAACAGATTGCAAAAGAGCGTCAGGCGGCGAAAGTAATGGCCGATGTCCAGCTCCTCGGTCATGCCCACGCCGCCGTGCAGCTGCACCGCCTGCTGCGCCACGAAGCGGGCCCGCTCGCCAATGGCAGCCTTGGCGGCCGAGACGGCGCGGGAACGAGTGGCCGCGTCGGGATGCTCGGCATGCAGGGCCGCCATCAACACCAGGGAGCGGCTGGCCTCGGCCGCGGCGAACATGTCGACCAGCCGGTGCTGGATGACCTGGAAGCTGGCAATCGGCACGTCAAATTGTTTGCGCGTGCCCACGTACTCGCCGGTTTTGCGCAACAGCGCGCCCATGGCGCCCAGGGCGTCGGCGCAGGCGGCAACAATGCCAAGATCAACCAGGTGCTCGAGCAGCCCCAGGCTCTCGCCTTCCGTGCCCAGCAATGCGTCCGGGCCCAGCACGACAGCATCAAGCCGCAGATCGCCGGCCCGGCTGCCGTTGTATACCTTGTAGCCCGCCACCTGCACCCCCGGCGTTTGGGCCTCGACCAGAAACAAGCTGATGCCCCGGCGTTCACTGACGGCGCCCGAGGTTCTGGCGGCCACAACGAAGCCGTCGGCCCACGGCGCGCCCAGCACGCCGCTCTTGTGGCCCGACAGCACCCAGCCGCCGCCCTTGGCCGTGGCGCTGGTGTGAACATGGGCGAGTTCGTGGCGCGCATCGGCTTCGGTGTGCGCCAGGCTGACAATGCGCTCGCCCGAGACCAGGCCGGGCAGCCAGGCCGCCTGCTGCGCCGCACTGCCCGCGCACGTCAGCGCCTGCGCGCCGAGCACCGTGCTGGCCAGGTAGGGCTCGACCACCAGCGCGGCCCCCATCGCCTCGGCGACCTGGATCAACTCGACCACGCCGCCAAAACCGCCATGCTCCTCGGGCAGTCCGAGCCCAAGCCAGCCGAATTCGCCAAAACGCCGCCAGTGCTCCCGGCTCATACCGGACGCTGACGCAACGATCTGGTTGCGCGCATCGAAACTGTATTCGGCACGCAGAAACTTCTGCGCCGCGTCGCGCAACATCTTTTGTTCTTCGGAGAGATCAAAGTTCATGGTGTTCCTTAGCGCGCGCCGCCGGCCAGCAGCATCTTGGCCAGTACGTTCTTTTGCACCTCGTCGCTGCCACCGTAAATCGTGGCGGCGCGCGAGAAGCAGTAGTGCGGCATCGCATGGGCATGGCGTCCGCTGCCAAACTCGCCGCTGTCATGCCAGGGCCAGGCCTGCTCGGCGGCGATCTCGACGCCAAGCTCGGCCAAGGTCTGTTGCACCGCCGTGCCCATTGTCTTGAGCAGCGAGGATTCCGGCCCCGGCGCCTTGCCCGAGGCGGTGGCGGCCAGCACGCGGAAGTTGGTGTATTCGAGCGCCATCAGTTCGATCTCGGCGCGCGCCAGCTTGAGCCGCATCGCCGCGTCCTCCATCAGCGGTTGGCCACCCGAGCGGCGCTCGGCGGCGGCCACGCGCAGGTTGGACAGGTGCGCCTTGCAGTCGGCCACGCCGGCAATGCTGGTGCGCTCGTGTGTGAGCAGGTACTTGGCAATGTCCCAGCCCTGACCTTCGCGACCCACCAGATTACTCTTGGGCACGCGCACATCGGTCAGAAAAACCTGGTTCAGGTGGTGTTCGCCGTCGATCGATACAATAGGTTTGACATCGATGCCGGGGCGGTCCATCTCGATCAGCAGGAAGGAAATGCCCTCTTGCTTTTTGCCGCTGTTGGCGGTGCGCACCAGGCAGAACATGTGGGTGGCCCAGTGCGCGTAGGTGGTCCATATCTTGGAGCCGTTGATGACGTAATCGTCGCCATCGGCCACGGCCGTGGTCTTCAGGCTGGCCAGGTCGGAGCCTGCACCCGGCTCGGAATAGCCCTGGCACCACCAGTCCTCGCAGCGGCGGATGCGCGGCAGGTACTGCGCCTTTTGCTCTGGCGTGCCGAAGGCAATCAGCACCGGTCCGAGCATGATGACGCCCATCGACAGCCCCACCGGCGCGCTGGCCGCCGCGCGCTCAAGGTCGAAAATGTAGCGCTGCGTCGGCGTCCAGCCCGGCCCCCCATGCTCCTTGGGCCAGCCGGTGACCAGCCAGCCCTGGCCATCGAGTCGGCGCTGCCATTGAACGATGTCGTTCTTCTGCAGCATTTCCCCGGTGACGGTCTTGCGCTTGAGATCGGACGGTGTGTGGGCTTTGAACCAAGTGCGAACCTCTTGCTGGAACGCCATGTCTTCCGGGCTGAAATCGATGTCCATCGTGGGCCTTTCTGCGTTCGGCTTGCGCTTTAGATCGAGATGCCGCCGCCGCAGATCAGCGTCTGGCCGCTGACGTAGTTCGACTCGGGAATGCACAGCAGGTAGACCGACCCGGCCGCTTCCTCGGGCGTACCGCCGCGACCCAGCGGAATGGTGCGCTCCATCATTTCGAGCAGATCGGGATTGACGCCGACCTTGATCTTTTGGCCCTGGATGTCAATTGATGCGTTGCCGCTGGCCGAAGCTTCGGTCAGCCGCGTCTTGATCATGCCAAAAGCGACGGCGTTGACGTTGACCTTGTAACGCCCCCACTCCTTGGACAGCGCCTTGGTCAGGCCGATGATGCCGGCCTTGCCCGCCGAGTAGTTGGCCTGGCCGGCGTTGCCGCCCGTGCCGGCGATGGACGAGATGTTAACCACCTTGCGGAACACCTCCTGCCCGGCTTCGGCTTCCTTGCGCGAGGCGACGCGGATGAACTCGGCGGCGGCGCGCAAAATCTTGAACGGCGCGGTCAAATGCACGTCGATGATCGCGTTCCATTGCTCGTCAGTCATCTTCTGAACGACGTTGTCCCAGGTGTAGCCGGCGTTGTTGATGATGATGTCCAGGCCGCCGAAGCTGTCAATCGCGGTCTTGACGAAGCGATCAGCGAAATCGGCGGCAGTGACGCTGCCTACGCAGGCCACGGCCATGCCGCCGGCCTTCTTGATGTCGGCCACGGTCTGCTCTGCCGGAGCTGAGTCGAGGTCGTTGACAACCACTTTGGCGCCTTCGCTGGCCAGCTTCATGGCGATGGCACGGCCGATGCCGCGGCCCGAACCTGAAACGATGGCCACTTTGCCTTCGAGTTTTTTCATGGTGTGTGTCCTTGTTTGTGATGAAAGGGAAACGAAAGGGAAAAGAATAAAAAGCCGGGCTGCCAAACGGCGGTCTCAGCCTCTCAGTTCAAGGCAACCAGTGCCTCGCCGGACAGCGTGATTTCCCCTGTCGCCTTCGCCGCGCTGATCTGAACGCGCAAGCAGGGCTGGCCTGCATGTTCGAGCTTTTCGACCACCTTGCCAGTGCAGCGTATGCGGTCGCCGAGGTGGGTCATGGCCGCGAAGCGCACGCCATAGCTGAGGAGCTGGCGCTGCGGCACCCATTCGGTGAGCGCGCGCCCGAGGTAGGCCATCGACAGCATGCCGTGCGCGAACACATCCTTCATCCCCGCGCCACGGGCGAAATCGAGGTCGATGTGGATCGGGTTGTGGTCGCCCGACGCCCCGGCGAACAGGGCCAGGGTGGTGCGGCTGATCGGCGGCAGTTCCAGCACGGGCATGTCGTCGCCGACCTCGATCACTTTTACTTGAGCGTTCATGAATATTCCTTCAGGCGTGGCGCACGACGATCACCGAATGCAGGTCAGCGACATGCTCGCCGAGCTGATTGGTGACCTTCGTGTCGTTGACGACAAACTCGAGCGCGCCGCCCTTTTTGTCGTAGATGTCGGAGACTCGGGTCTGGAAGCGCAGCGTGTCGCCAGCGCACACCGGGGCGTGGTAGTCGAAGCGCTGCTCGCCGTGCAAGACCTCGCTCAGATCGATCTTGAGCGTGTCGAGCAACGTCATCAACACCCCCGAATCGCTCTCGGCGCCAAAGATGAAAGTCGGTGGCGCCACGACGTCGCGGTAGCCAGCGGCCTTGGCGGCAGTCGTGTCGAAGTAGATCGGGTCGGTGGCACCGATCACCTGGGCGAAAAAGCGGATGCGCCCCTTCTCCACATCCCATAGCGTGGGCGGCACCTCGTAACCGATGAATTGTTTGTCAATCATGGGACTTCAGTTCCTGGTTTGCTGCGTCTGAGCTCAGCCGGCCTGGTAAAGCGTGACGACGCAAGCGCCGCCCAGCCCGAGGTTGTGCTGCAAGGCCACACGCGCACCCTTGACCTGGCGTTTGTCCGCCGTGCCGCGCAGTTGATGGGTCAGCTCGAAACATTGCGCCAGGCCGGTCGCGCCCAGCGGATGACCTTTCGACAACAGGCCACCCGACGGGTTGGTCACCACCTTGCCGCCATAGGTGTTGTCGCCGTCCAGCACGAATTTCTCGGCGCCGCCCTCCGGGCACAGGCCCAACGCCTCGTAGGTGATCAGTTCGTTCTGCGCGAAGCAGTCGTGCAGCTCAACCACGTTCACGTCCTGCGGGCCGATGCCGGCCTGCTTGTAGACCTTTTGCGCCGCATCGCGCGCCATGTCGAAGCCGACCACGCGCATCATGTCGTGCGACTCGAAGGTGCTGGGGAAATCGGTCGTCATTGCCTGGGCGGTAATCGACACGCGGGTGTCGAGCCCATGCTTTTTGGCGAAGGCTTCGGAGCAAATCACCGCAGCAGCGGCGCCGCAGGTCGGCGGGCAAGCCATCAGGCGGGTCATCACGCCCTCCCACAGCATCGGTGCGTTCATCACGTCATCGACCGAGACCTCCTTGCGAAACAGCGCCAGCGGGTTGTTGGCGGCATGGCGGCTGGCCTTGGCGCGAATGCTGGCAAAGGTCGACAGTTGGGTGCCGTACTTGTCCATGTGCGCCTTGCCGGCGCCGCCGAAGTAACGAAGGGCCAGCGGAATTTCCGGGTGCCCGACGAGCTCGGCGGTGGCCCGGTCAAACTCCTCGAACGGCGTTGGCCTGTCCTCGAACTGGGCCTTGATGGCACCGGCGGCCATCTGCTCGAAGCCCAGGGCCAGCACGCACTCGGCGGCACCGCTTTGAATTGCCTGGCGCGCCAGGAACAGCGCCGACGAGCCGGTGGAGCAATTGTTGTTGACGTTGACGATGGGGATGCCACTCATGCCCACCGGGTAGAGCGCCCGCTGGCCGCAGGTGGAATCGCCATACACATAGCCCACATAGGCTTGCTGGATCATGGGGTATTCGACGCGCGCATCGGCCATGGCCTGGCGCACCGCCTTTTCTCCCATCACGTGATAGGGCTCGCTGGCGCCCGGTTTGGTGAACGGGATCATGCCCACACCGGCAACAATAACTTTCTGGTTCATCGCACTGACACCTTGGGTTGAAATGTTTCGATCTAAACGTTTTGGACTCGGACACCGGGAGGCCGACGGCCTCAGCCGCCCTTGTCCGCGTTGGCATACTCGGTTTTGAGGTCCTTCTTGAGGATCTTGTTGGCCGCACTGATTGGCAGCGAGCTTCGGAAGTGAATCCGCTTCGGCGCCTCGAAGCCGGGCTGGCGGCCACGACAGAACTCGAAGATGACCGTATGTTTTTCTCCGGTTGCCTTCACCGCGCGGCGCAAGTTGTCGCCCACGTTCTGGCGGCGCAGCAGGTTCATCCCGCGTTCGTGGGTCAAGGCTGTTTCCTTAGGTCGAAGCGTCGTTTGTCACTGATGAAGGGTCGCGCCGCGAGCGGCGTGATCCGATAGGTGTCACGGGTGAATGCGGCACGGGTGACCACCTGATTGAGCAACAGGTCGGCCCCCGCCAATGAATCCGCACCGATTCCGCCTCCCATGGCCGAAGTCTCCAGATCTCTGGCACTTCAGGTGAGCGCCTGCAACGAATCCTACCTAACGCTTGACAGTTTGGCAATCCCTCATTAAATTCGCGCAAACCCAAAGAGACCTCGTCCCCGCAGCTTGGGCGCGCGCCGTGACACCTTGCCCGCAGCCCACGCATTGATAGGCATCCTTTATGTCCACGCCTCGCAGTTTTGCCCTCTCCGCCGACGACCGTGCCGTGCTCGAAGCCGCCGACAAGTTCGCGCGCAAGGAATTCGTGCCACTCGCGCGCCGCATGGACGACGAGGAGTGGTGGCCATCTGATATCTTTCAGAGAATTGGAGCGGCTGGCTTCATGGGGGCCACCGTGCCTGCCGAGCATGGTGGCGCGGGCATGGACCTGTTCAGCTCGGGCCTGATCTGCCAGGCCTTTGCGCGCTGGAACCCCGCCATCGCCTTGTCCTGGGCGGCGCACGACAACCTGTGCGTCAACAACATCTTCCGCAACGCCAACGAGGCGCAGCGCCGCCAATACCTGCCCGATCTGTGCAACGGCACAAAAATCGGCGCGCTCGGCCTGACCGAACCCGGCGCCGGCTCGGATGCGCTGGGCGCGATGCGCACTAGCGCGCGCCGCGAGGGCGACCACTACATCCTCAACGGCACCAAGATCTACATCACCAACGGCCCGGTGGCCGACGTGCTGCTGGTTTACGCCAAGACCGCGCCGGAGTTGGGTGCCAAGGGCATTTCGGCCTTCATCGTCGAGAAGAATTTCCCCGGCTTCAAGGTGGCTCAAAAGCTCATCAAGATGGGCTTTCGCGGCAGCCAGACCGGCGAGCTGGTGTTCGACGACTGCCGCGTGCCGGCGGCCAACCTGGTGGGCAAGGAAAACGAAGGCGTCAAGATCGTCATGAGCGGGCTCGATCTGGAGCGCGCGCTGGTGGCCGGCTTGTGCGTGGGCATCTCTGAGCGGGCACTCGAATTGAGCGTCGAGTACGCCAGGACGCGCGTGCAGTTCGGCAAACCCATCGGCAGTTT
>JAKFEZ010000157.1:0-36780 GCA_036675435.1 Ramlibacter sp. | reverse complement strand
GACCGCAACGAGATCGAGCGCGACATCGCCAACTACACCGTCGTGGAGCACGACAGCGTGATCTTCGCCTGCGCCGCCCTTTACCCGTACCCGGAGGCCAGGACCGGCGAGATGGCGGCGCTGACGGTGTCGCCGCAAAGCCAGGGCCAGGGGGACGGCGAAAAAGTGCTCAAGCGCGTCGAGCAGCGCGCGCGGGCGATGGGCCTTGACAGCATCTTCGTGCTGACGACCCGCACCATGCACTGGTTCCTCAAACGCGGCTTCGTCCAGGTCGACGCCGAGTGGCTGCCCGAGGCGCGCAAGCGAAAGTACAACTGGGACCGCAAGAGCATGGTGTTCGTGAAGAAGCTACCCTGACCACAGCAGTAACACCACAAGAAATCACCGCCCGAGGCCGCGACGAGGCGTCCGCACGACCTCTCCTACACACGAATCGAACTCGTCCGACAGCGCTTATGCGCGGTTGCGCCTAGCTTGGGGGACTCTCATGGAGGTCCCGTGCCCATCTCGACCCCTGCATCGGCGAACCGCGAAGTTCGCATCCCCGCCGGCGACGCGTTCCTGTACGGCGATCTGGCGCTGCCCGCCGGCTTTGCCGGCGTCGTCCTGTTCGCGCATGGCAGCGGCAGCGGACGCCACAGCGCCCGCAACCGGCAGGTGGCCCGGCACCTGAACGACGCCGGAATCGGCACGCTGCTGTTCGACCTGCTCACGGCCCAGGAAGAGCAGGTGGACCTGCAGACGCGCGAACACCGTTTCGACATTCCGCTCCTGACCCGTCGGATGCAGGACGCGACCCATTGGCTGCAATCGCAGCCTGATCTGTCGCAGGCGCCGGTAGGCTACTTCGGCGCCAGCACCGGCAGCGCCGCCGCGCTCATTGCCGCGGCCCGCCTGGGCCATCGCATTGCCGCTGTGGTGTCGCGAGGCGGGCGTCCCGACCTCGCCGGACCGGCCGCGCTGGCCGCCGTCACCGCGCCCACGCTGCTGATCGTCGGCGGCGCCGATCACGGCGTCGTCGAACTCAACCAGGCAGCCTACGAGCGGCTGCAGTGCCACAAGGGCCTGGCCGTGATCGCGCAGGCCACTCACCTGTTCGAGGAACGTGGCGCCCTGGAGCAAGTCGCCGAGGCCGCTGCCACCTGGTTCGCCAAGCACATGGCCACGGCAGAACACGAGGTCCGCGCATGAAAGCGCACGAGTTGCCCTTCCACGACCGCCGCCAGGCCGGCCGTGTGCTGGCCGGGAAGCTGGCGCACCTGCGTGGCCGGGATGACCTGCTGGTGCTGGCGCTGCCGCGCGGAGGCGTGCCGGTGGGCTTCGAGGTCGCGCATGCGTTGCAGGCGCCGCTGGATGTGTTCGTGGTGCGCAAGCTCGGCTTCCCCGGCCATGAGGAATACGCCATGGGCGCGATCGCCAGCGGCGGCGTGCAGGTCATGAACCCGCTGCCCGGAATGCGCGTCTCGCCGCGAGAAATCGCAGCCGTGGTCGCACGCGAGCAAGGCGAGCTGCAGCGCCGCGAACTGCTCTACCGAGGTGACCGGCCGGCGGTGCAACCGCGTGGACGCACGGTGGTGGTGGTGGACGACGGCCTGGCGACCGGCTCGACCATGCATGCGGCGGTGATGGCGATTCGCCGGCAGCAGCCGGCGCGCCTGGTGGTGGCCGTGCCGGTCGGCGCGCCGGACACCTGCGCGCGTCTGCAAGGCGAGGCCGACGAGGTGGTGTGCGCGGAGATGCCGCACCCGTTCCAGGCCGTCGGCCTGTGGTATCGGCACTTTCCGCAGGCAACCGACGATGAGGTGCGCGAATTGCTGGAAGAGGCGCGCCGCGAGCACGCGCTGTCCGTTCATTGATACGCCGGCTGGGAGGAAGTGCCATGGCCCCGCGCCTGTACGAGCCGATGCGCGCCGACGCCGAACTGGTGGGCGCGCTGGGAAAACATCTTCAACCCTTGAGCGGCGCCGCTCAGGATTACGACACCCTGCTGGATCTGATCGGCCCCGCGCGTTTCGCCCTGCTCGGGGAAGCCTCGCACGGCACGCGCGAGTTCTACCGCGAGCGCATCCGCATCACCCAGCGCCTGATTGCGGAGAAGGGCTTCACCGCCATCGCCGTCGAGGCCGACTGGCCCGACGCCTGGCGCGTCAACCGCTACGTGCGCGGTCTGTCCGACGACCCCGACGCCGACAGCGCACTGGCGGGCTTCAAGCGCTTTCCTGCCTGGATGTGGCGCAATACCGAGGTGCGCGACTTCGTCGAGTGGCTGCGCGACTACAACGCCGGCCGTGGCCGGCAGAGCCAGGTCGGCTTCTACGGCATCGACCTCTACAGCCTGTTCACCTCGATCCAGGCGGTGCTGGCCTACCTGGACCGAACCGACCCGGATGCGGCGCGGCGAGCCCGGGCCCGCTATGCCTGCTTCGACCACGCCCGCGACGACAGCCAGGTCTATGGCTATGGCGCGAGCTTCGGCCTGTCGCCGAGCTGCGAAGACGAAACGGTGGACCAGCTGCGGGAGATGAACCGGCTGGCGGCGCACATTGCGCCCACGCCCGGCCTCGAGCGTGACGAGGTCTTCTATACCCAGCAGAACGCGCGCCTGGTGCACAACGCCGAAGAGTACTACCGCACCATGTTCCGCGGCCGTGTCTCCTCCTGGAACCTGCGGGACAGCCACATGGTGGAAACACTGCAGGCGCTCGACCGGCACCTGGGCGCCGGCGGCCACCCGCCTCGCATGGCGGTGTGGGCTCATAACTCACACCTCGGTGACGCCAGCGCCACCGAGATGGGCGACCAGGGCGAGTGGAATGTCGGGCAGCTGGTGCGTGACCGGCACGGCAGCGACGCAGTGCTGGTCGGCTTCAGCACCCACCACGGCTCGGTCACCGCCGCCACCGACTGGGATGACCCGCCTCAGCGCAAGCGCGTGCGAGAGGGAATCGAAGGCAGCTGGGAGGACGTGCTGCACCGGGCCGGCGCCGGCGAACGCTTCGTGCTGCCCCTGCAGGGCAACGCAGCGCTTCGGCCGCAGGCTTCAATTCGCAGGCTGCAGCGGGCGATCGGAGTGATCTACCGGCCCGAGACCGAGCGCCAGAGCCATTACGTCCTGACCCGCCTGGCCGACCAGTTCGATGCGCTCATCCACATCGACGAGACTCAAGCCCTGGAGCCGCTGGACCACGGCCCGGTGTGGAAAAGCGGCGAAGTGCCGGAGACCTATCCGTCGGGCGTCTAGGCCGCGCTTGCCGAACCCGTTCCCCCCGTTCCGTTGGCCAGCGGCCTGCGCGAATGCCGCAGCAACAGCACCAGCGCAACGACGGCGAAGAAGGCAAACCACAGGAACGACCAGTTGGCTATGGAGCCGCCCAGAAAGGTCCAGTCGATCTGGGTGCAGTCGCCGCTGCCCTTGAAGATCATCGGGATGGCCCGCTTGAGCGGGAAGGTCTCGATCATCCCGTAGAAGTCGCGCCCGCAGGAGGCGATCTCGGGCGGATACCACTGCAGCCAGCTCTGGCGGGCCGCCACGAACGCGCCGAAGCCCGAGAGCAGCAGCATCAGGCCGCTGCCGGCGATGAGTCCCCCGCGTCCGCGCGTGAAGGCGGTGAGGCCCGCCACCAGCGCCACCAGCACCAGCGCGTAGCGCTGCACGATGCACATCGGGCAGGGCTCCAGCCCCACCCCGTGCTGCAGGTACAGCCCGAAGGCCAGCATCGCCACGCAGGCGGTGCTGACGAGCGCCAGCACCCGGCGCGGCGCGTTGTCAAACCAGTCGATCAAGATTTCTCCTCCACAAACACACGGGCCCGGCGCGGTGTCACCACCAGCGTCTCACCTTCGCGGAACCCCATCTCCTTGTACTGCTGCGCGGGAATCTGCGCTTCGATGATGGTGTCCTCTTTATCCCCTGCCGGTTTGTGGTCGTCGGCGGGAATAAGTTCCAGGCGCGCGATCGGCCCGACCACGATCGCGCGGCTCAATTGCACCACAATGCCGCGCGGCCGGCCGGCGGCGTCCAGGCCCTGCCCGGGCGAGTAGCGCTGCACGTCCAGGTCATGCGGCCGGACGTAGGCAAAGGCCTTGGCGTTCTGCGCATCGGCGTGCTCGGGCGAATCCAGCTGCATGCCCTGCAGGTGCACCTCGCCCTCGTGGGCCCGGCCGTGGAACAGGTTCACGTCGCCCAGGAAGCCGTAGACGAAGGGGCTGGCCGGATGGTCCCAGACGTCCTGGGGCGAGCCCACCTGCTCCACCTGGCCCGCGTTCATCAGCACCACCCGGTCGGCCACTTCCAGCGCCTCCTCCTGGTCGTGGGTGACGAAGATGCTGGTGACGTGCAACTCGTCGTGCAGGCGGCGCAGCCACCTGCGCAGCTCCTTCCTCACCTTGGCATCGAGCGCGCCGAACGGCTCGTCGAGCAGCAGCACCTTGGGCTCCACGGCGAGGGCGCGGGCCAATGCGATGCGCTGGCGCTGGCCGCCCGACAGCTGCGTGGGGAAGCGGTCGGCCAGCCAGTCCAGCTGCACCAGCCCGAGCAGTTCATGCACCTTCTCCTTGATCTGGGCTTCGCTCGGGCGCTGCCGGCGCGGCTTCACGCGCAAGCCGAACGCCACGTTGTCGAACACCGTCATGTGGCGGAACAAGGCGTAGTGCTGGAACACGAACCCCACCTGGCGATCGCGCACGTGCACGTCGGTGGTGTCTTCTCCCGCAAACAGGATGCTGCCCGCGTCGGCCGTTTCCAGTCCCGCGATGATGCGCAGCAGCGTCGTCTTGCCGCAGCCCGACGGGCCGAGCAAGGCGATCAGTTCGCCCGAATCGATGTCCAGCGACACGTCGCGAAGCGCGTGAAAGTCGCCGAACTGCTTGCTGACGTTGCGTATTTCGATGCTCATGGCTTTGAAGGCTAGGGGCTAGCGGCTGAGGAAAAAGAAACATTCTCCGGCGGCATTTCCGCAGCGGCCCTCATCTCGCGCTCGTGCCGCCACTCCACCACCGACTTGATGACCAGTGTCACCAGCGCCAGCAGGGCGAGCAGCGATGCCACTGCGAACGCCGCCACCGACTGGTACTCGTTGTAGAGGATTTCCACGTGCAGCGGCATCGTGTTGGTCTGGCCGCGGATGTGGCCCGACACCACCGACACCGCGCCGAACTCGCCCATGGCCCGCGCATTGCACAGGATCACCCCGTAGATCAGGCCCCACTTGATGTTGGGCAGCGTCACGTGCCAGAAGGTCTGCCAGCCGTTCGCCCCGAGGACGATCGCCGCCTGCTCCTCGTCGTTGCCCTGCGCCTGCATCAGCGGGATCAGCTCCCGCGCGATGAACGGAAACGTCACGAAGATGGTCGCCAGCACGATGCCGGGCACGGCGAAGACGATCTTGATGTCGTGCTCGGCCAGCCACGGGCCGAACCAGCCCTGAGCGCCGAACATCAGCACATAGATCAGCCCGGCCACCACGGGCGACACCGAGAACGGCAGGTCGACCAGGGTGGTAAGGAAGGCCTTGCCGCGAAACTCGTACTTGGCGATGCACCAGGCGGCGGCGATGCCGAACACCAGGTTGAGCGGCACCGTAATGGCCGCCGTGATCAGGGTCAGGCGGATGGCCGCCCAGGCATCGGGCTCGCGCAGCCCTTCCAGGTAGGCGCCGAAGCCATTGCGCAGCGCCTCGGCAAAGACCGCCGCCAGCGGCAGCACCAGAAACAGCAGGATGAAGGCCAGGGCAACGCCAATCAAGGTGTAGCGGACCCACCGCGTTTCGGTGGTGATGAGCCGCTTCTGGCTGAGCGCGGTCATGCCCCTCCCGATCGACGGCGCTGCCATCCCTGCAGGGCATTGATCACCAGCAGCAGCACGAACGACATCACCAGCATCACCACGGCGACCGCCGTGGCGCCGGCGTAGTCGTACTGCTCCAGCTTGCCGATGATGACCAGCGGAGTGATCTCGGACACCATGGGCACGTTGCCTGCGATGAAGATCACCGAGCCGTATTCGCCGATGGCGCGGGCGAACGCCATCGCAAAACCGGTCAGCAGCGCGGGCGCGATCGACGGAAAGATCACCCGGGTGAAGGTCTGCCAGCGCGTCGCGCCCAGGCACATCGCCGCCTCTTCCAGCTCCTTTTCGTGGTCTTCCAGCACCGGCTGCACCGTGCGCACCACGAAGGGCAAGCCGATGAAGATCAGTGCGATGACGACCCCGCTGCGATTGAAAGCCAGCTGGATGCCCAGCGGCTCCAGGTACTGGCCGATCCAGCCATTGCCGGCCAGAAGCGCCGTCAGCGAAATGCCGGCGACGGCCGTGGGCAGCGCGAACGGCAGGTCCACCAGCGCGTCGACGATCCGCTTGCCTGGAAAGCTGTAGCGCACCAGGACCCAGGCGATCAGCAGGCCGAACACCACGTTGACCAGCGCCGCGACCAGCGAAGCGCCGAAGGTCAGGCGGTACGACGCGAGCACACGGGGTGAGCTGACGGCCGCCCAGAACTGGTCCCAGCTCAGCGCGAAAGTCTTGAACACCAGCGCCGAGAGCGGGATCAGGACGATCAGGCTCAGGTACATCAGCGTGTAGCCCAGCGTCAGGTTGAAACCGGGCAACACCTTCCTGCTGCCGCCGCGCGTGGGCGCCGCAGCCCCCGGCAGAGGCGCCCCCAGAGAAGCAGCAGTCATGTTGCCCCCACGCTTGACACTTCGTGTGCCGCGCTGCCCCCCGAGGGGGCCTTCGCGCCTTGGGGCGGCCCGGCGTCGCTCATGCTGGCTTACCGCACCGTGTAGATCTTGTCGAACTGCCCGCCGTCGTTGAAGTGCACTTTCTGCGCTTCGGCGAGCGAGCCGAACAGCTCCTGCACGGTGAACAGCTTGATCGGCTTGAAGGTGTCGGCGTACTTCTTCAGCACGGCCTGCGAACGCGGGCGGATCGAGTGCTTGGCGGCGATCTCCTGGCCTTCTTCCGAATAGAGGAACTGCAGGTAGGCCCGGGCGAGATCGGCAGTGCCCTTCTTGGCCACCACCGGCTCGACGATCGCCACCGGATTCTCCGCGATGATGCTGATCGACGGGTAGATCACGTCGACCTTGTTCTTGCCGAACTCCTTGTTGACCGACTCCACTTCCGACTCGAAGGTGATCAGCACGTCGCCGGTATTGCGCTGCAGGAAGGCCGACGTGGCATCGCGCCCGCCGCGCGCCAGGATCGGCACGTTCTTGTACATCTTCGACAGGAACTCCTGGGCCTGGGCGTCGGTGCCGCCCTTTTTCTTCACATAGCCGTACGCTGCCAGGTAGGCATACCGGCCGTTGCCGCCGGTCTTGGGGTTCACGACGATCACCTTCACTTCCGGCTTGGTCAGGTCGTCCCAGTCCTTGATGCCCTTGGGATTGCCGTTGCGCACCAGGAACAGCATGGTGGAGGTGGTGGGCGCAGCGTTGTCCGGGAAGCGCTTGGCCCAGTCCTTGGCCACCACGCCGCGATCGGCCAGGAACTCGATGTCGGTGGTGGTGTTCATGGTCACCACGTCGGCCGCCAGCCCATCGGCCACGGCCCGCGCCTGCGCGCTGGAGCCGCCATGCGCCTGGTCGATCTTCACGTCCTTGCCGGTGGCTTTCTTGTAGGCAGGAACGAACGCCGCGTTGATGTCCTTGTAGAACTCGCGAGCGACGTCATAGGAAGCATTCAGCAGGGTCTGCTGCGCCGCGGCCATGCCGCTGGCGGCCAGCGCGAGGCCGGCCACGAGGAATCTGAGTTTTCTCATCATCGGTCCCAGGCGGCCAGGCCTGGGTCTCACAGTCACTTGTTGGGTTGGGGCGTGATGCGCAGGTAGGGCCGTACTGCCTTGAAGCCCTTGGGGAAGCGCTGGGCCAGTTCGGCCGGGTCCTGGATGCTGGGGATGATCACGCAGTCATCGCCGTCCTTCCAGTTGACCGGCGTCGCCACCTTGTGGCTGTCGGTCAGTTGCAGCGAGTCGATCACCCGCAGGATCTCGTCGAAGTTGCGCCCGGTGGAGGCCGGGTACGTCAACGTCGTGCGAATCACTTTCTTGGGGTCGATGATGAAGACGCTGCGCACCGTTGCATTGGCCAGCGCGTTGGGGTGGATCATGTCGTACAGCGTCGCCACCTTGCGGTCGGCATCGGCAAGAATCGGGAAGTCGACGGTCGTGTTCTGGGTCTCGTTGATGTCCTTGATCCATTCGCCATGCGACTCCAGCGGATCCACGCTCACCGCGATCGGCTTCACGCCGCGCTTGGCGAACTCGCCCGACAAGGCGGCGGTCTTGCCCAGCTCGGTCGTGCATACCGGCGTGAAATCCGCGGGATGCGAGAACAGGACCACCCACGAGTCACCAGCCCAGTCGTGAAAGTGGATGGGGCCCTGGGTCGAGTCCTGAACAAAATCGGGGGCAGTGTCGCCCAATCGCAATGTGGTCATGGCGTGTCCTTTGTTTTGGGGGAAACCCGCATTTTGGGACCAGCGCCGAAAACTCAAACGACCGTATAGTTGTTTATTAATGTGAGATTCGCCATAAGGCGTTTACAACAAAGGTCGCAGCTCGCGGGCTGCGTCCAGCAGCATCGGCAGCAGTTCACGCTGCATCTGCCGCAACTCGAGGCGCTGGGGCGAAGCCACCACGTTCAAGGCGGCCACCGTCTGGCCCTGCAGGTTGCGCAGCGGCACCGCCAGGGCATGCACACCCAGTTCGTGCTCTTCGCTGGCCACGCAATAGTCCTGCGCGCGCGCCTGCTCGATCAATGCCCTGAACTTGCGCGGCTCGGTGATCGTGTGAGCAGTGAGCCGGGCCAGCTCGCGCCCCCGCAGCCAGGCATTGAAAGGCGCCCTCGGCATGGCGGCCAGCAGCACCCGTCCGGTCGAGGTGGCATGGGCGGGCAGGCGGGCGCCCAGGTGCAACCCGTACGCCAGCACCCGGGTCGAGCCGCTGCGCGCCACGATCACCACCTGGTCGCCGTCGAGCACCACGGCCGAGAATGATTCGGCGGCTTGCGCGGCCAGGCGGTTGAGCGTGGGCTGGAGCACGCGCGGCAGCCGCGCCGATGCCAGGTAGCTGCCGGAGAACCGCAGCACCTTGGGCGCCAGCCAGAAGTAGCCGCCGTTCGTTTCCAGGTAGCCCAGGTGCGCCAGCGTCAACAAGTGCCGCCGGGCGGCTGCACGTGTGATGCCGGCACGCTGCGCCGCGAGCGTGGCGTTGAGCCGCTGGCGCTCGGTGTCGAAGCTCTCCAGCACCGCCATGCCCTTGGCCATGCCTTCGATGAAATCCGCCTTGGCAATGGTCATGGGAGACGAAACGAGGTTTTCAGACGATGGGGACCTTGCGCGATCATCGCGCAGGTTGCGCAATGATCGCACACCGGACTCTGGCCGCGCTACCCGAAGACCGTGGCCGGACTTAAGCTGGGGAGACAAGGAGACACTCCCCATGCGAACCCAGGTCGCGATCATCGGCGCCGGCCCGGCCGGCCTGCTGCTAGGCCAGTTGCTGTTCAAGGCCGGCATCGACAACGTCATCGTCGAGCGCCAAAGTGCCGAATACGTGCTCGGCCGCATCCGCGCCGGGGTGCTCGAACAAGTCAGCCGCGACCTGCTGGACGAATGCGGCGTCGGCGCGCGCATGCACAGGGAAGGCCTGGTCCATTCCGGCATCGAGCTGCTGTTCAAGGGGGCCCGCCACCGCATCGACATGAGCGCGCTCACCGGCGGCAAGACCGTCACCGTGTACGGCCAGACGGAGGTCACCCACGACCTGATGGATGCCCGCGCCGCCGAGGGCCTTGCCACCGTCTACGAGGCGGGAGACACCGTGGGCCTGCACGGCTTCGACGGCAGCCGCCCCACCGTCCGCTTCGAGAAGGACGGGCAGGCGCATGAGATCGAGTGCGACTTCATCGCGGGCTGCGACGGCTATCACGGCGTCAGCCGGGCCAGCGTCCCGGCGCAGGCCCTGAAAACCTACGAGAAGGTCTATCCCTTCGGCTGGCTCGGCATCCTGGCCGACGTGCCACCGGTGTCGCATGAGCTGATCTATGCCAATACCGGGCGCGGTTTTGCGCTGTGCTCGATGCGCAGCCCCACCCGCAGCCGCTACTACGTCCAGGTGCCTTCCGGCGAAAGGGCCGAGGACTGGTCGGACGAGGCGTTCTGGAACGAGCTGCGCCTGCGGCTCGATCCCCAGGCACGCGAGCACCTGGTAGTCGGTCCCTCGCTGGAAATGAGCATCGCTCCTTTGCGCAGCTTCGTTGCCGAGCCGATGCGCTTCGGGCGCCTGTTCCTGGCCGGCGACGCGGCCCACATCGTGCCGCCCACCGGCGCCAAGGGGCTGAACCTGGCGGCTTCCGACGTGAAGTACCTGTCGGCTGCGCTGATCGAGCACTACCAGGGCGGCAGCGACGCCGGCATCGATCACTACTCCGAAAAATGCCTGCGCCGGGTCTGGAAGGCGGAACGCTTCTCCTGGTGGTTCACCTCACTGATGCACCGCTTCCCGGACGCCGGCGAGTTCGGCCAGAAACTGCAGGAGGCCGAACTCGACTACCTGGTCGGCTCGCAAGCCGCATCCACCGCGCTGGCGGAGAACTACGTGGGCTTGCCGCTGTAGGCGGCCCCGATGGCCACTCTGCTAGGCTTGCACGGAAATGACCACCGCAGCACCGGCACGTCCCATCGCCCCTTCTCTTCGCGTCCTCGAGGGCACGCGCATCCTCAGCCTGGCGCTGAACCTACCCGGCCCCGCCGCGTTGATGCGCTGCCGGCGCATGGGCGCGGCCTGCGTGAAGCTCGAGCCGCCGGCGGGCGATCCGATGTGCCACTACAACCAGGCGGCGTACGCCGAAATGCACGAAGGCGTGAAGGTGCTCGCCGCCGACCTCAAGAGCGAGGCCGGGCAGAAACTGCTGCACCGCGAGCTGGCCAGGACCGACGTGCTGCTGACCTCGTTTCGCCCTTCCGCCATGGACAAGCTGGGCCTGTCCTGGAACAAGTTGCATGGACTCTACCCATCGCTGTCGCAGGTCGCCATCGTTGGGGCGCCGGGCGCGCGCGCGGAGGACCCCGGCCATGACCTCACCTATCTGGCCGACAACGGGCTGGTGCCCGGGCTCGAGCTGCCCGCCACGCTGTACGCCGACATGAGCGGCTCGCTGCTGGCGAGCGAGGCGGTGCTACAGGCCGCGTTGCGCCAGCAGGAACGCTATGCCGGCACGGGCGAAGCCCACACCGGCGTGTTCATCGAAGTCGCGCTGTCCGAGGCGGCGCGTTACCTGGCCTTGCCGCGTCAATGGGGCCTGACGCGAACGGAAGGCGCCGTGGGCGGCGCCCACGCGGGTTACCGCCTCTACCCTTGCCAGGACGGCCGCGTGGCCGTCGCGGCCCTGGAGCCGCACTTCGCCGCCGCCTTGTGCACCGCCGCCGGCATGCCCGCCCCCGACCTGCGCGCCATGTTTGCGCCTGCCACGCACGAGGCCATCGCCGCCTTCCTGCTTACTCGCACTTGCGCGCAACTGGATGATCTGGCGCGCCGGCTGGATCTCCCGCTGCACACGATGGCGTGAGCGCGGGGCCGGGCGGCACGGCGCTCAGGTTGTTCTCTCGACACAGGCGGCGGAATTCCCCGCGCCCCAGCACCGAGACACCGTCCACGCACTCCGGAGTGCTGCCGAACGAGACCCGCACGATGTAGTAGCCGTCGGCGCCAGGGCTCCTGATGACGGTCCTGACCTGCCAGTGCTGGCCCGCATCGTCGGTGAATTGCTGGCCCACGCGCGGCGTGGCGAGCCAGCCGCTGGGGTCATTGCGCATGGCCTGACTGTCCTCGAAAGCGGCGAAGCGGCGAGTGTAGGCAGGCGCGGCTGCGTACCGGATCTCATCAATAAGCTGTTACCGCAAACCTCCCGCCATCCGGTTGCGAAAGGTAAGCGCGTCAACAGTTCTGCAGCCAGCGGATTTTGGCCGCAGTGCCTGCTAACGTGCCGGTCCGACCAAGTTGCGCCCGCGAGCGCCGGCCGGCCTTTCCCTTCCCTCTTAAAGGACCGTTCATGACCTCCAGGAATTCGCGCACCGCTGCCACAGATGGAAGCGGCGCCATCCCCGCGCCCCTGACCTTGCTGGCCGACCTGCCGCGCAGGCAGATGGCCCTGGCCACCCAGTCGGCGTCGGCTCTGTTCCGCGGCTCTGAGGCGCTGCGCAAGATCCAGCAGCAGGCTGCGCACCGCGCCAGCGTTCACCACGAGGAAGCCGTGGAACGCCTGCGCGAGCCCTGCGACTTCAACGACCTGCTGTCGATCCAGGCCGACCTGCTGCGTTTCAATCTGCAGGAAATGACGCAGTACTGGCAGCAGGTGGCCGGCGCCGTCCTGAAGGTTCAGGTCGACATGGTGGGCACCGCCGGCCAGGCTGCCGACCATGAGCCGGACCCCACCCTCGATCTGTTGCAGCGTGCTTTTGCCGAATCGCTCAACAGTGGAGAGCAGGCCGCTCATTGACGGGTATTCACCGATCCGCCCGAGCTTGCGTCCTTGTAGGACAAAGCCGGAAAATGGGCTCCATGCACGTGGAATTCTCCTCGCCGCGCGGTTTGGGGCGCACACTCCGAGGCTGCTGAGGTAGCGGATCCAAAAACATGAATGACTCGATCGTCAAAGTAGGCATCGTCGATGACCACGCCATCGTGCGGGCAGGGCTCAAGCAGTTCCTGTCCGAGATGGTCGACCTGCGCGTGGTGGGCGAAGCGGCCAGCGGGCGCGAGGCCATCGACCTGGTGCGCACCACCGAACTCGACGTGATCATCATGGACCTGTCGATGCCGGGTCAAAGCGGCATCGACGCCCTGGCCATGATCCGGGCCAAGGCGCCCGACGTCGGCATCCTCATCCTGTCGGGCTACCCGGAAGAGCAATACGCGGTCAACCTCATCCGCCAGGGCGCCAGCGGCTACCTCAACAAGGAATGCGAGCCGATGGAGATCGTCAACGCGATCCGCACCATCGCGCTGGGCCGGCGCTACATCTCGCCCTCGGTGGCCGAGCTGATTGCCCAGCAGCTCAACCGCAAGGAAGGCAGCGCCGCGCACGACCTGCTGTCCGAGCGCGAGTTCCAGGTGTTCCTCAAGCTGGCCAAGGGCGAGACCGCCGGCGACATCGCCACCGCCCTGTCGCTGAGCGTCAAGACCGTCAGCACCTACCGCACGCGTCTGATGGAAAAAATGGGGCTGGCTTCCAACAGCGACCTGACCTATTACGCGCTGAAGAACAAGCTGATCGATTGAGCCGCGGCCGCGGCGCCGCGCGGCGGCAGCGCGCACATGGCATTGCTGCGCCGTCCTACATCGCCCGCGCGCCGATCGGCTAGTGTGCAGGGATGGCACCCTCCAGCACCCGCACCCTGTGGAAAGGCGCGATCAGCTTCGGCCTGGTCCACATTCCAATCACCCTGCACTCCGCGACGGCGGAGAACCGCATGAAGTTCAACCTGCTCGACAAGCGCACCATGAACCCTGTGGGCAACCAGCAGGTGAACAAAGCCACCGGCGAGGCCATGACCAAGGAAGAAGTGGTGAAAGGCTTCGAGTACGAGAAGGACCAGTACGTCGTGCTCTCGCCGGACGAAATCAAGGCCGCGCTGCCCAAGTCGACCCAGACCATCGAGATCGAAGCTTTCATCGACGGCAGCCAGATCCCGACGGCCTACTACAACAAGCCCTATTACGTGGCGCCCGCCAGCAAAGGCCAGAAGCCGTATCTGCTGCTGCTGGAGACCATGCGCCGCACCGGCAAGGTGGGCATTGCGCGGGTGGTGATCTCCACCCGCCAGCACCTGGCGGCCCTGGTGCCCTCGGATGAGGGGCTGGTGCTGGAGTTGCTGCGCTGGTCCGACGAAGTGCGCGATACCGCGGGCCTGCCGCTTCCCGACGCCGGCGAAACCAAGGTCACCGAGCGCGAGCTGAAGATGGCCGAGCAGTTGGTCGGCGAGCTGGAGGACGAATGGAAGCCAGAGGCCTTCCACGATGAATTCCGCGAAAAACTGGAGCAGGTCGTCGAGCAGAAGGTCAAGGCGGGCGAAGGCGAGCACATCATGAAGCCGCTGGAAGGCGAAGAAGTCAAGACCAGCGCCGACATCATCGACCTGACCGAACTGCTCAAGCGCAGCCTGCGCAAAGGTGGCGGCAAGGCCGAAGCCGAGGAAGAGGCGGACAAGCCGGCCGCGCCGAAGCCCGCCAGCCGGCGCAAGGCCGCCAATGACGAAGAAGCGCCTGCGCGCCGTGCGGCGGCAAGCAAGAGCAGCGGGCGTTCCAGCGCCAGCGTCAAGCCCAAGCCTCGCAAGAAGGCCGCCTAGATGAACGCGCTCACCCGCATCTCGATCCTCACCTCGGCGTTCGCGTTCGGCGCAGCGGCAAGCTGGTGGATCGGCAGTGCCAGGATGCGACGGCACGCCCTGCCCGCTTCTTACCGGGACACCAAGCTGCGCCAGCGAATCCGCGAACGCATTGGCGACCTGGTCAGCAATCCCGAGGCGATCGAGGTAGAGGTGGATGGCGGGCTGGTCCGGGTGTCGGGCGAAGTGCCGGCCGAACAGATCGACGGCCTGCTGTCGCGGCTGACCGGCGTGCCCGGCGTCCACAAGGTGCACAACGCCCTCACGGCGCTCGAAGACGACGGGCGCTGAGTGGCCGCCGGCGAGTGCTGGCGATCTACCGGTGCAGTCCTACAGATGAGTACGGGCTTGGCCGCTACGATGGCCCGATGACCCTTCCCACCGAGCCCATCGGCAGCATTCCGCGGCCGCTGGGCCTGCTCTCGGCCATCCAGCGCGTCGGCACCGACGACCACGCAGACCTGGCCGGACTCTACCAGGCCGCCGTGCGCGACACGGTCGAAGAATTCGAGGCCTCGGGCTCGCCGGTCGTGACCGACGGCGAACAGCGCAAGTACCACAACTTCTGGACTTATTGCGTCCACGGCCTGCGCAACACCGCGCCGGACGGCTTTGCGATTCCGTTCAGCGCCGGCCACACCCGCCGGATGCCCCGGCTGACCGCCGGACCGTTTCGCTACAAGCGCTATGCCGATGAATTCATGGACGTGGCCATGCAGTACACCCGGCTTCCTGTCAAACAGGCAGTCATCTCGCCTTCGGCCCTCAGCCTGATGTATCCCGCCGAGGGGCTGCCCGGCTACTCGCGCGAGGAGTTCATCGACGACCTGCTGCGCGAACACGAGACCGAGGTGCGCCGCTGCCTGCAGAAAGGCGCGCACAAGGTGCAGATCGACTTCACCGAGGGCCGCCTGGCCATGAAGATCGACCCCTCCGGAATGCTGCTCAACAGCTTCATCGACCTGAACAACCTGGCCCTTTCACGCTTTTCGGCCATGGACCGCCAGCGCATCGGCGTGCACACCTGCCCCGGCGGCGATCGCGACTCGACCCACAGCGCCGACATCGACTATGAGGAGCTGCTGCCCAGCCTGTTCGAGCTGAAGGCCGGGAATTTCTACGTGGCACTGGCCGGTGAGCGCGACCGGGTCCGGGTGCTGAAGATCATCAGGAAATACATGAAGCCCGACCAGCGGATTTTTGTCGGCGTGGTGGCGCCGATCGATCCGCGCGTCGAAAGTGCGCAAGAGGTTCGCGACCGCGTGCTGGAGGCGGCGGAGTTCATCCCGCCTGCGCAGTTGGGCACCACCGACGACTGCGGCTTCTCGCCTTTTTGCGACGACACCTCCACCAGCCGCGAAACGGCTTTCGCCAAGATCCACGCGCGCGTTGCTGGCACCGCCCTGGCTTCGGCCGCGCTCGGGCTGGCATGAGCCCGCACGACGAAGACGAACTGCTGAAGGCGGTTGCGCTTCGCAATGCCTCGAGCATTCTCAAAGCGCGCCAGCGCGCCGAGCAGGAGCTGCTGGAGGCGCGCGATGCGCTGGAGCGCAAGACCGCGGAGCTGGCGCTCTCGCTGTCGATGATGAAGGCCACGCTCGATTCGGCCACCGACGGCATCCTGGTGACAGACGAGCGCTACCGCATCACCGGCTACAACGAAAAGTTCGTGCAGATGTGGCAGTTGCCGCGCAGCGCCCTCGAGGCAGTGGACCACCGGCGCCTGCTGGAAGGCATTGCCGCCTGGTTCGAGAAGCCGGGCGAGTTCGCCGCACGCATCGAGAACATCTACCGCGAATCGCCTCCCACCACCTTCGACCTGCTGACTCCGAATGATGGCCGCGTGATCGAGCGCCAGTCCCGCCCCCAGGTGGTGGAGGGCCGCGTCGTCGGGCGCGTGTGGAGCTACCGCGACATCACCGAGCAGCGCAAGGCCGAGGAGGCCCTGCGCGACGAAACCCGCGTCCTGGAGCTGCTCAATCGAACCGGCCGCAATCTTGCCTCCAAGCTCGACCTGCGCTCGGTGGTGCAGGCCGTGACCGACGCCGGAACCCAGATCAGCGGCGCGAAGTTCGGCGCGTTCTTCTACAACGTCACCGACAGCGGCGGCGACTCGCTGCTGCTGTACACCTTGTCAGGCGCACCGCGCGAGGCATTCGAGAAATTCGGGCAGCCGCGCGCCACTGGCATTTTCGGGCCTACGTTCAGGGGCGAGCCGCCGATCCGCAGCGACGACATCCGGCAAGACCCCCGCTACGGTCAATGGGCGCCGCACCACGGCATGCCGCCCGGCCACTTGCCGGTGCGCAGCTACCTGGCCGTGCCAGTCGTCTCCCGCTCCGGCGAGGTGATCGGCGGCCTGTTCTTCGGCCACCCGGAGCCCGGTGTCTTCACCGAGCGCAGCGAGCGGATCTTGGTGGGCATCGCCGCGCAGGCCGCTGTGGCCATCGACAACGCCCGGCTGTACGAGGCCGCCCAGCGATCGGCCGAAGAACGCAAGCGGCTGCTGGAGAGCGAGCGCTCGGCGCGCAACCTGGCAGAGCGCATGAGCGCGCTCAAGGATGATTTCCTGGCAACCCTCTCGCACGAGCTACGCACGCCGCTCAGCGCCATCCTGGGCTGGGTGCACATCTTGCGCCGCGGGGCCGGCAAGCCGCAGGACCTGCAGAAAGGGCTGGACACGATCGAGCGCAACTCGCGCCTGCAGATCCAGCTGATCGACGACCTGCTGGACATGAATCGCATCGCTTCCGGCAAGGTGCGGCTGGACATGCAGCCGGTGGAGCCCATCATGTTCATCGAGTCCGCACTGGAGACGGTGCGGCCGGCCGCCGAATCCAAGGGAATCCGCATCGAGCGGCTGCTCGACCCGTCGGTCGGCCCGGTACCCGGCGACCCGGGACGGCTGCAGCAGGTCATGGGCAACCTGCTGTCCAACGCGATCAAGTTCACGCCGCAAGGTGGCCTGGTGCAGGTGCGGCTGAAGCGCGAGGATTTGCATGTCGACATCACCGTGACGGACAGCGGCGTCGGCATCAAGCCCGACTTCCTGCACCATGTGTTCGAGCGCTTTCGCCAGGGCGATTCGTCCACCACCCGGCGCTACGGCGGGCTGGGCCTGGGTTTGTCGATCGTCAAGAGCCTGGTGGAACTGCACGGCGGCGCCGTTCGCGCGGCCAGCGCCGGCGAAGGCCAGGGCGCCAGCTTCAGCGTGCGGCTGCCGTCGGGAGCGGAGCATGGCCAGCCCATCGACGGGCATGCGCCGATCCGGCTCGCGCCGGCGTACCGGGCCCGCAACCTGTCGGGCCTGAAGATCCTGGTGGTGGACGACGACGACGACGGCCGCGAACTGGCGCGCCGGGTGCTGCTGGAGTGCGACGCGCAGGTGCTGACGGCGGCCAGCGCGGCCGAGGCGCTGTCGCTGATCGAAACACAGAAACCCGATCTGATGATCAGCGACATCGGCATGCCCGATATCGACGGCTTCGGGCTGCTCGAGCGTGTGCGCATGCTGGGCCGCGAGCGCGGGGGCGCCTTGCCGGCCGTGGCGCTTACCGCTTTTGCCCGCCCCGAAGACCGCATGCAGGCGCTCGGCGCGGGATTCTCCGCACACCTCGCCAAGCCCGTGGAGCCGCCCGAACTGCTGGCCACGGTGGCCGCTCTGGTCGGCCGCTCGGGCTAGGATCTGTTCACACACGACCCCGCAGCAGGGACGCAAGATAGGCCGTTGAACGCCTGGCTCTTCACTGGCCATGAATGCCCACATTGTCGTGATCGGCGGCTCGACCTGGTGCTCGATCCCCGCTTTTTCGGCCACGACGAGAAAGACTGAGCCATTCGGCCTCAGTGGCTCGCCAGCCGGTCGGGTTGGATGTTACTGGCGCTGATTCCCGGCTTCACGGGTACGGCGATTGCCGCCTTGAGACTGCGCAATCCGCGTATTGCATCGAGGAATTTTCATGGCAACTCCATTCTCATCCAGCATTCGTCCTGTCACCTTCCTGGGCCTGGCTCTGGCCGCCGTGCTCACGGTTGGATGCCAGTCCAGCCCCAGCGGCATGAGCAGCAGCGGAGCCGCTACAGGCAGCGGCGGCATGGGCGCTGCGGGTACCGGTACCACGTCGGGCCCCGGCACCGCGACCGAGTCCGGCACGCGGGGCGCACCGGCTTCCGGCGCTGCCGGAGGTGCAACCGGAGCCGCAACTGGCAGTGGCTCTGGCAGCACCGGCGCTCCGTCCGAGTCGGGCACCGGGACCGGCACCGGCCCCAGCACCGGCGGCGGCGGTTCCGGATCCGGCAGCAGCGGCACCCCTGCACGTTGATGTTGCCGCAGGCCTGATCAGGCGATTCGGCGCCGCAAAGCGGCAGGCGCGCGTGTAGGCAAGGTCGCACGCTCGAGCACGCACTGCTCCGGCGGCGCTGCATTTGCGCGCGCCCTACCCTGGCTGTTCCATCATCCTCAAGGAACCGCCATGAACAAGCATCAGGTCAAGGGCACCGTCAAGGACGTTGCGGGCGAAGCGCAAGAGCAGTTCGGCAAGGCCACCGACAATCGCAGCCAGGAAGCCAAGGGCGCAGCCCGCCAGGCCGAAGGCAAGCTGCAAAAGGGCGTCGGCAATGCGAAAGAGAAGATCAAGGACGCTGGACGCAAGCATTGATATTCGCCCGACTTCGTTCGTGGCCCTGAAGCCCTCACGGCAGCGGCCGTTCCCGGCGCGGCCGGCTGAAGATCGGTGAAAGCTGGATGGCTTTGGGCCGCCACCACCCGATCATGCCTTTGGGCGGCGGGGTGCTGGCCGGGGTTCGGGCACGGGCGGCTGCCCGGTCGGCTTGCTCGACCGACAGCCGCCATTGAAGCCACAATTCATTGTCGAACCCGTTCGAGCCGGGTAGCCGGTGGCGCACGGCGTCCCATGCCGCTCTTTCGAATGCGACCGCCGCCGCATACTCGTTGATTGCACTGCTTTCCGTCTGCATGGCTGGCTCCCGATGATGCGGAAGCTAGAGCAACTGCCATGCCTGAGCCTGAAGTAGTGCCAAAGACCGAGGTCGCCTTGTCCGACGCGCGAAGCAGGCGCCTTCCTACAAGGTCGGCTGGTAAATACTGCGGCAACAGCCGCCGCTGGGCGGCCTTGTTGCTCTTCAGTTGGGTGCGTCAGGCCGCAGGTGGCGCTTGCGGCCGGCGGCCCGGGCCTCTTCGGTGCTGAACTGGTGCGCACGGCCACTGGCATGTGCAGCGCGGCCGCCCATGCCGGCGATTTCCTTTTTCTTTTCCGGCGACATGGCGGCGAACCCTCTCAGGCGCGGCTGTTGGGAGGGGCTGGTTTCCTGCATTGCGAATACTCCACTTGAGTTGGCGAAGCGCCGATCGTCGACCAAGCTCAGCAGACGAGCTGTAGGACGAAACCCCAGAAGATTGTCAATCAATGTCCGAAGCGACGCCGCCTGGCGCCAGCAGCGCCGTGATCTGCCGGTCCTTGTCTTCCCAAAGGCTGCCCAGCCATTGCTGGAAGCGCATGCGGAACGCCGGGTCGCCATCGTAGTCGCCGCTGCGGAATTCGGGCGGAATGGAGAGCTGGCGCACGCGCACGATCACCCGCGGCACCCGGCCGCACAGGAAATGCCAGAAAGTCGGTGCTCCCGCGGGATAGACGATGGTGGCATCGATGAGCGAATGGAACTGCTCCCCCATTGCATCGAGCGCCAGCGCCAGCGCGCCCGCCTTGGGCTTGAGCAAATGGCGGTACGGCGCCCCCTGCGCCAGGTGCTTGGCCGGCCCGAAGCGCGTGCCTTCGGCGAAATTCATCACGCTGGTGGGGACCAGCGCGAACTTGCGGCAGGCCCGGCGGGTCGCCTCGGCGTCCTGCGAGCGCAGCTCAGGGCGCTCGCGCAACGCTGCCTTGCCATGACGCTGCATGAAGGGGAAATCGAGCGCCCACCAGGCCAGGCCAATGACCGGCACATAGATCAGCTCCTGCTTGAGAAAGAACTTCAGCATCGGGATGCGCCGGTTCAGCAGGTGCTGCAGCACGAAGATGTCGGCCCAGGACTGGTGGTTGCAGTTCACCAGGTACCAGCCCTGGTAGCGCAGCTCGTCGATACCCTGCACGTCCCAGACCGTCGGCTGCGTAAGCGCCATCCAGCCGCTGTTGCAGGCCACCCAGCAAGTGGCGATGGTGTTGAGAACCGGGTCGATGCGCACCCGCACGGCGCGCGCGGGAATGGCCAGCTTGACCAGGGCACAGACGAACAGCAGCGCACACCAAAATAGCGTATTGGCGGCGAGCAGCGCCATGGCAATGAGGCCGCGCAGGAAGGGGGGCAGGAAAGCAAGCATGCAGTCGCAAGTGTGCCACTGCCGGGCTAGAGCCTGTTCAAGGGTCCTACGGCTCCGCTCCCCGTCGGGCCGAGCCGCGCCGCGGCGGATAGAGTCCCTCCAGCACTTTTCGCGCGATGGTTTCCAGTTCACGCGCCAGCGCCATGGCCAGCCGGCCGGGGTCCGGCTGCGTCCTGGCGGCCGTCCAGAAGGGCGTCAACAGCGCCCGGCTCTCGTCCACCGCGGCCACGACGTCGCGCTTCCAGAACGGCTGCAATTCGCTTTCGGCCCCCGCCGGACCGCGGCCGAAATGGATCACGGCCAGGTAACGCAGCAGCCCGGCCTCCGCCATCGCCTGCATCATCTCGTCGCTGAGCTGCACGACGGTGTTGCCGCCGGCGCTGGCCCGGTTTTTCCACGCAGCCCCGATGTAGGCAGCGCTGCCGCCCACCACGGCGCCAAGCGCCGCGGCAGCGCCCAAGGTGAGGCCGCCCACCAGCAAGTCGACCGAGGCACCCATGGCGGCGCCCGTGGCGGCGCCTGCCATGCCGGCCTGCGGCTTGTCGATGGCCTGCTGCACCGCGAACTTCTGCTCCATGTGGTGTTGCAGCGTGCCGGCCGCCTGCTCGTCCAGCCCGTGCAGTTGCCGCAGCCGGGCAAACATTTCGCCGGCCGACCTGTCGAGGCGCTCGACCACCGAATCCATGACCGCCTGTCGCGCCTGGGCCTGGGCCTGCCGTTCGGCCGGCGCCATGCTCTTCACGGTCAGCGCGCCGGTGCGCACCTCTTCCACTTGCCGCGCCGCGAACAGCAGGTGCTCGGCGACGGCGCCCATGGAGCGGGCGAAGCGCTGGGCATTGCGCTCGTCCCAGGCCGTGGCCAAGCGGGCAAAGCCGGCCACCTTGGACCCGGGCAGCAGGCTGCCGATGGCATTGATCAACACCCTCTCCTGCACCCAGCACCGGGCGAACGCGTCGAACGACAACAGCCTGGCCGGCGGCGGCAGATCGCGCAACTGCGCTTCGCAACGGGCCACCAGGCCGGGCGCCGCCGCTTCCGGCGCGTCCGGCCGGTTCACCAGGACCAGCACCGGCTTGCCCAGCCACTCCAGCAGGGGCGTCGCCGCAGCCAGGTCGCCCGGCGCGCCGGCCACGTGAATGGTCAGGTCGCCGTGCTCGCGCGCTGCCGCAAGCGCCGGTTCGCCATGCTCCAGTCGGGCCTGCGTGGTGCGGCCGCGGATGGCATCCATCAGCCGCCGTGCCCATCCCATCTCGGGCGGCGCCGCCGGCGGCGCCGCGGGTGGCCGCAGACCCGACACATCGACGAATCGAAGCACGTCGTCGTGCGCCGATCTGATCAGCGTGCCGGCGCTCCCAAACTCCTGCTGGGCGACTCGCAGCCAGGCGGCACGGTCTTCGTCGCGATGGGTGACCAGGCACAGCTGCACCCGGGCCGAGCTCAACAGCGAAACCAGCCGCTGGTAGTACGGATCGCGCAGGTCGATGGCCACGCCTTGCGCCAGCCTGCGCTCGCGCCACCAAGCGGCGCCGGCCAGAATCAGGCGCGGCAGCACCACTACCACCATCAGCAAGGCCACGTACAGGTAGACCCAGCGGGCGCCGGCGACGGCGCCGCCGCCCTGGCTGAAACGCAAGCTCGCCACCTCCTCGATCGAAAACGGCTGGAACGGGAACAGCAGCAGCGCGGGCAGGCGCAACACGCTCAGGATGGTGTGGACCTGATGTGCGTCCAGGAAAGTGCTTTCCCACCCCACGCGGTACTCCACCACCAGGCCGCGGGCCAGCAGCGACAGGGCCACACCCACTGCCCAGCCCGCCGCGGACAGGTGCAGCACGCGCTTGACCCGCTGCAGGTGCAACGCCTGGGTTGCCCGGTACCAGTGCAGGTGAAACAGCGCGGTGACGCTGGTGCGCAGGTTGCCCTTGCGGCGCTGCATCGCTCGCTCGCCGTCGCTCCAGCGGCCCAGGCCCGCCAGGGCCGGGCGCGAGCCTTCGCCCGAGCCCAGCATCCATCCGCCGATGAGCACCAGATACATGACGAGGTTCCAGCCGACGATCCCGAGCAGGGGCAGCGACACCAGGTCGACCCGGTGCGGATTGGCGACGATGTCGGTGAGCACGCCCGCGATCAGCGCGGCCAGCGGCGTGCCGATGGCCAGCCACTGCCGCCAGGGAGGCACATCCTGCAACGCGGCGATGCCGGGGTTGCGGTGCCCGACAGCCAGCAGCACCTGCTGCGCCCGCACGTGCAGGAAGTGCTCGGGCGTGACGGCTGCGCTGCCGTCGCCGCCCACCCCGGCTGTCTGCCGGGCCTGCCGGTCGACCTGCTCGCGCTCGACCTCGCTCAGGAGCTTGCCCTCGGTGTCCGCGGTTTCGACCGCGCGCGCCAGCATCACCCGCCTTGCGGCAGTCTCGTCCATCCTCATGCGCGTCGTCCCTTGTGCATCCCCCGATTATGTTGTGCTGGCTCCAGCCCGGGATGGCTGCTTCGGGCGATTTTCCGACGTACGGCGAGCGCCTTTTGGTGTAGCGTTTCCAAGGTGAACCATCGCCCGCAGGCACCGATCCTACTTGTCGATGACGAGCCCGCGAACCTGTTGGCGCTCGAAGCAGTCCTGCAGAATGTCGGCGAGCCGCTGGTGCGCGCCTCATCCGGCCAGGAGGCGCTGAGGCTGCTGCAAGATCAGGATTTCGCGGCCGTGCTGCTGGATGTGCGAATGCCGGGCATGGACGGCTTCGAGACGGCGCGGCTGATCCGCGCGCAGCGCCGCTCACGCGAGACGCCCATCATCTTCGTCACGGCCGACCCGAGCGCCGCCGACTCGGCCGAGGAGGCCTACGCACTGGGCGCCGTCGATTTTCTGGCCAAGCCCCTGCGGCCTGCGGTGTTGAAGGCCAAGGTCGGCTTCTTCGTCGAACTGCACCGCAGCAAGCAGGAACTGGAGGCGGCCGAGCGGCAGGCTGTGCAGGACCGCGTGTTCCTGTCGGCCGTGCTGGAATCGGTGGAAGACGGCATCATCGCCTGCGGCCCCGACGGCGTCCTGACTCTGTTCAATCGGGCCACGCGGGAGTTTCACGGCGTGGGCCTTCGCGCACTGAGCGCGGACCACTGGGCCAGCGAATACCGCCTGCTTCGCCCGGACGGCCACACACCGCTGCCCAAGGAAGAGATTCCGCTGTTTCGCGCGCTCGCGGGCGAGCAGGTGCACGACGCCGAAATGGCCATCGAGTCCAAGGCCGGCCCGCTGCGCCAGCTGGTCGTGAGCGGCCAGCCGCTGCATGACGAAAACGGCAACAAGCTGGGCGCCGTCGTCTCCATGCACGACGTCACGGCCCGGCGCGAGGTGCAGGCAGCGCGAGAAGCGGCCGCCAGCGAGCAGGCCCGGCGCGAAGAGGCCGAGGCCGCGGCGGCGTTGATCCGGGAAAGCGAGGAGCGGCTGCGCGCCAGCGAAGAGCGCGTGCGGCTGGCTACGGAAGCTGCCGGACTGGGCATCTGGATGTGGGACGCGCACAGCGGCGCCATCAGCTGGGAGAACGACCGCCTTTGCGCGCTGTTCGGGGTCGAGCGGGCGCATGCGCCGATCGACTCGCAGCAGTTTGCCGATGAGTTCGCGCACGAGGCCGATGCCGAGGCGCTCGAGCAATCGATGCTCTTCACCGCCACCGTGGGCATTCGGCTGCAATTCGAGGGCCGCTTCATCCGCCGCGACGACAAGCAGCTGCGCTGGATGGAACTGACCGGCGTGCTGCAGCCGGGAGCGCGGCGCATCCTGGGCACCGCGGCCGACATCACCGAGCGCAAGCACGCCGAAGAAGACCTGCGGCGCAGCGAGGAGCGCTATCGCACCCTGTTCGAGTCGATCGACGAGGGGTTCTGCGTGATCGAGATGCTCTACGACGAGGCCGGCCAGCCCATCGACTACCGTTTCCTCGAGATGAACCCGGCCTTTTCCAAGCACACCGGCCTGGAAGCGGCATCCGGCCACCGCATCCGCGAGCTGGTGCCCGACCATGAACGCGAGTGGATCGAGGCCTACGCCCGGGTTGCCGCCACGGGCGAGCCGCTCAGGTCTGAAATGCGGGCCAAGGCCCTGGGGCGCTGGTTCGACATCTATGCGGCGCGGCTCGGCGGGCCAGGCAACAAGGTGGCCGTCCTGTTCACCGATATTTCCGAGCGCAAGCGCGCCGAGGCCAGCCTGCGGCAACTCGCCGCGGAGCTGGCCGAAACCGACCGGCGCAAGACCGAATTCCTGGCGACACTGGCGCACGAGCTGCGCAACCCCCTGGCCCCGTTGACCAATGGCTTGCAGCTGATGCGGATGGCCGGCGGCGCCCCGGCAACCCAGCAGAAGGCGCGCGAGATGATGGAGCGCCAGTTGCGCCACCTGGTGCGGCTGGTGGACGACCTGCTGGACATCGCGCGCATCTCCTCCGGCAAGGTGGAACTCATCAGGGAACGATTGACGCTGAAAAGCGCGCTGGCCGTCGCCGTGGAGACCAGCATGCCGCTGGTCAACGCCGGCAGACACCATCTGGAGGTGGACGTGCCCGACGAAACTCTCGAACTTGTGGCTGACCCGACCCGGCTTGCCCAGGTGGTCAGCAACCTGCTCAACAACGCTGCCAAGTACACGACCCCGGGCGGGCACATCGCGCTCCGCGCCCGCCGCGAAGGTGGCCAGGCGGTAATCACGGTGAGCGACAACGGCATCGGCATGGCGCCGGAATCACTGCCTGCAATGTTCGAACTTTTCGCCCAGTTCGGCAGCGATCGCAACCGCGCGCAAGGCGGGCTGGGCATTGGCCTGGCCCTGGTGCGCCGGCTGGTCGATCTGCACGGCGGCACCGTCATCGCCGAAAGTCCGGGCCTGGGCGCGGGCTGCACCTTCACCGTCCGGCTGCCGTTGGCCGAGGCTGCGCCGGCCATGGCCACGGCCGCGGCGCCGCCGGCGGATCACGCGCCCGCCAGCCCAGCCGGGCTGCGCGTGCTGGTGGTCGACGACAACGTCGATGCGGCCGAGAGCCTTGCGGCGCTGCTGCAAATGAGCGGCCACGACACGCGGATCGCCAACGACGGCGACACCGCGCTGCGGACCGCCCGCGAGTTCGCGCCCGAGATCGTGTTCCTGGACATCGGCATGCCCGGCAAGGACGGCTACGAAGTGGCTCGCGAACTGCGTGCTTCGCCCGGGACCCGTGAAGCGACCCTGGTCGCATTGACCGGCTGGGGCGCCAAGGACGACCGAGCCCGGTCGCGCAGCGCGGGGTTCGATCATCACCTCACCAAGCCCGCCGGGCTGGCGGCAGTCGATGGCCTGTTGGCCCGGATGACTGCCGAGCGCCGCTCGACGGCTTCGGTGTAGGTCCGATTCACCCTTTTTCAGGATGCGTTGACCCGCAGCGCCACCACCCACCATGCATGCCAAGGCATTCAGGCCCAGCCCCAGCCGCTCCCTCGTCCTGTCGATCGCCCTGCTGTTGCTCGCCCTGGCCGGCGAGTGGGGGCTGCGTCCGGTCGTCGGCCATCGCATTCTCTTCGTCTTCTTCTTTCCTGCCGTCGGAGTCGCCGCCATGTGGCTGGGCTGGAAGGCCGCGCTGCTCGTCCTGGCCGGTGGGGTAGTCCATGCCTTCTTCTGGCTCGGGCCGCTGGGCACTGGCGGCGTGGCGGACCGCGTCTCGCTGGCAGCCTTCCTGGCCGGCGGCGGGATCCTGCTGGCGGTGGGCGCCAAGCACCACCAGCTGCGCTTTCGCGCCAGCGACGCCGAACGAATGCTGAGCAGCCAGGTCCAGGACCTGCAGTCGCTGCACGATCTGGGCAACCGCATCTCGCTGCTCCCCGACCTGCCCGGACAGCTCGCGGCCATGCTGCGCACCTTGTGCGAGCTGCAGGGCGCGCAGAAAGGGGTGGTGGCGCAGTTCAACCCGGCCTCGGCCAGCTTGCGGGCGCTCGCCACGGTCGGCTTCAGCGCGGAAGGACGCAAGACCATCAGCGACATTCCGGTCGGGCAAGGCGCCAGCGGGCTGGCCTTCGTCGAGCAGCGCGTCGTGGTGGCCGACGACACGCAGGAGGATGCCTGGCTGGCCGGTTTCCAGGCGTTCGCGCGAGCAGAGGGCATCCGCTGCGTGCACAGCCGACCCATGTTCAATATGGCCGGGCAGGTCTTCGGCGTGCTCTCACTGCACTTCAAGGAGCCGACCCGGCCCACGGCGCGCCACCACCAGCTCGGCGACCTCGTTGCCCAGATGGCGGCTGTTCTGGCCGAGCGGGAATCGATGCGCCAGGACGCCCTGGCACTGTCGCGCAAGGTCGAGGTGGCCCTGGAAAGCTCTGCCGTGCCGTTCAGCCTGTGGCGGCCGCTGCGCAACGAGCGGGGGGCCGTGATCGATTTCAGCTTCGACTACCTCAACAAGGCAGCGGCAGAGTATCTGGACCGCAATCCGGCCGAGGTGATCGGGCGCGCGGTCGGGGAGGTGCTGCCCGGCACCTGGGACGAGCCGGGCCTGCTGGCGAACTATGTCGCCGCGCTCGACAAGGGCGCCACCGTCGAGTTCGAGGCGCATGCGCCGAACATCCAGGTGAAGGGGTGGTTCCACGTCATCGCCTCGCCCTGCGAAGGCGGGCTGGCGGTCTGGTTCTCGGACATCACGGAGCGTCGTTACCAGGAGCAGGCGCTGCGGGAAGCCGATCGTCGAAAGGACGAATTCCTGGCCACGCTGGCGCATGAACTGCGCAACCCGCTGGCGCCGATCCGCCAGGCCGCGATGATCGCGCGCTCACCCGGTGCCAAGCCAGAGCAGCAGCGCTGGAGCATGGAGGTGATCGAGCGCCAGGTCAACAACATGGCCATGCTGCTGGACGACCTGCTGGACGTGTCGCGGATCACGCGCGGCAAGCTGGAACTGCGCAGAACGGTGACCGACCTGCGCGAGGCGGTCGACTCGGCTTTGGAGGCCGCCCGCCCGATTGCCGACGAGCGCCACCAGCACCTGCTCGTCGACTGGCCCGAGACGCCGCTGTGGGCCATGGTCGACCGGATGCGCATCGCGCAGGTGATCTCCAATCTGCTTACCAACGCCTCCAAGTACACCCAGCCCGAAGGCACGATCCGGCTGGCCGCCCGGCTCGAAGGCGGCGAAGCCGTCATCGACGTGGCCGACAACGGGATCGGCATCCCGCCGGATGCCCTGGAGCGGGTGTTCGAGATGTTCACCCAGGTGCACGACCCGCACTCGGGCGCGACGGCCGGTCTCGGCATCGGCCTGGCGCTCTCGCGCGGCCTGGCGCAGATGCACGGCGCCACGCTGACCGCGCACAGCGAAGGCCTGGGCCGGGGCAGCACCTTCACTCTGCGGCTGGAGCTGTGCGAGCCGCCGCCCAAGCCGGCGTCGCAACAGGCCCGCGCGCCAGCCGGCGGTGCCCGCCGGCGGGTGCTGGTGGCCGACGACAACCGCGACGCCGCCGAAAGCCTGGCCGAATTTCTTCGCATCGAAGGACACGAGGTCACGCTGTCTTATGACGGCGTATCGGCGCTGGACCAATACCGGCAGCTCGCGCCGGAGATCGTTCTGCTGGACATCGGCATGCCCGGGATGAACGGCAATGAAGTGGCCAGCGCGATCCGGTCATCGCCCGGCGGCGAGGATGCGGTGCTGGTGGCCATCACCGGCTGGGGACAGGAGCGGGACCGCAGGGCGGCCAGGGAAGCCGGCTTCGACTTCCACTTCACCAAGCCGGTGAATCCGGAACAGGTGCTGAAGCTGGTGGAAGACCCGGTGACCGCGCGCGCCCTCGAGGCGCACTCCTAGCGCGGCTTGCGCGCCGCCGATTTGGCAGCGCCGGTCACGCGCGGCGGCAGGCCGGTGTGTTGGGTCAGCAATCGGCCTTTCACCGGCGCGGCGGGCTTGCCGGGCGTCGGCGTGGAGTTCTTGCGACGCGCACTCTGGTAGCTGCCGTCGGTGAGCGGCTGATAGGCGGGAATGAGCTGATGCTTGCCGCTGCCGATCAGATCGGCGCGGCCCATCGCCTTGAGCGCATCGCGCAGCATGGGCCAGTTGTTGGCGTCGTGGTAGCGCAGAAAGGCCTTGTGCAGGCGCCGGCGGCGCTCGCCGCGCACGATGTCAACCGTGTCATCGGCCCCCGCCTGGCGCCGCACCTTGCGCAGCGTGTTGCGGCCGCTGTGGTACATGGCGGTGGCGGTGGCCATCGGGCTGGGATAGAACGTCTGCACCTGGTCGGCCCGGAAGCCGTTCTTCTTGAGCCACAGCGCCAGGTTCATCATGTCCTCGTCGCTGGTGCCCGGGTGCGCCGCGATGAAGTACGGGATGAGGTACTGCTTCTTGCCCGCCTCGGCGCTGTACTTCTCGAACAGCGCCTTGAACTTGTCGTAGTTGCCGATGCCCGGCTTCATCATCTTGGTGAGCGGGCCCTGCTCGGTGTGCTCAGGCGCGATCTTCAGGTAGCCGCCCACGTGGTGCTGCACCAGTTCCTTGACGTACTCGGGCGACTGGATCGCCAGGTCGTAGCGCAGGCCCGAGCCGATCAGGATTTTCTTGATCCCCTTGAGCGCGCGCCCGCGCCGGTAGATGTTCACCAGCGGGCCGTGGTCGGTGGTCAGGTTCTGGCAGATGCCGGGGTACACGCAGCTGGGCTTGCGGCAGGCGGCCTCGATCTCGGGCGAGCGGCATCCCAGGCGGTACATGTTCGCCGTGGGGCCGCCAAGGTCGGAGATGGTGCCGGTGAAGCCGTCCACCTTGTCGCGGATCTCCTCGATCTCGCGGATCACCGAGTCTTCGGAGCGGCTCTGGATGATGCGGCCCTCGTGCTCGGTGATCGAGCAGAAGGTGCAGCCGCCGAAGCAGCCGCGCATGATGTTGATCGAGAAGCGGATCATCTCCCAGGCAGGGATCTTGGTGGCGCCGTCGTGGCCGCCCTTCTCGTCGGCGTAGCTGGGATGCGGCGCGCGCGCGTACGGCAGGTCGAACACGTGGTCCATCTCGGCCGTGGTGAGCGGGATGGGCGGCGGCGTCAGCCACACATCGCGGTCGCCATGCGCCTGCACCAGCGCCCGCGCGTTGCCCGGGTTCGTTTCCAGGTGCAGCACGCGGTTGGCGTGGGCATAGAGCACCGGGTCGCTCTTGACCTGCTCGTAGGAAGGCAGCCGAATGACCGTGCGATCGCGCGGCGGCAGCTTGAATTTGGACTTTGCTCCCTCCCCTTGTCCTGCTCCCTCCCCCTTCGGGTGAGGGTTGGGGTGGGGGCTCTTCGCGCGAAGATTCGGGTTGCGAACGAAAACCAGAGGCTGCGACTGCATGCCCCCTCCCCCGCCCTCCCCCAAAGCGGGAGGGAGTGAGGAGGTGCCCGCTACCTGCGAAGCGAGCGAAGAGGCGCCCTCCTCCTTCGAGCAGCTCGTCCCCTGCGCCGCGGCCTGCTCCGAGGTGGTCTGGTACGGATTGATGTGCTCTTCGACGCGGCCCGGCGTGTCCACGCTGGTCGAGTCGATCTGGTACCAGCCCTCGGGCTTGCTGCGCTGGACGAAGGCCGTGCCGCGTACGTCGGTGATCTGCTGCACCGGCTCCCTGGCCGCCAGCCGATGTGCTATCTCTACGATGGCGCGCTCGGCGTTGCCGTACAGCAGCAGGTCGCACTTGGCGTCCACCAGGATGGCGCGGCGCACCTTGTCCGACCAGTAGTCGTAGTGCGCGATCCGGCGCAGCGAACCTTCGATGCCGCCCAGCACGATGGGCACATCGTTGTAGGCCTCCCGGCAGCGCTGCGAATACACCAGCGAGGCGCGGTCGGGCCGCTTGCCGCCCACGTCGCCCGGCGTGTAGGCATCGTCACTGCGGATCTTGCGGTCCGCCGTGTAGCGATTGATCATCGAATCCATGTTGCCGGCCGTGACGCCGAAGAACAGATTCGGCTTGCCCAAGGCCTTGAAGGGCTCGGCGCTTTGCCAGTCGGGCTGCGCGATGATGCCGACGCGAAAACCCTGCGCCTCCAGGGTGCGGCCGATCACCGCCATGCCGAAGCTGGGATGGTCGACGTACGCATCGCCCGTGACGATGATGATGTCGCAGCTGTCCCAGCCCAGCTGGTCCATCTCGCCCCGGCTCATCGGCAGGAACTTCGACGTGCCGAAACGAGCCGCCCAGTACTTGCGGTAGCTGGTGATCGGCTTGGCGGCGCGCGCGAAGAAAGAAACGTCGACAGGGGCGTTCATCGGGGTGGTGTGCGTGGGGGACGCCCGGCAGCGTCAGGAGAAGGAAACGGTGATTTTACGAGTTATGGCCGCCAAGGGCCAGCTCGTGGGTATTGGCTAGGCCCGCGCGTGGTCGATCAGCCGATCGAGCATCCGACCGAACGCCTGGCGCTCGGCGCCGCTCAGGCAGCCGAATATCTCCTCGTTGCGCTGCGCGATGAGCTCGACCACCCTTGTCCAGAGCTTGCGGCCGCGCGGCGTCAGGCTCAGCACCACACCGCGGGCATCCACCTCGCTGCTGCGCTTGGCGACCAGTCCCGCGTCGACCAGCGCTTGCGCGGCGCGGCTGGCCTGGCCCTTGTCGAGGTTGGATCGCACTGCCAGGTCGACCACCGACAGGGGCGCGAAACGGCCGATCGCCGCCAGGCAGCGCGCCTGCCCGACCGGCAGGCCGAACTCCTGGGCGTACGCGCTGGAGCTCGACCGATCGGTGAGTTTGTTGACCAGGTGCAGCCGGTAGCTCAGCGTGCGCTCCAGCGGCGCCGTGCCGGCCGGCGCCTCAGGCGATGCGGCGCCGGATGGCGCCTCAGGCGCCATCGCCCGCCTCCGCAGCGCACTGCGCATGCACGTTGCCGATCAGCGCCATCACGTCTTCGGCGCGCTCGTAGCGGGCCATCAGCGACAGGCAGACCATGGAGAGGAACAATTCGGACCTGCTCTCGCCCACACTGGCGAGCGATTCGCAAAGCGCCGAGTAGCTGCGGTCCAGGTCATCATCCGTCATGCGATAAATCCTTTTTTGTTAATTTCCGCCAGAAGCGGTGCCGGCTCCAGGCCACGCCAGCGCCCCATGACATAGCCATCGGGACGCACCAGCACCAGGCCCAGGGCCTTCGCATCCGGCAAACCGTAGCGCTGGCGAGCCTGGCCGAGGCTATCAGCCTCGGGCGGAATGTCCAGCACACCGATGCCTTGGCCTGCCAATTCCTTCACGGCCGTGGGCAAGGCGCCGTCGGCAAACACCAGGCAGACGAAATCCTTGCCGAAACAACGGGTCAGGTGAAACGACCCCTGCGAACCCTGCAGCAGGGCTTCGGGGGCGGGCTGGCCGGGCGCAGCCATCGAATGCACCCATTCGCCCTGCTGGGGCAGACTCAGGGTCGAGCCGGTGTAGGCGATCGGCGCGGATTGCCGGGGATTGATCAGCGAGCGGACACGGGCGTCCGACACGGCCAGCCGGAGCGTTGCCTCGCGCATGAGCTTGAAGGCGAAGTTGGGCGGGGCCATGAATTCGGTGCTCTTGGCCCCGTAAGCGATGTTCTCGCGGGTGGCATGGACCCGCTCGGCCGAATAGGTGTCCAGCAGCGCGTCGGCAGCCCGGCCCTCGATCACGCGGGCCAACTTCCACGCCAGGTTGCCGGCGTCGTCCAGCCCGGAATTGAGGCCGCGCACGCCAAAGATGGGCACCAGGTGGCCGGCGTCGCCGGCGAACAGCACGCGCCCATAGCGGTAGCGCGGCAGGGTCAGGCACTTGGCGTTGTAGATGGAGATCCACAGCGCCTCCCACGGCTCGTTCTCGCCGATCATGGCCAGGTGACTGCGCACGCGCGGCAGCACGTTCTCGGGCTTCACGGCCTCGGCCGGGTCCTCGTCGTCGCGGATCTGGTAGTCGATGCGCCACACGTCATCGGGCTGGCGATGCATCAGGATGGTAGAGCCCGGGTTGGACGGCGGGTCGAACCACGCCAGGCGCTCGACCGGCCGCTTCGTCTTTTGCACGATGTCGACGATGACATAGCGCCCTTCGTATTGCGTACCCTCCAGCTGCAGTCCGAGCTGGTCGCGCACGGTGCTGCGCCCGCCATCGCAGGCCACCACCCAGTCGGCTTGCAGGGTCTGGCGCCCGGACGGCGTCTCGACCTCGACCTGCACGCCTGCCTGCGTGGGCTGCACGGCCGATACCCGGCTGTTCCACTGCACCTGCGCCAGATCGGGTGCGCGCTGCATCGCCTCGTGGGCGAACTGCTCGATGTAGTACTGCTGGATATTGACCATGGGCGCATAGCGCTGGGTCGGCTCGCTCGGCATCTGGAAGTGGAGCACCTCGGTGTCGCGCCAGTAGCTGCGCCCGCCTGTCCACGGCAAGCCGGTCTTGACCAGCGGCTCGTCGGCGCCGGCCCAGGCCAGGATCTCCTGCGAGCGGCGCGAGATGCAGATCGCGCGGCTGCCGCTGCAAAAGCTTTCATCGGCCTCGATGACCAGGCTGGCGACGCCGTGGCGCGCCAGCAGGGCGCTGAGCGTGAGCCCCACCGGGCCGCCGCCGGCGATGAGGACCGGCACGCGGCCCGGCAGCGGCCGTGTGGATGCAGGGAAGTCCATGTGTTCGATACTCGTTGTTGGCGCAACTATATCGACAAGTGGTTGTGCGCGCAACTAACTGCGCCCACTAGCGAGGAACCGAAGGGCGGCGAGGCGGCTCAGCGGCGGCGGCGCAACTGCCCGCGGATTTCGCCGCCGGGGTAGCGCGCTGAATGCAGGTTGACGTACCACTGGCCCGCTGCCAGGTCCCCCACCTGCTGCGGGGTGATCGCGCCCTGGCCCTGGATCGGCTGGGCGTTCAGGTTGCCCGAGAACGGCACCAGCACGCCCGCGTTCTGGCCGGGACCGGCGGGGCCGTGGATATGCGCGCCGGTGAGCGGGCCCGACATGCCGCTGTAAGTCACCTTCCAGGTCAGCGTGTTGTTGCCGGTGTCGTGCTGCACTTCGGCCATGCCGCGCGCCGCGCTGGGGTTGGCCGGCACTTCCTGGGCGCCGCTGAGGGCGGCTTCGTAGATGTCGATCTTCTGCGACGGCCGCATCTGGCTGCAGCCGGCAAGGCCGAGCGCCAACAGGCTGGCAGCCAATGTAGAACGCAACACGGTTTGACGGGACATCATGGCGGTTCTCCTTGTTAGGGCCAATGAACTGCCATTCTGTTCGCGGCACAAGTCCCCGGGGCTAGGACATTCCCCAAACGCTACCATCGACCCGGCAGCCGCGCGCTCACTTGGGCGGCAGTTTGCCGCGTGCCGCGTCGAGTTCCCACGGGCTGGCTTCAACGTTGGGGCCGTCGGGGTAGCTCTGCGGCCCCTTGGCGATGCCAGGCCGGGCCTTGCCGCCCGCCACCCCGGCCGGCACGTCGGGGGCCGCCTGGTCGAGCAGGTCGTTGCCTGCAGGGGCCTCTTGCCCGACGGTTTCGCCCAAGGTGGTGTTGAGCGGGTCGCCATCGTGGTTTTCATTGCCGCCGCGAGCCGGGCCGCGGCCGATGCTGGTGCTGCTCATGTCGATCGCTCCATCGGTTCGTATCCACGCCAGTCTAGGCACTGCCGGGGCAAGAGCGATGCCGGTAGCGGTGCCGCACCCCTGTAGTCCCGGGCCGTCGCGACGTTGCCGTGCGTCATGCCTGAGTTATTCGGGCGCGGCCCCGGGCTTGATCCGGCGCGCCAAGGCCAGCAGCGCGTCGGTCCATTCCGGCACAGGCCCGGCGGGCGGCTCGACCAGGCACCGGCCCAGCGCCTGCGCGCTCGCCTGGTAGGAAAACTCCTCCATGAAACAGCGGTGCGCGCGATCGGCATGTTCGCGCAGCACCGCGGGCGGTAGCGCCACGGCCTGGGCGAAAGCGGCGGCGTCCAGCGGGCCGTCATTGAGGAACAGGCCTCGCCCCATCAGGTCGGCCACCGGTGGAATGGGCGATATCATCACCGGAACCCGCATCGCCATCGCGTCGGTGAGCTTGGCGGGGATCTGGTAGGCGGCCACGTCCGAACTGCCTGCTTGCGGCAGGCAAACAAAGCTGGCGGTGCTGAGCAGTTCAGGCAGCTGCCCGAACGGCTTGGGCGGCAGCACCAGCAGTCTGTCGCCCGCGGCGTCGCACAACTCCTGGCGGTAGGACTTGTCCTCGAACGCGTTCAGCACGCACAGTCTCAGGTCGCCGGCGCCCGAATCGAGCATGAAGCGCAGGATGTCGTCCAGGCCCTTGTGGCGGCGCGCCGTGCCCAGGAACATGACCATCCGGCCTTCGGCCGGCAGGTTGTGCTTGCGGCGCATGGCCTGGTCATCGTAGAGGCCGCGGTCGAACACCCTCTCGTCGCGTGCATGGCGCACGATCGTGCCGCCGAACCGTTCCTTCAACATGACGTTGGACACCGTGACGGCGTCAGCCAGCTCCATCATGCCCTCGGCCACCTGCGTCCAGAACGAATTCCACGGAGAGGAGAGATCGACCTGCGCCGACGGCGCATCGAAGCGCCGCGGATCGATCGGGGTGCGGCCCTTGCCGAATGCCAGCTCCCAATCGTCCACGTCCACGATCACCCGCGCGCCCCACAGCTTCTTGTAGAGCAGTCCGGCCAGCATGCTCGGAAAGCGGGGTTTGGACACGATCACCGTGTCGCGAGGATGGCTGCGCACGAACTCCGTGGTTTCGCGGATGAAGTCCCATCCTTTGCCGGGAATGGCCTGGGTCGGCACGGCGCCGCCGCGCAGCGGCATCCACAAGGCCGACCCCAGCAGTTGCGGGCCGGCGAGATCGGCGTCGCAACCTGCCCGCCGCAGCACATCGGCCAGCAACCAGCCGCGCGCAGCGGCGTTGTGGCTCAGGTCCCATGCCAGCACCGTGACTTTGCGCATTGATGCCTTTGAACGCCCGGCAAAACCCTCGGGCAAGGGGCACGAGCTTAAACCATGGCGCCGGGCCATCGGCGGGATAGTCCCGAGGTGAGCGCGCCTGGCAGAGGCTATGGTGAGGCGCTTTCGTGCGTCGTTTTTTTCAGGAGATCCCATGCCGAGCTTTTCATCCTTGCGCATCGACCAGGACCCTTCCCAGCCGCGGGTCGCCCGGCTGCTGCTGAACCGGCCGGAACGGCTGAATGCCATCGACGAGGCGATGCCGGGCGAGATCCGCGCCGCGGTCGATTGGGCCAACAGCCAGGACGCCGTGCACGTGATCGTGGTCGAGGGCGCGGGCAAGGGCTTTTGCGGCGGCTACGACCTGGGCGTGTTTGGCCAGGGCCGCATCGACCACCCTTGCCAGCAGGAACGCGACCCGTGGGACCCGATGGACGACTATGCCTACATGAAGCGCAACACGGAGGATTTCATGAGCCTGTGGCGCAGCCCCAAGCCCACCATCGCCAAGGTGCACGGCTGGGCCGCGGCCGGCGGCAGCGACATCGCGCTGTGCTGCGACTTGCTGGTGATGGCCGACGATGCGCACATCGGCTACATGCCTACCCGGGTGTGGGGTTGCCCGACCACGGCGATGTGGACCTACCGGCTCGGGCCGACGCGCGCCAAGCAGCTCATGTTCACCGGTGACACCATCGACGGCAGGACGGCCGCCCAATGGGGGCTGGCGAACGAAGCCGTGCCGGCAGCCGAACTCGACACGGCGGTGCTGAAACTCGCCGGGCGCATCGCCGGCGTGCCGCGCAGCCACCTCGCGATGCACAAGATGGTGGTCAACCAGGTCATGCTGGCGATGGGGCTGGAGCAAAGCCAGCAGATGGCGACTCTGTTCGACGGCATCACGCGCCACAACCCGGAAGGCTTGTGGTTTCGCCGCTATGCGCAGGCCGAAGGCTTCAAGGCGGCGGTAGAGTGGCGCGACAGCGGCCGACCCATTCCGCAGGGTGACGAGGCGCGGCAGCAGGCTCGGGCACTGGCCGAGCGCGCCCCGGGAGGCGAATCGCGCTAGGGCGCAGGTTGTTTCAGTCCGCTGCCGTTTTGCATCGCCGCGTAAACCGGTGGGGCCGCGTCCTACAGGCCGGCCGCAGCCTTGTCCGACAGTGCCGCTCTTGGGCTTTTGCATAGAGTAGCCCC
>JAKFEZ010000158.1:0-36781 GCA_036675435.1 Ramlibacter sp. | reverse complement strand
GCTTGCGCAATGCCCGATTCATTGGAGGGCTCGCCGTCGGGCGATGCGCCTGCGACTACGCCCCGGCGCAAGGCCGTGCCGCATTGACGATGGACCCCGCGCCAACGGAAGCTTTCCAGGACAACGCAGAGCCGCCTTGGCGGGACACCTTGCACCCGCTTGCCGCAGGGGTCGCAGTAGCGCTGGCTGTGGTCGAAGCGCTCTTTGACTGGAGCACGTGGATCGAACTGAACGTGTCGGTGCTCTATAGCTTGCCCCTGGTTTTTGCCGCGGTGGCTCGCCGGCGCCGTCTGATGTGGGCCCTGGCGCTGGCCCTGATCGGCGTCACCTTCCTCGTTTACGCATCGCAAGCTCCGCCCGCCCCGGAGCCATTCCGGCAGGCGTTTTTTCTCGACCGGGCACTTTCCGCCATTGCGGTCCTCGTTAGTGCCGGCGTTCTCGATTCGTGGATCCGGTCACTGCGCGTTCGCGATTCGCAGGCCAAGGCCATCCAGCAGCAAAACGATCGCCTGGAAGCGATCAATGGCGAGCTGATGGCTCGCAGGGAAGAGATCCTGAACCAGAACCAGGGGCTCGAGCGCCGCCGCCGGGAACTGGAGGACATCAGCAATCGCAAATCCCAGATGCTGGCCGCCGTCTCCCATGATGTTCGCTCGCCTGTTCAGGCCATCACGCTGATGGCCGAAGTCATCCGGCGGACCTCGGAAAAGCCGGACCAACTGGCCAAGATCCCTGAGCTCGCCCAGCGGCTGCAGGCCAGCGCCATTTCCCTGGTGGACTTTCTGTCCGAGGTGATCGATATCGCTTCCTTCGACACCGGGCGAATCACCATCAACAATAGTGAATTCGAGGTGGGAGAGCTCATCCAGATGCAGTGCGAGCGTCTGCTGCCGATGGCGGAGAACAAGGCTCTCAGGCTGGTCGCCGAACCCTGCGACCTGAGGCTGCGCACCGATCGTGCCAAGTTGGGACGCATTGTCGGGAACCTCCTTGGCAATGCCATCAAGTTCACCAACGCGGGGACCGTCACGGTCAGCTGCGGCCTGACGAAAAGCAAGAGAGTCTTCATCCGGGTTGCGGACACCGGCCGCGGCATCGAGCCCGGCAACCTGGAGCGGATCTTCACCGAATTCGCCCAGGTCGACCAGTTCCCGATCGAAACATGCAGCGGTTGGGGCCTGGGCCTGGCCATTTCACGCCGGATGGTGCAATTGCTGGGTGGCGACATCGCGGTCCAGAGCCAACTCGGCGCCGGCAGCGTCTTCACGGTGTCCTTGCCGCCGTCCTGTCTTGTACTCAGTAAAGAAAGCGCGATACGGTGCTTCCTCGGCAGGACTGATTGAGATTTCGCCGGCTATGCCCGGCGAGACGAGAGGCCTGAACGGTCGAGCGACAATAGGGGGTGAGCGCAGCCTCTGCATCCCCGAAAACGAACCCGTTGGCCGAAAAATGAATCTTGATCTTAGTCCCTCGTTGGCCGCAGGCCTGGTCGTCTGGGGCGGGCTGGTGCTGGGCCTGTGCCTGGGTGCGGTCGGCCAGGCCACGCGCTTTTGCGTGCGGGGCGCCATCGCCGACTGGATGATTTTCCGCGGCCCGGCCCGCATGATTTCCTGGTTGCTGGCGATTGCGGTGGGCGCGCTGTGCGTCCAGCTTCTGGTCAGCACGCAGCTGCTCGACGCGTCGCGCACCATCGCCTGGTCCGATCGGCTGGTGTGGGCGTCCTACCTGGCCGGCGGCCTGCTGTTCGGCTACGGCATGGTGCTGGCCGGCGGCTGCCCCCAGCGCAGCCTGGTCAAAGCCGGCGCGGGCAACCTCCGGGCCATGATCACGCTGCTGGTGATCGCGGTCACCGCCGCCATGACATTGCGCGGCGTGCTGGCCGGTGTGCGCGTCTCGCTCTTCGACAGCTGGGCGCTGCAGCTGGGCAGCTCGCAGGACGTCGGCACCCTGATGGCGCGCACCTCCCTGGCCTCGGCCCAGAACTTCCGCTGGGCCCTTGTGGCGGCGATGCTGCTGGTGGCGCTGGGGATTGCCTGGCGTATGCGGGGGAAATTGGACGTCGGCCATGTCGTCGGCGGTGTCGCCGTCGGCTTGTTTGTCGGGGTGGCCTTGTTCCTGACCGGCGGCATCGGCTTTTTTGCCGAGCACCCTGAAACGCTCGAGGCGGCCTGGGTGGGCACCCAGACGCGGCGGCCCGAGGGGCTTTCCTTCTCGGCGCCGCTGGCCCACTCGCTGGATCTGCTGACGCTTTGGACGGACAAGAGCATGCTGGCAACGTTCGGGGTCACGCTCACGGTCGGCGTGCTGGTGGGCAGCTATGTCAGCGCCCGCCTGCGCCGCGAATTCCGCCTGGAGTTCTTCTCCTCGCCCCGCGAATTCGGCGCCCACATGGCCGGCGGCATGCTGATGGGTTTCGGCGGCATCACGGCGCTCGGCTGCTCGATCGGCAATGGTGTCACCGGGTTGGCCTTGCTGTCGACCGGCTCCATGCTGGCGGTCGCCGGCATCTGCACCGGCGCCTGGCTCGCACTGCGGCTGCAGCTGAAACGGGCAGAGAAGGCCTGATCCATAGACCGCTTGAAGCGGCGGCAGACCCGCGGCACAGACTCAGGGGTCGGCCCTATTCCTCGCGCTGCGAAATCGCTTATATTTACCATTACCTATATAGCACTGCGAAGGAACGGCGATGAAGACCCTGCCCAAAGTGATCGCCATGACGGCGGCCCTGCTGATGAGCGTCGCGGCTTACGCGCAGGACAAGGTGGTCTATCACATCGACAATTCGGAGACGCAGGCCACCAAGGGCCTGCGCAACGTGCGCAACCACCTCGACGTGGCGCCCGACACCAAGATCGTGGTGGTCACCCATGCGGACGGCGTCGACTTCCTGTTGGAAGGCGCCAAGGACAAGAAGAACCCCAACATCGACTATGCGTCGCTGGTCAGCGCCTTGAAGTCCCGGGGCGTGCGCTTCGAGGTCTGCGAAATCACCCTCACCAACCGCAAGCTGAGCAAGGACAAGTTCATCATGGACGCCGAATTCACGCCGTCGGGCGTGGTGAAGATCGGCCAGCTGCAGGCGCGCGAGAAGTACGCTTACATCAAGCCGTGAGCCGAACCGCAACCCCGGCCCGCCGGACGGCGGATGTCGCTGCCAGCTCCGAGTCGGACGAGGTGTTCGAGATGGCGGCCGAGATCTTCCGCGTGATGTCCGCCCCCATGCGCCTGAAGATCATCTCCAGCCTGTGCAACGGCGAGAAGAACGTGAGCGAGCTGCTGTCCGAGATCGACACCACGCAGCCCAACATGTCGCAGCACCTGAACACGCTGTACCAGGCCGGTGTGCTGGGCAAGCGCCGCGACGGCGTGCAGATCTACTACCGCATCACCAATGACCGGGTCGTGACGCTCTGCCGCGCGATCTGCACGCAGATCGCCATCGAGGCGGATCTGCAGCACTGAGCGCAGTCCGGATGCGCACCTCGCGTGGCCTGGCCCGTCGCCGCGGGCTCCTTGTCGCCGTCGGCCTGGCCGCGCTCACCTCGGTGCTGCCGGCAGGAGCGCAGAAGCCTGCGCCTGCGCCGATGACGGCGCAGCAGGTGTCGCCCTCGGCCTGGTATGTGCAGGGCGAGTCGGCCCTGGGCAGCCCGGCCAACCGCAACTTCATCTCCAATGCCGGGTTCGTGGTGACGCCCGCCGGCGTGGTCGCCATCGATGCATTGGGTTCGCCCGCGCTGGCACGCGAGTTTCTGGCGCTGGTGCTGAAGCTCACCGGCAAGCCGGTCAGCCACGTGATCCTCACCCACTACCATGCCGACCATATCTACGGGCTGCAGGAGTTCAAGCGCGCGGGCGCGCGGATCATTGCGCATCAGGGCGCCCGGGAGTACCTGCACTCGCAGACCGCGCAGTCGCGTCTGGCGGCATCCCGCACCGACTTGGCACCCTGGATCGATGCGCAGACCCGGCTGGTGCCGGCCGACGAATGGCTGGACGGCTCGCGCGAGCTGCTGGTGGGCGACGTTCGCTTTTTGCTGACCCATGTCGGGCCGGCCCATACACCCGAAGACATGGTGGTGTACCTGCCTGCCGAGCGAGTTCTGTTTGCCGGCGACCTGGTTTTCCGCGGCCGCATCCCCTTCGTGGGGCAGGCCGACAGCGGCCAATGGATCAAGGCGCTGAACACGGTGCTTGCGCTCGACGCGGCCGTGGTGGTGCCGGGGCACGGCCCGCTGTCGCGGGCGGCCCGGCAAGACATGGAGTTGACCCGCGACTACCTGTCGCACCTGCGCCGGACCATGGGACACGCGGCGCGCAACCTCGAGCCTTTCGAGGATGCCTACCGACAGGCGGACTGGTCGCGCTTCGAGCATCTGCCGCTGTTTCGCGCCGCCAACCGAATGAACGCGTACAACACCTACCTGCTGATGGAGCGGGAGCCCGAGTGAAGGCATTTGGGAGGACACGCCGCACGCTCGCGCTGGCGCCCGTCGCCCTGTGGGCAGCGTCCCTCTACGGCCTCGCAGGCAAGGTGCACGCTGCGACACTGCCTGCACCAGCTTCACTGGCCGCGGAGCTGGCCCAAGCCCTGCGCGGCGGCCAGCCGCTGGTGGTGATGGCCAGCCTCGACGGCTGCCCGTTCTGCAGGATCGTGCGCGACCAGCACCTTGCGCCGCTACGCAGGGAGACCGGGCAGCCAGTCGTCCAGCTCGACATGGGAAGTGCACGCGAAGTGCTCGACTTCAAGGGTGCGCGGACGACGCACGATCGGCTACTGCAGGCCTGGCGCATCGGCACCGCGCCCACCGTGCTGTTTTTCGGCCGCCAAGGCGCCGAGGCAGCGGAGCGGCTGGTTGGCAGCTCCATCCCCGACTTCTACGGCGCCTATCTGGAGGAGCGGCTGGCCACCGCGCGCCGCAACCTGCGTGGATGAGGATGCATTGCGTGTATGCATGAGCCTGCAGCCTAGCGTAAACCCCAGCCCCTTCGGCGCCGCGTCGCGATATATTGCTCAATCTGCATATATCGATTTATGACCTCCATGAATTCCGGCCGGCTGCGCAAGGCGCCTGAAAATTTTCTCGACCATGACGGCGTGCGGCAAGTCGCCGACGAGGCCCGGCGCGGCAGGCGTGACTTCCTGCGCAGCGCGTTTGCCGCCGCAGCGGCCGGCACGGCGGCAGCCAGCGCCTATTCGCAGTCGCCCGCCAGCACCGCCGGCGACCCGAACATCCTGCAGTTGCCCGAGCATTCGAAAGGGCTGGGCCAGGGCGTGGCGACGCACGGCTATGGCATGCCCTCCAGGCACGAGGCCAACGTCCAGCGCCGCCGCAGCCCGGGCCTGACGCAGACTGCGCAGGCCTCCGTTTCGTTTGCGCCCTTGCAGTCACTGTTCGGCATCGTCACGCCAAGCGGACTGCATTTCGAGCGGCATCACCAAGGCTGGTGGGATATCGACCCGACCCGCCACCGCTTCATGATCAACGGCATGGTGAAGACGCCCAAGGTCTTCACGCTCGATGAGTTGATGCGACTGCCGGCGGTGTCGCGGTTCCACTTCATCGAATGCGGCGCCAACACCGGCATGGAATGGGGCAACGTCGCCGTCCCCACCTGCCAGTACACGCATGGCATGCTGTCGTGCAGCGAGTTCACCGGCGTGCCCCTGATCACCCTGCTGGAGATGGCCGGCGCCGATTTGAAGGGCGAGCGCTTCGTGCTGGCCGAAGGCGCCGATGGCTCCTCGATGACGCGCACCATCCCGATGAGCCTGATCCGCTCCGGCGAGGTGCTGGTGGCCTACGGCCAGAACGGCGAGATGTTGCGGCCCGAAAACGGCTATCCGCTGCGCCTGGTGGTGCCCGGCGTGCAGGGCGTGAGCTGGGTCAAGTACCTGCGGCGGGTGGAAGTCGGCGACAAGCCGTACGGCACCAAGGACGAGGTGATCCACTACGTCGACCTGCTGCCCGACGGCCAGCACCGCCAGTACACCAGTACCCAGGAATGCAAGAGCGTCGTCACCACGCCATCGGGCGGCCAGGCGCTGCTGGACAAGGGCTTCTACAGCGTGAACGGCCTGGCCTGGTCGGGCCGCGGCAAGGTCAAGCGAGTCGACGTGTCGGTGGATGGAGGGCGCAACTGGCGCACCGCCCGGCTGCAGACGCCGGTCCTCGACAAGTGCCTCACACGCTTTTCGATCGACTGGGTCTGGGACGGCAAGCCGGCCATCATCCAGAGCCGCGCGACCGACGAAACCGGCTACGTGCAGCCGGCCAACCGCGTGCTGCGCGCGGTGCGCGGCACGCGCTCGATCTATCACAACAACTCGATCCAGTCGTGGCTGGTGGAAGCCAGCGGCGAGGTGAAGAATGTCCAGGTTTCGTAACGCCTTCGCCCCGATCGGGATGCTGGCGCTGGCGGCCGCGCTGACCGGCGCAATGGCGCAGGGCGCCGGCTACCCCGGCATCGGCCGTGCAGCCACTGCGCAGGAAGTCGCGGCCTGGGACATCGACGTGCGGCCCGACTTCAAGGGGCTGCCGGCGGGCTCGGGTTCGGTCGCCAAGGGCCAGCAGGTCTGGGAAGCCCAGTGCGCGTCGTGTCACGGCGTATTCGGTGAATCCAACCAGGTGTTCAATCCGCTGGTGGGCGGCACCACCGCCGACGACGTCAAGTCCGGCCGGGTGGCTTCGCTGCGGCGCACCGACTATCCGGGGCGCACCACGCTGATGAAGGTGGCCAGCCTGTCCACGCTCTGGGACTACATCAACCGGGCGATGCCCTGGGCCCAGCCCAAGTCGCTCAGTGTCGAGGAGGTGTACGCCGTCACCGCGTACCTGCTGAACCTGGCCGATGTGGTGCCCGCGGAATTCACGCTGTCCGACAAGAACATCGCCGAAGTGCAGCAGCGGCTGCCCAATCGCAACGGCATGACCCTCGATCATGGCCTGTGGCCCGGGCGCGAACTCGGCGGCAAACCAGGCCCGGACGTGACGGGTTCGGCCTGCATGAAAAATTGCGGCCCGGCCCCCAAAGTGACATCGTCACTGCCCGACTTCGCCCGCGGCTCGCATGGCGATCTGGCCGCGCAGAACCGGCTGGTGGGGCCGCAGCGCGGCATCGCCACGAGCGACGGCAAGCGGAGTTCGGCGGCACCCGGCGCAACGGCGACAGCAGCCGCGCCATCGCCGCAGGCGCTGGCCGAGAAGAACAACTGCATCGCCTGCCACGCGGCCGATCGCAAGATCGTCGGGCCGGGTTGGCAGGACATAGCCAAAAAGCATGCAGGCAAGGCCGACTATCTTGCTGGCAAGATACGCGCTGGCGGCGCGGGGGTTTGGGGCGACGTCCCGATGCCGCCGCAGGCGCTCAGCGAAGGGGAAGCCCGCGCGATTGCGGGTTGGCTGGCGGCGGGGGCCAAGCCCTAGCGCGAGGGATATTCCCGATGCGCCGCAGCAGGTCATTTATTAGCATCCACTTAATCATCAGGAGACCTTTCATGAAAAACCGCCGCGAGATACTCCAGCAAAGCGCCGCGGTGGCCGGCCTGCTTGCCGCCACCGGCCTGTTCCCGCAATCGGCCTTTGCCGCGTTCAACAAGGGCGCCTTCGACGCCAAGAGCGTCGCCGATGCAGTCAAGGCGTACGGCGGCGGCGTGCCCACGGAAAGCAAGGACGTCACCCTGACCGGCCCCGACATCGCCGAGAATGGCGCCGTGGTGCCGATCGGCGCGTCCACCACCCTGGCTGGTGTCAAGCACCTGCTGATCCTGGTCGAGAAAAACCCGAGCGCACTGGTGGCCAAGTTCGACGTGACCCCCGCCGTCGAAGCCAACTTCCTGACGCGCGCCAAGATGGGCCAGTCGTCCGACGTGTACGCGGTGGCCATCACCGCCGACGGCAAGGCGCTGTTCGCCAAGAAAGAAATCAAGGTCACGCTGGGCGGCTGCGGCGGTTGATCCGCCCCCACCCCAGCCCGTCTTCACCTAAATTGCAAGGAGCATTCCCATGGCAGACCCGATGCGCATCCGCGCCCAAGCAGCAGGCGCCAACGCGACCGTTCGCGTGCTGATGAGTCACGAGATGGAAACCGGCCAGCGCAAGGATTCGGCCGGCAAGGTCATCCCCGCCTGGCACATCGCCGAAGTAACCGCCACGCACAACGGCAAGCCGGTGCTGAGCGCCGAGTGGGGCCCCGCCGTCGCCAAGAACCCTTTCCTTCAGTTCACCGTCAAGGGGGCGAAGGCCGGCGACAAGATCGCCATCACCTGGAAGGACAACAAGGGCGACACCCGCACCGACGAAGCCGTGGTGTCCTGACGGCCGGCCGCAATAACAACATTCAACCCGGAGACTCACCGCATGAGGAAGACATTTGCATTGCTGGCACTGGGGTGCCTCGCAGCTACCTCGGCCCTCGCGCAGAAGTCCGCGATCGAATCGATCGAGGAGTACCGCGCGATGCTGGCCGACGGCAACCCTGCCGAGCTTTTCGAGGCCAAGGGCGAGGCGCTCTGGAAGCAAAAGCGCGGTCCCAAGAACGCCACACTCGAAGCCTGCGACCTCGGCAAGGGCCCGGGCGTCGTCAAGGGAACCTTCGTGGAGCTGCCGCGGTATTTTGCCGACACGCAGCGGGTGCAAGACCTCGAGTCGCGGCTGGTTTCGTGCATGGCCACCCTGCAGGGATTCAACGCCGACGAGATCGCCAAGACGCCGTTCGGGCGCGGCGAGCAGGCCAACGTCACGGCGCTTGCCACCTGGGTTGCCACGGCGTCCAAAGGCATGAAGTTCAACCTGCCGCAATCGCACCAGCAGGAAAAGGTGGCCTATGAGGTAGGCAAGCGGCTGTTCTTCGCACGCGGCGGCTCGCACGATTTCTCATGCGCCTCCTGCCACGGCGAAGACGGCAAGCGCATCCGGCTGCAAGACCTTCCCAACCTGACCAAGAACCCCGGCGCCGGCGCCGGCTTCGGCGCGTGGCCCGCCTACCGCGTCTCCAACGGCCAGATGTGGGGCATGCAGCTGCGCCTGAACGACTGCTATCGCCAGCAACGCTTCCCCTACCCTGGGTTCGGCAGCGACGCCACCATCGCGCTCGGGGTCTACCTGGGCGTCAACGGCGCCGGCGGAACCTCGACCGCGCCCTCGATCAAACGCTAAGGACACGGAGCACGCAGATGAAAAGAAACTACCGTCGAATTCTCGCGCTCGCTTCGGTCGCCGTCGCAGCGGCGGGCTGTGCCTCGCTTCCTGGTTCCGGCGAACTCGACCAGCTGGCCACGCAGACGATGAAAACTTCGTTCCGCGACCAGGGCATCGCCAAGGTCGACCGGCTGGTGCAGGACGACTCGAATCGCGAATGCAGCGCAGCGGAAGTGGCGGGCAAGCCGCTCGATGCGGCCCGGGCCAAGGCGATCGAACAGGCCAACCTCAAAACCGTCAAATGGCCCAGCGACGGCAAGTTCCTGGGCGACTGGAAGGCGGGCGAGAAGATCGCACAAAGCGGCCGCGGCCTCACCTGGACCGACAGCGCGACGGCCGCCAACGGCGGCAACTGCTACAACTGCCACCAGATCAGCAAAGAGGAAATCTCCTTCGGCACCATCGGGCCCAGCCTGTACAACTACGGCAAGATGCGCGGCGTGACCGACCCGGCCAGCCCGGCTTCGCGTGCAGTCGTGGAATACACCTGGGGCAAGATCTGGAACTCCAAGGCCTACAACGCCTGCTCCAACATGCCGCGCGCCGGCCATGCGGGCATCCTCGACGAGCAGCAGATCAAGCACATCGTTGCCCTGCTGCTCGATCCGCAATCGCCGGTGAACAAGTAGCCTGCATTCCTTTTCCTCCCCCGCTCGGGGGAGGCCGGGGTGGGGGCACCGCGCCACGCCCCGACCATCAAAAGCCATGAATCTATCCAAGCGTGAGTTTCTCCAGGTGCTCGGCGCGGGCTCCGTTGCCGGCATGGGCCTGGGGCGCTGGGCCCAGGCCGACGCGGCCACCGCTTCGCAGGCCTTGTATGACATGCCGAAGTTCGGCAACGTGTCCTTCCTGCACATGACCGACTGCCACGCGCAGCTCAAACCCATCTACTTTCGCGAACCCAGCGTCAACCTCGGCATCGGCAGCATGAAGGGCCAGCTGCCCCACCTGGTGGGCGAGCACCTGCTGAGCGCAGCCAAGGTGCCCAAGGGCACCGACCTCGCGCACGCCCTGACCTACCTCGACTTCGACGATGCCGCCCGCCGCTACGGCAAGGTCGGCGGGTTTGCCCACCTGGCAACGCTGGTGAAGCGCCTCAAGTCCAGCCGCCCCGGCGCCTTGCTGCTGGACGGCGGCGACACCTGGCAGGGCTCGGCCACGGCGTTGTGGACGAAAGGCCAGGACATGGTCGAGGCAGCCAAGCTGCTCGGCGTCGACATCATGACCGGCCACTGGGAATTCACCCTTGGCATGGACCGGGTCAAGGAAATCGTCGACAAGGAATTGAAGGGCAAGGTCGACTTCCTCGCTCAGAACGTCAAGACCACCGACTTCGGCGACCCGGTGTTCAAGCCCTACGTCCTGCGCGAGATCAATGGCGTGCCTTGCGCCATCATCGGCCAGGCGTTCCCGTACACCCCCATTGCCAATCCGCGCTACCTGATGGCCGACTGGGGCTTCGGCATCCAGGAGGAAACCCTGCAGAAGGCCGTGGACGAATGCCGGGCCAAGGGCGCGCAGGTGGTGGTTCTGCTCAGCCACAACGGCATGGACGTCGACCTGAAGCTGGCCGGCCGCGTGACCGGCATCGACGCCATCATGGGCGGCCACACCCACGACGGCATGCCGGTGGCCAGCGTGATCAGCAACAAGGGCGGCCAGACACTGGTCACCAACGCCGGTTCCAACGGCAAGTTCCTGTCGGTCATGGACTTCGACGTGCGCGGCGGCAAGGTGGCCGATTTCCGCTACCGCCTGCTGCCGGTATTCGCCAACATGCTGCCGGCCGACCCGCAGATGCAGGCGCTCATCGACAAGGTGCGCGCCCCGTACGAAACCCGGCTGGCCGAGAAGCTGGCGGTCACCGAAGGCACCCTGTACCGCCGCGGCAACTTCAACGGCAGCGGCGACCAGCTGCTGCTGGATGCCCTGATGGACGTGCAAGGCGCCGAGATCGCCTTCTCGCCGGGCTTTCGCTGGGGCACATCGCTGCTGGCAGGACAGGCCATCACCCGCGAATGGCTGATGGACATGACCGCCACCACCTACTCCTACGCGACCTTGAACACGATGAGCGGCGAGATGCTCAAGACGGTGCTCGAAGACGTCTGCGACAACCTGTTCAATCCCGACCCTTACTACCAGCAAGGCGGTGACATGGTGCGCGTGGGAGGCATGCAATACAGCTGCGATCCACTGGCGCCGATGGGCAAGCGGATCGGCAACATGCGCCTGAACGGCAAGCCGATCGAAGCCGCGCGACAGTACAAGGTGGCCGGCTGGGCGCCGGTCGCCGAAGAGGCCCGCAACGCCGGCAACAAACCGGTGTGGGAGCTGGTGGAGAGCTGGCTCAAGGCGCGCGGCGGCGTGGTGACGCCGCGCCAGGTCAACATGCCGCAGCTCACCGGCGCGCTGCCCAACCCCGGCTATGCGCCGGCCTCGTCATGAACTTGCCCATTTTTCTGCGGACCCGCGCCGTGCCGGCGCTGCTGGCGTCGGCGCTGACGACCGGGGCGCTGGCGCAACAGGCCACTTACCCAATGCGCAGCCTCACTCCCGAGGCGGCCCTGCGGGCCGCGCGGGCCGCGCTCGCTGCCTGCGCCCGCAACGGCCACCAGGTCGCAGTGGCCGTGACTGACCGCGCGGGGCATCCCCTGGTCATGCTGCGCGACCGCCATGCCGGCCCGCACACGCCGCAGACCGCCGCGAGCAAAGCCTATACCGCGATCAGCTTCAAGATGGACACCACCTCGTTCGCACATGCCACCCGATCGGGCGAGGCAGCGTCGGGCATCCGCCAGTTGCCGGGCGTGGTGGCCATCGGCGGCGGCTGGCCGCTCGAATCGGCCGGTTCCCTCGTCGGCGCCATTGGGGTGTCGGGCGCCCCTGGCGGCGACGCCGACGACGTCTGCGCCAAGGCCGGCATCGCGGAAATCCGGGACGACCTGGAGTTCTGAGCGCTCGCGCCCGGGTCAGCCACCCTGGCGCTCAGCTCAGCGTCGCTCCGCCGTGTGTTCGCAGTCGCGCAGCGGCTTCGGCACCCATCCGCTGCACGATCATTCCGGCGGGCTCGATCGAATCGATCAGCCCGGCGGCCTCGCCGAACCACACTGCCGTGTGTTCGGCGTCACCCGCCTCAGCCGCCTGGCGATAGCGCGCTCCCTCGACATCGGCTGCGGCTTTCAGCGCTTCCTCGCGCCCGTGCCAGCGTTCGGTGAAGGCATTGCGCCGGATGCGGGCAGTGAAGCCGCCCGGCCACGCAAGCTGGCGCACGATATCCGGAATCCTCGTGCGCAACGTGCCGTCGCCGCCGGTCTGCAGAATGGCCTGGTGGTGCCCCTCCTTCACCTGCGCCTCCGTCGAGGCCCACAGGCGGGTTCCCACCAGCACGCCATCGGCGCCGAGCATCAGGGCCGCAGCGAGGCCGCGGCCGTCGGCGATGCCGCCGGCCGCCAGCAGCAGCGTGTCGGGTGCTTTGGCCGCCAGATGGTCGGCCACCTCGGCAACGAAGCTCAGGGTGCCCCGCAGGGCGCCGTGCCCGCCAGCCTCCGAGCCTTGGGCGACGATGACATCGGCGCCCGCCTCGGTGGCCTGCATCACGTGCGACATGTCCTGGCACTGGCAGATCAGCGCTGCGCCGGCACGCCGGATCTCGTCCGCGAAGAATCGCGGATCGCCGAAAGACAGCATCACCGCGGCCGGCCGGTGCCGCATCACACCGGTCAGCAATGACGGCGATTTGCGCAGCGACCAGGTGATGAAGCCGACGCCCACGCGCTCACCCTGCGCGGCGGCGAACTGCTGCTCGAGCCAGCCGGCGTCGCCGTAGCCGCCGCCGATCAGGCCCAGCCCGCCGGCGCGGCTCACCGCTGCCGCCAGCGCGCCGCCGGCGGCGAAAGCCATCGGTGCGGAAACAATGGGGTAGCGCAGGTTCAGTGCGCGGGTGAGACGCGTGGCAATCGGGGTCATCCTTCGAAACCTTTCCAGATCAAGTCAACTGCTTCCTTGGGCCGGGACGTGGCTGCCCTGCCTCAGTACCCGCGTCACATGGCGCAGCAGGCCGAACGCCGCGAGCAGCCACGCGGCCATCGCCAGGTAGAAGAATCCACGCGCGAGCGGTGCGAGAAAGCGCAAACCCAGGGCCAGCGACATCTGGTGCGTGGCGGCCGAGTACATCCCGAGCGGGAAAACGGCTGCCCAGTAGGTCACGTCATAGCGCAGCGGATACCTTCTGCGCACGTAGCGCCACGTGGCCAAGGCTGCCAGCAAAGGAATCCACCACGTGCCGACGGCCCAGTACAGCAGCGTGCCGCCTTTCAGCAACGGCAGCAGGCCGAGCAGGAACGGCGCGCCGGGGGCATTCATCACCAGCAGGGCGCCGGCCAGGGCGGAGATCGCCACGGCGCCCATGTTGATCCAGTACGTCGGTGTCTGGTCCTGCGGCGCGAAGCGAAAGAAGGTGTACCGGTAGAAGATCAGCGAGATCACCCACACATACACCATCCCGCCGCACAGCCACAGCGTGATCGCCGCGAAGTTCAGCACCAGCCGTGCCGGCTGCGCCGTTTGCGGGGCCAACAAGGCCGCGAGCACGGCGATCGACTGGGTGGAAACCACCATGAGCAGCCAGGCGCCATTGATGCCATCGGCCAAAGGCGGTTTGTCGCGCCCGATGGTCAGGGCCAGCAGGATGCCGTACGTGAGGAAAATCCAGAGCAAGGACGCGAGGCCGGCCAGCCACGCGCTGGCACCGCTCTGCCAGCCCAGCACGATCATCTCGCTGCCCAGCACGGCGGTTCCGGCGACGGCCGTGAGGAAACCAGGCGCCCGCTGATGGCTGCGCAGGTCCGCCAGCATGCGCGGCCGATGCCGCAGCAGCCGCATCACCGTCAGGGCTGCTATCGCCAGCCATGCGGCCAGCGCGAACACGAGCATGGCCCGTGCGAGTGGCTCATGGCCTTGCTGATGCGCGGCCACGCCGAGCATGCCGGTGGCCATGACGATCGCGAAATTGGCAGGCGACAGATCGGCCAGTCCAAGAGCCCCCAAGCGTGCGGCTGACATGAGCCGACTATAGCCTCATGGGCCTGCCGCCTTCCCCGATCGGCGGCATGGCCTCTCATTCAAGCGGTGCTCTCCGCGCGGGCGCATGCCGCTTCGACTGCGAACCTGGCCGGCGTCCAATTGCTGCCAAGGAGCACCATTCGCGTGTCGAAATCATCCAGCACCGCCTTGTCGACGTCCGGTCCCAGATAGCGAAGTTCCTTGTTGTGCAGCTGGACGTAAATCAACGGATAGCGCCCGGCCAGCGCGCGCCACAGGCCATGGGCGCCCACCGACTGCCGCGCGCCCGTGATCAGGCACAGCCCTGCGTCGAGACCCCACTTGTAGACGGCCGAGGCGATGCCGCGCCGTTGATAGGATTTCGCGTATTTCGAATGCGGCCCGCGCAGGCAGCGATCAGCGCGCCGATCGAGCTCGATCAGCCGGTTGAACACGGTGTAGCCGGCGAGCCGGCGCTGCACCACGTCCTCGACATAGACATAGTGCTCGCCGTCAGCCTGGCGATGCCGGAAAACGAGGCCGGGCATGCCGCTGTCCATCCCGGGCATTCCATGGAGTGCGTCGCCCGGCGACCGGATACGGCCGTACAGGCGCTCGAGATCCGATTCGATGTTGTCCGGCGGGAGATGCACGTCGATGCGAAGCTCCATGGGTTTGGAAAACCACGGCGCAAAGCAGAAAGGCGATGAAAGCGCATGCATCTCACACTCCGGCCGCCGGTGACATCGCCGAGCCGTCCAGCACTGTGCGTTCCTCGCTGGACCCGACCCACCAGCCGCTCAGCAGGCTCGCGGGCCTGGTGCGGGCCGACACCCGCGCCGACGATTCCCATGCGTCCTGCGCTACGCACAGGCCTGCAAAGACTCCGTAGCCATCGCCAGGGCGCAGTTCGTTGTCGGCCAACAGGCACTCGCCCGCGCGGATGGCGCCGCCTGCCACGATGGAGTCTCGCGACCGGATGCCCCAGCCGGCTTCGAGGTGGCTGCCGCACTCCAGCGAATCGCACTCGATCCCCTGGCCCACGCGGATGGTCCCCGTGACCACGATGAGGCCCGACACTCTCAGCGACTGGCCGCATTCCAGGTTGCCGCGGACGAGCAGGTCGCCGGTGATGCTGGCGGAGCCTGCAACGCTCAGGTCCTCTGCGCACTCCACGTCTCCGGCGATCTTGAGGTTGCCGCCCACTTCGACCGAACCGCCGGCCTTGAACCCCCAGCGGGCCTTCAGGTCACCGCCCGCACGCAGCTTTCCCGCCGCACGGATCGAACCCTCGGCGTGGATATCGTCACCGGCTGAAGCGCCGGCGCCGGCATGGATGCTGCCGCCCGAGCGAATGGACTTGCCGACGCAAAGCTCGCCACCGGTGACCACGCCACGCCTGGCTTCGATGGCGCCGGCAAAGACCACGGCATCCGCCTCGAGCAAGTCGGCCTGGAGCAGCGTGTTGGTCGGCCCGAACTGCGCCAGCAGCCAGCCAGCATCCTCCAGGCGGCGCGCATCGACCAGCGAATCGAGCACGCCCTGGTAGTCGCTGGTGTCCTGGTGGTGCCGGAGAAACCAGCGGAATCCATCTGCGCAAGGGTTTTTGGCCCTCACAAAACTTCGTGTGAAATCCATGGAAGCACTCCATCCTGCCCAGCCGGCATGCTCGATGCGGCTGGAAAATCTTGCGCGAGCCTTTGGGGCCCGGCGGTCGATGGGTGTTGCGCTTGGTAGGGAAGATGCGGACCGCCGGGCTCAGGAATGTGCGGGGGTTCGCTCGAACCCCGGCTTCCTGGCCGCGCGCAAACCTGCACACCTGTCCGCCGCGACGGGCGCAGGCGCCGTCGTTTGCCGGGGGAAGGATGGCTGCAGCTTCATGGCGCCGGAGTATAGGTGTGCTGCACAGTTCCGGCAAACGGCGCGGGCAGATCTGGCAAGGACTGCGGGGTCACTCTTCCTGCGCCACGCCGGGACCGTCACCGGCAGCCCGGTGAGACAATAGCGGCATGAGTGCCGTATGGATGGATAGCGAAGTCGTTCCCCTCGGACGGGAAAGCAAGATCGAGCGTGAAACGCACAAGCTGGAAAAGCGCCTGTGCCGGCAGATGGGCCAGGCCATCGCCGACTTCAACATGATCGAGCAAGGCGACAAGGTGATGGTCTGCCTGTCGGGCGGCAAGGACAGCTACGCGATGCTGGACATCCTGCAGAAGATGCAGCAGCGCGCGCCGGTCAGTTTCGAGCTGATCGCCGTCAACCTGGACCAGAAGCAGCCCGGGTTTCCCGAGCACGTGCTGCCGCAGTACCTGGCCGCCGCCGGCGTGCCCTTTCACATCGAGAACCAGGACACCTATTCAATCGTCAAGGACAAGATCCCCGAGGGCAAGACGATGTGCAGCCTGTGCTCGCGGCTGCGGCGCGGCATCCTGTACCGGGTCGCGGACGAGCTGGGTGCCACCAAGATTGCCTTGGGACACCATCGCGACGACATCCTGCAGACCTTCTTTCTCAACATGTTCTTCGGCGGCAAGCTCAAGGGCATGCCGCCCAAGCTGGTCAGCGACGACGGCCGGCACATCGTCATCCGGCCGCTCGCGTATGTGGCCGAGAAAGACCTGGTGCGCTGGGCCGGGCACCGGCAGTTCCCCATCATTCCCTGCACGCTCTGCGGCAGCCAGGAAAACCTGCAGCGCAAGCAAGTGGCGGCCATGCTGCGCGAATGGGAGGCCAAGCACCCCGGCCGTGTGGAAACCATGTTCACTGCCTTGCAAAATGTCGTTCCGTCGCACCTGGCCGACGGAACGCATTACGACTTCAAGGGTCTGACCGCCACGGGCGTGGCCTGCGACGACGGTGACAAGGCGTTCGATCCGCCCGACTTTCCGGCGCCCACGCTGCCGTTGCCCGCTCTGCAAGTCATCAAGATCTGAGGCAGATGCCTCGTCGGGAGCTGCGCATGAAGCGCTCGGTACTGCGGCTGCTTGGCATCACTTTGCTGGCCATCGGGCTGCTGTCGGGCTGTGCCGGCGGCTATCTATTGGAGAACGAGGTGCAATCGTTCTCCGGCCTCACCACCTTGCCCGCCCAGCCCACCTATCGATTCGAACGGCTGCCGTCGCAGCAGGCGCCGGCACAGGCGGAATTGGAGGCCATGGCCGATCCCGCGCTGCATCAAGCCGGTTTGCGCCGAGATGACGCGAATCCACGCTACAGCGTGCAAGTGAGTGGGCGCCTGCAACGGGTATTGTCACCCTGGGCCAGCCCCTGGGATGGGTGGGGTTGGGGCGGCAGCTTTGCGTACCGGCATCGGGGACCGGGCCTGTGGGGGCCCTTTCCGCGCATGGAGTCCCCCTGGTATCAACGCGAAGTGAGCCTCATCATCCGCGAACTGCCGTCAAATCGAGTCGTTTTCGAAACCAGCGCCAGCGCCGACGGGCCCTGGATGGACAATAGCTCGGTGTTTCCGGCCATGTTCAAGGCGGCCCTGCAGGGGTTTCCGACCCCGCCCGCCGGTCCGCGCCGGGTAAATATCGAGGTCGGACGTTAACAGTTGGCAACCCCTGAAGGTTGCTACTGTCGGCTTGGTCTCTAGAATGATCCACGATGCAAGCCACTCGAATCATCGCTGTGCGCCATGGCGAAACCGCCTGGAACGTCGACGCCCGCATCCAGGGCCAGCTCGACATTGGCCTGAACGAGACCGGCCGCTGGCAGGCGCGGCGCGTGGGCGAGGCGCTGGCCACGGAGGAAATCAGCGCCGTTTACTCGAGTGACCTCGGCCGAGCCCACCAGACGGCGCAGTCCATCGCCGAGGCGGCGGGCATCCCGGTCGTGCCGGACGAAGGTCTGCGCGAGCGCAGCTTCGGCATGTTCGAGGGCAAGACCTTCGACGAGATCCACCAGACCTGGCCCGACCACGCGCACAACTGGCGCAAGCGCATCCCGGAATGGGAACCGCCCGAGGGCGGGGAGTCGCTGCTGCAGTTGCGCGAGCGCGTCACCCGCACCATGCACGCGCTGGCGGCGCGCCATCCGGGCGAACAGATCGTGGTGGTGGCCCATGGCGGGGTGCTGGACGCGCTGTACCGCGTGGCGACCGGCCAGGAAGTCAATTCACCGCGCACCTGGGAGCTGCCCAATGGCGCGATCAATCGGCTGCTCTGGACGCCCGACGGCTTCACTCTGGTAGGCTGGTCCGATACTCAGCACCTGGACCATGAAGCCGCCGACGAAAACACCCTCTGACGAACTCTCCCCCGCCCGGGCCGGCACGATCGCCCGGCCCCTGGCCCAGTTGGTGGGCCAGAGCGTCAACGCCATCGATACCCCTGCGTTGGTGGTGGACCTCGATGCGATGAAGCGCAACCTCGGCCGCATGGCCGAGTTTGCCCGCAAGCATGACATCCGCTGGCGCCCGCACGCCAAGATGCACAAGAGCGCCGCGCTCGCCAGGCTGCAGTTGCAGGCGGGCGCCGTCGGCGTCTGCGTGCAGAAAACCGCCGAAGCCGAAGCCATGGCCGCCGGCGGCGTCCACGACATCTACATCAGCAACGAAGTGATCGCCGCACCCAAGCTGGCGCGGGTGGCTGCGCTGGCGCATCGAGTGGCGGCCGAAAACGGCCAGCTGGCCATCGCCGTGGACAGCGTCGAAGGTGTCACCCGGCTGGGCCAGGCCATGAACGACGCGCGCAACCTGCAAGGCGCCGCCGCCGTCATCGACGTGTTCGTCGAGATCGACGTCGGCCAGGGGCGCTGCGGCGTCGCGCCCGGGCCGTCAGCCGTGGCGCTGGTGCACGAGATCCGCAAGCACCCGGCCCTTCGGTTCGCCGGGCTGCAGGCCTACCATGGCAAAGCGCAGCACATTCGCGGCGCCCGGCAGCGCCGCGACGCCATCGCGATCGTCGTGGACGACATCGGCTACACCCGCCGGCTGATCGAGGCCGAGGGCATCCCGGTCGACCTAGTTACCGGCGCGGGCACCGGCAGCATGGTCTGCGAGGCGGCCAGCGGCGTCTTCGGCGAACTGCAGGCGGGCTCGTTCATGTTCATGGATGCCGACTACGCGAGCAACGAGCGCGACCCGGCGCAGCCGCAATTCGAGCATGCCCTGTTCGTCAAGACGCAGGTCATCAGCTCGAGCGAAGGCCACGCGGTGTGCGACGCCGGCCACAAGAGCCACGCTATCGACTCGGGGATGCCCCGGGTGCATGCTTTCGATGCCGAAAGCGAGCTCGATTACTTCAACGGCGGCGACGAACACGGCATCCTGCGGCCTGCCCGCGCCAGCACCCGGGTCCCCGCCATCGGCCGCATGCTGTGGCTGATCCCCGGCCACTGCGACCCCACGGTCAACCTGCACGACCACATGATCGGCGTCAGCGGCGGCCTGCGAAAGGGCACGGTGGAGCGCATCATCAGGGTTGACGCCAGAGGCGCGGCCACTTGATTCCCCCGACAATGCGGGCATGAGCGCCGCGCCGAACCGCTTCAAGCAAGCGAACTCCCCCTCGGGGGGCAGCCCGGTATGGCCGGGCGTGGGGGTCACATGACTCCCAGTCAGATCATCGTTCTTGCGACGCCGGTTTTCTTCCTGCTGATCGCCATCGAGTTCGCCTGGGGCTGGGCGAGGAAGCGCAACACCTACCGGCTCAACGACGCCATCAACAGCATCAGCCTGGGCATGCTCAGCCAGATCAGCGCGGTGTTCACCCGGCTGTTTCGCGTCGGCATCTACACGGCCCTCTACGGCGCCGTGGCCTTGTGGCACAACGAGGCGTTCTGGACCGCCTGGTACGGCTGGCTGATTGCCCTGGTGTTCTACGATTTCTGCTACTACTGGCTGCACCGCGCCGGCCACGAAACGGCCATCTTCTGGGCTGCCCACGTGGTGCACCACCAGAGCCAGGACTACAACTTGTCCACCGCGCTGCGCCAGACCAGTTCGGGCGCCCTGTTCGGATGGATCTTCTATGTGCCGATGGCGCTGGCCGGCGTGCCGCCGCTGGTGTTCGCGGCGGTGACGCTGGTCGACCTGCTCTACCAGTTCTGGGTGCACACCGAGCACGTGCCCAAGCTAGGCTGGTTCGACCGCTGGTTCTGCTCGCCCTCCAACCACCGCGTTCACCACGCCGTGAACGATCGCTACCTCGACCGCAACTACGGCGGCGTGCTCATCGTCTGGGATCGCCTGTTCGGCAGCTTCAAGGAAGAAGACGAGAAGTGCGTTTACGGCACCCGCAGCCCCTTGAACAGCTGGGACCCGCTGTGGTCCAACGCCGAGGTTTACTGGTCCCTGGCCAAGGATTCGTGGCGGGCGCGCCACTGGGGTGACAAGCTGCGCATCTGGTTCAAGCCGCCGGGGTGGCGCCCGGCCGAACTGGCGGCGCGCTTCCCGAAGCCGGCGTTCGACCTCGGCGCGCTGCAGCGTTACCACCCGCCGATCAGCCGCGCGGCTGCATGGTTCGGCGCCATCCAGTTCCTGGTGCTGTTGCAGGGCGTGGCCCTGTTCCTGTGGCATGCCGATGCCCTGCCGCTGGCGCGCTCGTCGATCTGGCTCGCCGTCCTGGCGTCGGGCCTGTGGGCGGTGGGCGCGGTGATGCAGGGCCGCCTCACCATGCTGGAAGCGCTACTGATCGAAGTCGCCGCGCTGGCCACCGCCACCGGCGCCGAGGGGCTGCTGGACCTGCACCGTGTGTTCAAGCCGCTGGCAATGCTGATGGCCATGGCCTGCGTGGCGCAGCGCCTGCGGCTGGGCAGCGCGCCGGGACGCTTCGCACCGCTGCTGCTGGCAGGTCTGGCCTTTTCGCTGGTGGGCGATGTACTGCTGATGTTTCCCGGCTTCTTCATCCCGGGCCTGGTGGCGTTCCTGATCGCCCACCTGTTCTACATCGCGCTGTTCAGGCAAGGCGTTCCCTGGTTCCCCAGCCGCCGCGCGCTGTTCATCACGCTGGGCCTCGGTTGTGCCATGTACGCCTATCTCTTCAACGGCCTGAACCCGGTGTTGCGAGTCGCCGTCGCCGCCTACGTGGTGGTGATAGGGCTCATGGCGGCGCAAGCCGTCGGACGGGCCATGGTTCTGCGCGACCCGCAGTCAGTGCTGGTCGCGGCGGGCGCCGGCTTTTTCATGCTGAGCGATTCGCTGCTGGCCATCAACAAGTTCGCGATGCCGCTGCCGATGGCGCAGTTCTGGGTGCTGGGAACCTACTACGTCGCCCAGATCCTGATTGCCGTGAACGCCAAGCCTGTCATTGCGGGCCTGACCCGCAATCCAGGGCTGCCTGGATCCCGGATCGAGTCCGGGATGGCAGCCTAAGCCCCAAACAGGTCCGTTCCATTCTTTGGCGGCGCCACGCCCAGGTGGCGGAAGGCAGCGAGGGTGGCGATACGGCCGCGCGGCGTGCGCTGCAGGTAACCCTGCTGGATCAGGTAGGGCTCGATCACATCCTCGATGGTGTCGCGCTCCTCGCCGATGCTCGCCGCAATGTTGTCCAGGCCGACCGGGCCGCCGTCGAAGCGGTGAATGACGGCTTCCAGCAGCTTGCGGTCCATCACGTCGAAGCCCTGGGGATCGACGTCGAGCATCGCCAGCGCCTTGTTGGCGATATCCAGCGTGATGTGGCCCGTGCCTTTTACTTCGGCGTAGTCGCGCACGCGGCGCAGCAGGCGGTTGGCGATGCGCGGGGTTCCGCGCGAGCGCCGGGCAATTTCCACACCGCCCGCTTCGTCCATCGGCGCCTTCAGCAGGCCGGCGCTGCGCTTGACGATGCGCGCCAGCTCCTCCGCGCTGTAGAACTCCAGCCGGGCGACGATGCCGAAGCGGTCGCGCAGCGGGTTGGTCAGCATCCCGGCGCGGGTGGTGGCGCCTACCAGCGTGAACGGCTGCAGGTCCAGCTTGATCGAGCGCGCCGCGGGCCCTTCGCCGATCATGATGTCGATCTGGTAATCCTCCAGCGCCGGGTAGAGGATTTCCTCCACCACCGGCGACAGGCGGTGGATCTCGTCGATGAACAGCACGTCGTTCTTCTCGAGATTCGTGAGCAGCGCCGCCAGGTCTTTCGGCTTTTCCAGCACCGGGCCGGAGGTCTGGCGCAGGTTGACGCCGAGTTCGTGCGCGATGATGTGGGAGAGCGTGGTCTTGCCCAGGCCGGGCGGGCCGAAAAGCAGCACATGGTCCATGGCTTCGCCGCGCTTCCTGGCCGCGCCGATGAAGATCTCCAGCTGCTCGCGGGTCTTGGCCTGGCCGACATATTCGTCCAGCAGTTTCGGCCGCAGCGCGCGCTCGATCGCTTCTTCGTTCGGCGAAGCCGGCGCTGCCGAGACCACCCGGTTGGACGGCGGCAGCTCGAAGTTGTCGGTCTGGATGCTCACCCTATCTCCTGGTGCGCTGCGCTCATTTATTCAGCGCCTTGAGCGCCAGCTTGATGCCCTCGGTGACGCCGACATCCTTGGGCAAGGCCTTCAGCGAGGCGGCGGCTTCCTTGTCGCTGTAGCCGAGGGCCACCAGCGCCTGCTGGATGTCGGTCTGCGCATCGCTGGCCATGGCGCTGCCGGCGGCTGCGCCGAGGTCGGCGCCGAACTTGCCCTTGAGTTCCAGCAGCAGGCGCTCGGCGGTCTTCTTGCCGATGCCCGGCACCTTGACCAGCCGGCCTGCGTCCTGCGCGGTCACGGCCTGCGCGATGTCGGCCACGCTCATGCCGCTCAGCACCGACAGCGCGGTGCGCGGCCCGACACCCGAAATCTTGATCAGCTGGCGAAAGGCTTCCCGCTCGCCGGCGCTGCCGAAGCCATAGAGGATCTGCGCATCCTCGCGCACCACGAAGTGGGTGAGCAGCGACACCTTCTCGCCGACGGCCGGCAGGTTGTAGAACGTGCTCATGGGCACGTCGACCTCGTAGCCCACGCCGTGGCAGTCGACCAGCAACTGGGGCGGGTTCTTCTCGGCCAGCAGGCCCTGCAGTCTTCCGATCAATGGCCGCTCGATTCGTTGAGGTTGACCAGGCCGCGGCGCGCCGCTTCCAGCGCGGCTTCGGCGCGGGAGGAGACATTCAGCTTGCGATAGACCTGCTTGATGTAATCGCTGACGGTGTGGCGCGACAGGCCGAACTGCAGGGCGATCTCGGGCAGCGTGTAGCCCTTGGCCACCCGCTGCAGCACCTCCGTTTCGCGCACCGTCAGGCTGACCTCTTCCTCCAGTTGCCGGATTTCCGCCGCGCGGCGTTCGCGGGCGCCGGCAAAGTGCGCCAGCACGCGGCGGGCGATCGGCGGCGACAGCGGCGGCTCGCCCTGGGTCATGCGCAGCAACTGCGCCACCAGGGTGTCCTGCGGTTGCTCTTTCAGCAGGTAGCCGAAGGCGCCCGCCTGCAAGGCCGGAAACAGGTGCTCGTCGTCATCGTAGATCGTCACCACCACCGGCAGCGCGGCCGGCTGGCGCCGGCGCAAGGCCGCCACCACGTCCAGGCCATTGCCATCCGGCAGCCCCAGGTCGATCAGCGCGAGGTCGAACGATTGCCGCTCGACGCAGGCCAGGGCCTCGTCGCGCCGCGCGGCGCTGGTGACCTGCAGGCCCGGAAAAGCGCAGCAGGCCACGACACCGAGCCAGGCGCGGATCTCCGGCAGATCCTCGACGATCAGGGCATGGTTCATACCGGGTCGATGTTAGCGGATTGCTGCGCGTCACCGCGCGGGCCGGGCGCGGAGCCTGCCAGCGGTACCCAGAGCTGCAGCAAAGCCCCACCGCCCTCGCCCGCCGACAGCCGATGGGTGCCTTGGAGGTTGCGGGCCCGCCGCTCGATATTGAGCAGGCCATGACCACGCTGCGACGCGCCCGCGCGGTCGGGCCAGCCACGTCCGTTGTCCTGCACTGCCAGGGCCAGGCCGGCTTGCTCGAAGCCGATGCGTACCGTGCAGGCCGTCGCGCCGCTGTGGCGGATCACGTTGGAGACCGCCTCGCGAAGCACCCGGGTGAGCTGGACATGCGTGCGCGCAGGCAGCACCAGCCCCTCGGGCGGCGGACCCGCATCCCATTGGGCTTGTATTCCGGCGGCGACCAGCCGCGACACGGTTTCGGCGCGCCAGTCGGCCAGCACCTCGTCGGCCCGCGCCGCCTGGCCGGTCAGGCCGCGCACCGACAGCCGCATTTCGTCCAGGGCCTGGCGCGCCAGCCCCGACACGCGCTCGGAATCGCTGGCCTGCGCGATGGTCAGCAGCTTGGCGCCCAGGTCGTCGTGCAGGTCCGATGCGATGCGCTGGCGCTCGCCGTGCGCGGCCTGCTCGGCGCGCAACGTGGTGAGCTGCTCGTAACTGCGCTCGATTTCGCGCGACTTGTCGGCCACCCGCTGCTCCAGTTCCTCGTTGACCGTTTCGGCGCGATTGAGCGCCTCCACGAACAGCTGGATCAGGCGTGCGCCGATCACCAGGAACACCAGCGGCATGGCGAAATGGATGACATGGATCTTCGGCAGCGGCAGCAGGTTGTTCTGCAGGCCGATCTCGACGGCCACCAGCACCACCGCCACCAGCAGCACCACGCCCATCAACCAGAACTCGCGCCGGTGATCTTTCCAGGCAGCGACGAAGAACACCGCCACGCAGACGACGAATTCGATGGCCAGCAGGTTGTAGACGCCGCTGGCCACCCGCAGCAGGTGCTGCGGCCCGGCGGCAGCCAGCACCAGCGGCACCACCGGAACCTGCAGGACCAGCAGCAGGTCCATCCAGCGGTAGCGTCGCTGGATCAGGCGCATCAAAAACAGGTAGGCGCAGGCCAGCACCGGCGCGAAGGCGGAGCAGATCAGGATTTCGGTGGCGAGGTGCGGCAACGGCACGTTGCGGATGAACAGGCGGGTGCTGATCAAGGCCCAGCCGATCAGGAACAGTCCGAAGTACAGCAGGTAGGTGTCGCGGCGCCGCAAGGCCGCCAGGGCCAGCATCGACAGGCCCAGCACCGAGATCGTGACCGCGATCACCTGCGCCACCGTGATGTTCCAGAACAGCTGCGCTTCGTGCAGCGTCTCGAGCTCATCCTGCGTCCCGATCGCCAGCTGCGACAGCCCCGCCGCCCGCTGCCGCGCCGACACCTCGCCCGAAGAGAATCCCACCAGCCGGACGCGCAGCTCATTGCCCTCGGGTCGCAACACCGATCGGGGCAGCGAGAAGAGCTGCGGGTAGTAGCAATTGCGGGCCACCGGCGCTTCCATCAGGCCGCCGCTGCCGATCAGCTCGCCGTTGAGGTAGACCTCCAGGTTGGTGCAGGCGCGCTGGACGTACAGGGCCAGCAGGCCCGGTGCCGCGGGAGTGGCGAAGCGCATGCGGTACCAGACCGAGCCGCTGTGCTCGGGGAAATCGGCGTCCCATTCGTGCGGCAGCGCCACCCCGCGCCATTCGAGCGGGGCCTCCTGCCCTGGGGCGGCACGGGCGGCTTCGGCCTGCCGGATCTCCACCACGGCAGCGCCGGCGGCGGCCTGCGCCATGAAGGCAACCAGAACGGCGACAATCCAGCGCAAGCAGCTTCTCATCCCATGATTCTCCGACACAGCTTCAATCCACCCAACAATACCCGGCTGGCGCACCTGTGCGGGCCGACCGACGAGCACTTGCGCACCATCGAAACGGCGCTGCAGGTGCGCATCGCCCACCGGCACGAGCAGTTCAAGGTCGACGGCGCCAAGGCCCGGGCGCAGCGGGCCATGGAGGTGCTGCAGGCGCTTTATGAGATGGCATCCCGCCCGATCGCGCCCGACAAGGTGCAGCTGATGGTGGCGGGCGACTCGACGCTGGCCGAAGACGACGATGGCGCGCAGATCCTGCACACGCGCCGCAGCGACGTCAGGGCCCGCACGCCCAACCAGAGCGTCTATCTGGACAATATCGCGCATCACGACATCACCTTCGGCATCGGACCCGCCGGCACCGGCAAGACCTACCTGGCGGTGGCCTGCGCAGTGGACGCATTGGAGCGCAGCGCCGTGCAGCGGATCATCCTGACGCGCCCGGCCGTGGAAGCCGGCGAGAAACTGGGCTTCCTGCCGGGCGACCTTTCACAAAAGGTCGACCCCTACCTGCGCCCCCTGTACGACGCCCTGTACGAGCTGATGGGCTTCGACAAGGTGACCAAGGCTTTCGAGCGCCAGGCGCTGGAGATCGCGCCGCTGGCCTTCATGCGCGGGCGCACGCTGAACAACGCCTTCGTCATCCTGGACGAAGCCCAGAACACCACGCCCGAGCAGATGAAGATGTTCCTGACACGCATCGGTTTCGGCGCCAAAGCCGTGGTGACCGGCGACGTGAGCCAGATCGACCTGCCCAAGGGCAACCTGTCGGGCCTGGTCGAGGCCGAGCGAATCCTCAAGCGCGTCAAGGGCATCGCGCACACCCGCTTCACCAGCGCCGACGTGGTGCGCCATCCGCTGGTGGCCCGCATCGTCGACGCTTACGATGCGGCGGGCAAGAGAGATGCCAAGTAAGGCGGCACTGCCCCCACTCGACCTGACCCTGCAGTTCGGCCGCTTTGCCGGCGCCGCGGCGCACCGGGCGGCTCTGACAAAGGCCGACGCCCGGCGCTGGATACAACAGGCGCTGGCGCTGCCCGCAGAGATCGCGGTGCGCATCGTCGGCGAGGCGGAGGGCCGTGCGCTGAACCTGCAATACCGCGGCAAGGACTACGCGACCAACGTGCTGACCTTCGACTACAGCCGCGAGCCGGTGGTCATGGCCGACCTGGTGCTGTGCGGGCCGGTGCTGGAGCGCGAAGCCAGGGAGCAGCGCAAACCGCTGCGGTCTCATTACGCGCACCTGCTGGTGCACGGCACCCTGCATGCGCAAGGCTACGACCATGAGGCGGGCGAGCGCGAGGCGCTGGCGATGGAAGCGCTGGAGATCCTGCTGCTGGGCTCGCTGGGTTTCGGCAACCCGTACTAACTCGACCGTGGCGGGCGAGCCGCCGGTCTGAACTAGTCATGCCGGGCCATACGCCCCGGGAACGCAATTTCTTTGCGCGACAGTGCTGAAGTGAGCGGATTCGGCCTCTGAAACTCACGACTGCATCGGTACACTTTGGCAGGTCGTCGATCACTTGAGGGCGAACCATGAAGAGCATTGAAAGTCTCGTGCAGGCCGCGGTGCGAAGAGGCCGGCGGATCAGCGGGCTCGCTCAGCCCGAGCGAAAGATCGCGAGTGATTCACAGCGGTATTGGAGCAATCCCGAAGAACTGCACTTCCGCGCGAACTCGCACTGGCGCGGCGAGGGCGGACTGGCGGATGAGACATGGCTCGCGCTAGGCAACATCCATATGCGCCTTTTCGACGAGCTCGTCAAGCTGACGCAGCTTGCCAAGCCGCTGGAGCGCATCGTCGAGTGGGGATGCGGCGGCGGCGCGAATGCCGTTCATTTCGCGCGGGCTGCGCGTCACTTCATCGGTGTCGATATTTCACAGGCCACGTTGGACGAGTGCGCCAGGAACGTCCTGCGCAGCGGGTGCAGCAACTTCGTCCCCGTCCTGATCGACGTGACCCGTCCCGAGACGGCGATCGAGAAGATTTCGCAGCCGTGCGACCTGTACCTGTGCACCTATGTGTTCGAGTTGATCCCTACCCCGGAGTACGGCCGGCGTCTGCTGGATATCGCCCACCGCCTTCTTCGCCCCGGTGGCGTGGCATTGATCCAGATCAAGTACGAGACGAGCGATGCCCGAACGAAGGCGGTTCGCTGGGGCTACCGTTTGAACCTTGCCAACATGACAAGCTACTCGATCGACCGCTTCTGGGAATTGGCGGTGGAAGCCGGATTCGAGCCGAAGGCGGTGACCCTCCAGCCGAAGCAGCCGCTGGTCAATGAGGAACGGTACGCGTACTTTCTTCTGGAACGCCCGGCCGGACGCGGGTCGGAAGCTTGTCAGTAACCCGCCGGCTATGAGCTAGCGCATCGTCAAGGGAATCGTCACCGGCCCGTCGTTCACCAGGTGCACCTGCATGTCGGCAGCGAACTCGCCGGTCTGCACCAGGGGATGCGCGGCGCGGGCCTGCGCCACCAGGTAGTGGTAGAGCCGCCGGCCTTCCTGTGGCTCGGCTGCATTGGTGAAGCTGGGGCGGTTGCCGCCCGAGGTGTCGGCGGCCAGCGTGAACTGGCTCACCAGCAGCAGCCCGCCGCCGGTGTCCTGCACGCTGCGGTTCATCTTGCCCGCGTCGTCCGAAAAGATCCGCAGCTTCAGCAGCTTGGCCAGCAGCTTGTCGGCCTGCGCTTCGGTGTCGCCGCGCTCGGCGCAGACCAGCACCAGCAGGCCGGCGCCGATCTCGCCGACCGTGGTGCCCGCCACGGCCACGCGGGCCTGGCTCACTCTTTGAATCAAGCTGATCACAGCAGGTCCTCTTCGTCTTCGGAATGGGTCTCGACGTCGCTCGGCAACAGTTGGATGGTGGCGCGCAGGCCCGGCACTGCGCTCATCAGAGCCTGCTCCACCGACCCGCGCAGCGCTGCCGCGCGGCCCAGGGTCCAGCTGGCCGGCATGTGCATGTGCAGGTCGACGAAGCGCCGCTGGCCGGAGCGCCGGCTGGAGATATGGTCGAAACGAATGGTGGGGTGCCTGAATCCCGCCAGGATCTTCTCGATCTCGGCCAGGATCTCGGGCTCCAGCGCTTCATCCATCAGTCCCTGGGACGACCGCCACATCAGCGACACGCCTTCGCGCAGGATGTTCAGCGCCACCCCGATGGCGACCGCCGGGTCGAGCCATTGCCAGCCGCTCAGCGCGACCAGCCCGACGCCAACCAGGACGCCGGCCGAAGTCCAGACATCGGTGATCAGGTGGCGGGCATCGGCCTCCAGCGCGATGGAACGATGGCGGCGGCCGGACTGAAGCATCGCCCAGGCCAGCGCGCCGTTGATGGCCGAACTGAGTACCGACAAAGCCAGGCCCGCACCGAGCTGGTCCAGCGGCTGGGGATGGAGCAGCCGCTGCGCCGCCGCCCAGGCGATGCCCAGCGCAGCGACGATGATCAGCAATCCTTCGAACCCGGACGAGAAATATTCCGCCTTGGAGTGCCCATAGGGATGCTCTGCATCCGCCGGCCGGCGCGCAATGGTCACCATAAGCAGCGCGAACGCGGCGCTGGCCAGATTGACCAGCGATTCCATCGCGTCGGCCAGCAGGCCGACCGAAGCGGTGATCCACCAGGCCAGGGTCTTCAGCGCGATCGTCAGCACGGCCACGGCGATCGAGGCGCGCAGCAGGCGCTCGGGACTCCAGTCTTGCGGCGCGATCCGGCTCATGCACCGATTGTCGGGCAAGCCGCAATGCGGGGCCATGCAAGAATGCGCCCATGCGCAAGCTGCTCAGCCGCCATGGCCTGTGGTTCGCCGTGTGGCTGGCCCTCACGGCCGCGGGCGCCGTGACATGGCCGGCCGCCGCCCAGGTCGCACCGTCACCTGCTGAAGCGGCGGCTTACCGCGGCCTGCATGCCGCGGCCCATCGAGGCGATGTGGTTCCGATCCGGAAACCGGTGGCGGCCAGGAGTGGCCTGGACGCGCGCGACGGCAACGGCCGCACCCCCATGCACGTCGCTGCCTTCGCACAACAGCGCGAGGCGATTCGCGCATTGGCCAAGGCCGGCGCCAACCTGGACCTGCTCGACAACGACCGCTACGACGCCGTGACCATCGCTTCGGTGGCCGATGACGAGGAAACACTGCGCACGCTGCTGGCGCTGGGCGCCAGCGCCAGGCAGGTGACCAGCCGATACGATGGCACGGCCCTGATCGCGGCGGCGCACCTCGGCCACGACGGCGTGGTTCGGCAATTGATCGCTGCCGGCGCGCCGCTGGATCATGTGAACAACCTGCACTGGACAGCCGTGATCGAAGCCATCGTGCTCGGCGACGGCGGGCCGCGCCACCAGTCCACGCTCAGAGCGCTGATCGAGGCGGGTGCAAACCTGCAACTCGCGGACCGGCAGGGCCAGACCCCGCTGCACCTGGCACGTGCGCGCGGCTACCGCGAGATGGTCGCGATGCTGGAAAAAGCCGGAGCGAAATAGTCGCCGGCGGGGCCGGCGGGCACGCAACCAGGTGCCGTCAATACGCCGTGCCCGCGCTTGCCGCCGGATAGACGCGCAGTGGCGGCTGAGTCCGGGCGAGTGCCAGGAATCCGCGATCTTGTGCAGGGACCCCTCAGGCCAAAACGACCTTCGCGAACTTTCGCTTGCCCACCTGGACCACGTAAGTGCCCGCCCCGAGCCGGAGGGCCTTGTCGCTGACCACCGCCGAGTCGATGCGAACGCCGCCGCCGTCAATCAGCCGGTTGGCCTCGCTGCCCGAAGGCGCCAGGCCAGCCTGTTTCAGCAACTGGGCAACGCCCAGCGGCGCGCCGGCCAGCCGCACCTCGGGAATTTCATCGGGCACGCCGCCCTTGCTGCGATTCACGAAATCCTGCTCGGCGGCCTCTGCCGCCTGTGCGCTGTGGAAGCGCGCCGTGATTTCCTTGGCCAGCATGACCTTGGCGTCCTTGGGGTTGCGGCCTTCGGCCACCTGCGTGCGCAGCCCAGCGATCTCGGCTTCGCTTCGAAAGCTCAGCAGCGTGTACCAGCGCCACATCAGCTCGTCGGAAATCGACAGCACCTTGGCGAACATGGTGTTGGCGTTCTCGTTGATGCCGATGTAGTTGTTCTTGCTCTTGGACATCTTCTCGACGCCGTCCAGCCCTTCCAGCAGCGGCATCGTCAGGATGCACTGCGGCTCCTGGCCGTATTCCTGCTGCAGGTGCCGGCCCATCAGCAGGTTGAATTTCTGGTCGGTGCCACCCAGCTCCAGGTCGCTCTTCAGGGCCACCGAGTCATAGCCCTGCATCAGCGGGTAGAGGAATTCGTGCACCGAGATCGCCCGGCCTTCCTTGAACCGGTTGTGGAAGTCGTCGCGCTCCATCATCCGGGCCACGGTGTACTTGGCGGCCAGCTGGATCATGCCCCTGGCGCCCAGCGGATCGCTCCACTCGCTGTTGTAGCGGATCTCGGTACGCGCCGGGTCGAGCACCAGGCTGGCCTGCTGGTAATAGGTCTGGGCGTTTGACTTGATCTGTTCGGCGGTGAGCGGGGGGCGGGTGGTGTTGCGCCCCGACGGGTCGCCGATCATCGAGGTGAAATCGCCGATCAGGAAAATCACCGTGTGACCAAGATCCTGTAATTGCCTCATCTTGTTCAGCACGACTGTATGTCCGACGTGGATGTCAGGCGCTGTAGGATCAAGCCCCAATTTAATGCGCAGCGGTACTTTCAAAGCCTCGGCGCGCGCCAGTTTTTGGAGCCATTCCTCTTCGGGAAGCAGTTCCTGGGTGCCTCGCAACGTGACATGCAGTGCCTCGCGCACACGGTCAGTAACAGCATATTTTGTAACAGGGGCTTGATTCATATGGGTTTTTTCTGGCGAGGGATGCGGCCATCGCTATACTCGCGCCAGATTTTTCGAATCTGCCGATTCTAGTTCCGGCATTTTTCCTGCTTTGAGCGTGCGTGATGTAAGTGTCGGGAACTGCCTACTACGCTGTAGGACAAAGTAGATACCTTTATTGAGGATCCCCATTGAAGAACGGTTTGATCGCCGCCGGAGAGAAACTTGTGTTGCGCGCGGTGCATGCGCTGGAGCATCACCCCAAGCATGTCACGGCGGCACTGGCTGTATTGATGCTCGGGGGTGGCGGCGCCGCTTTCGCCGTGGCCTCGCTCGAGCCTGAACCATCCACCGTCACCGTCCGACAAGTCCTGGAACTGGTGCAGCCTCTACCTCTGCAGGAGCAGGTCGAGGTGCTCGATGTGCACAGCTTCAACCTGTTCCGCTCGGAATCGCTGCGCGCCAACGACACGGCCGAGTCGCTGCTGTCCCGGCTGGGCGTCGACGATCCCAAGGCCGCCGCCTACCTGCGCCGGGAGCCGACGTTCCGCACCCAGCTGCTGGGGCGCGGCGGGCGCACCGTGACGGTGGAAGCCAGCGACACCCACGAACTGCGCAAGCTCAGCGTGCGCTGGGCCCCCGCGGACGACGGCACCTTCAAGCGCCTGGTGGTCGAACAGGTGGCCCCGGGCCAGTTCGCGTCGCGCATCGAGACCGCGCCGCTGGTTGCAGCCACGCGCATGGGCAGTGGCACGGTGCGCACTTCGCTCTTCGCCGCCGCCGACGAGGCCCGCATCCCGGACGGTGTAGTGGGCCAGGTGGCCGAGATTTTCTCCAGCGACATCGACTTTCACCGGGCGTTGCGCGTGGGCGACCGGTTCAACGTGGTCTATGAAGCGCTGGAAGCCGACGGCGAGCCCATGCGCACCGGCCGCATCCTGTCGGCCGAGTTCGTCAACGCCGGCAAGCTGCACCAGGCCATGTGGTTCCAGGAGCCGGGCCGCAAGGGTGGCTACTACACCCTGGATGGGAAAAGCCTGGAGACGTCCTACCTGAGCTCGCCGATGGAGTTCTCGCGGGTGACCAGCGGCTTTGCGATGCGGTTTCATCCGATCCTGCATCGCTGGCGCGCCCATCTGGGCGTGGACTATGGCGCGCAGACCGGCACCGCCGTGCGCACCGTGGGCGATGGTACCGTCGAGTTCGCCGGCGAGCAGAACGGGTTCGGGCGGGTGGTGATCATCCAGCACAACAGCACGGACCAGACCCTTTATGCGCACCTGAGCCGTATCCACGTCAAGGCCGGCCAGAGCGTCAGCCAGGGCCAGCACATCGGCGCCGTGGGTTCGACCGGCTGGGCGACCGGCCCGCACCTGCATTTCGAATTTCGCGTGAACGGCGTGAATCGCGACCCCGTGCAGATGGCGCGGCATGGCAACGCGCTGCCCCTGTCGGCGGCGGCGCGGCCCGATTTCGATCGGCTGGCCCGCTCGATGCGCGTTCAGCTCGCCGCGGCCGCTGCGTCGTCGACAGCAGTCGCCATCGCCGACTGAGCTTCGGCTCGCGTTCGGCACGCGCGGCAGTAACATCGCCGCATGCCCGATCTCTTCATCGGCCTCATGTCCGGCACCTCGCTCGATGGCGTGGACGGCGTAGTAGCCGACTTCGCCGGCGCGCAACCTGTGGTCCGCCACCATGCCTGCGCGCCCTTCCCCACCGCGCTCAGAGCCGAATTGCTGGCCCTGAACTCGCCCGGTGACAACGAGTTGCACCGGGCGGCGCTGGCCGGCAATGGGCTGGTGCGCGTGTACGCGCAGGTGGTCCACGCGCTGCTGGCTTCCTGCGGCTTGGCGCCGGCCGACATCCAGGCCATCGGCGCCCACGGCCAGACCGTGCGCCATCGCCCGCAGGAGTTCGACGGCACCGGCTACACGCTGCAGCTGTGCCAGCCGGCGCTGCTGGCCGAACTCACCGCCATCGACGTGGTGGCCGATTTCCGCAGCCGCGATGTCGCTGCCGGTGGCCAGGGCGCGCCGCTGGCGCCGTTTTTTCACCAGGCGCTGTTTGCCCGGCCGGGCGAAGCCGTGGGCGTCCTCAACATAGGCGGCATCTCCAACCTGACCCTGCTGCGCCCTGCCGCCGCCATGCTGGGCTTCGACTGCGGCCCCGGCAACGCCTTGATGGACGGGTGGTGCACGCTGCACACCGGACAGCCCTATGACGACGACGGCCGCTGGGCCGCCGCCGGGACCGTGTTGCCCGAGCTGCTCGCCGCGCTGCTGGCCGATCCGTACTTTGGCAAGCCGCCGCCCAAGAGCACCGGCCGTGATCTTTTCAATGCGGACTGGCTGGATCATCGCCTCCGGGACCGGCGCGATGCCGCGCCGGCCGATGTGCAGGCCACGCTGGCCGAGTTCACGGCGCTGGCGTGCGCCCATGACGCGATGCGCCATCAGCCCGATCTGCGACGGCTCATCGTTTGCGGCGGCGGCGCCCTCAACGGTCATCTGATGCGCCGCTTGCGTGTCGCACTGCCGTCGGTCGAGGTGTCTTCGAGCGGGCTGTCCGGCCTGCCGCCACTGCAGGTGGAAGCGACGGCGTTTGCCTGGCTGGCCCGCAAGACCTTGCGCCGGGAAAAGCTCCATCTGGAAAGCACAACGGGCGCCAAGGGCGCCCGCGTACTCGGGTGTCTGTATCCGGCCTAGCCGGCCCGCCGCGCTGTCAGCTGGAGAAGCTGGAGCCGCAGCCGCAGGTGCTGGTGGCGTTGGGGTTCTTGATCACGAACTGGGCGCCCTGCAGGTCTTCCTTGTAGTCGATTTCGGCGCCCACCAGGTACTGGTAGCTCATCGCGTCGATCAGCAGGGAGACGCCATTCTTGCTCATCACCGTGTCGTCGTCGTTGGTGATCTCGTCGAACGTGAAGCCATACTGGAAACCGGAGCAGCCGCCGCCTTGCACGAACACGCGCAGCTTCAGCTCGGGGTTGCCTTCCTCGGCAATCAGGTCAGCCACCTTGGCTGCCGCGCTGTCGGTAAAGACCAGCGGGGCCGGCATGTCGGTCTGGATGTTTTCGGCAACGGCGCTCATGATGTACTCCGGGAATCGATGGGTATCGGGGGCAATAGTACTGCAATCTGCTCGGGAATTCGGCTCAGTGGTTGATAGCCGCCAGCTTGAGTAAGGGCTTTTCACCGTCTTCGAGTGGCCTCAGCTGGCCCGAAATCATGGCGCCCTGGTGCATTTCGAGCGCCTTGTAGTACACATCGCCTTCGATTCGCGCCCTCGGCTGCAGTTCCAGCAATTCCCTGGCATGGACCGGGCCGCGCACTGTTCCGTTGATGATGACATGGTCGGCCCTGATCTCGCCCTCGACCACGGCAGCCTCGGAAATCACCAGAATGCTCGGCTGTTCGGTGTTGGCGCTGGTGTTGCCCACCACCTCGCCGTCGATGCGCAGGCCCTCGGTGAACTTCAGGTTGCCTTCGATCCGGCTGCCCTGGGCGATCAGGCTCTTGATCGGGGGTTGCGCCTTCTTGCCGAACATAAGATGTCTCCGGAATTTGTTTTACAACTTGACGCTTTGCACCGCCCGGGTGGCAGTGCCTTCCACCACCCTGGCGGACACGTTTTGTACCACGGCCTGGGGCGGCAAGTCGACCACTCCCTCCACCCGGCGGTACTGCCGGAAGACGAGCGGTTGCGCTGCGCCGCCGGGCGGCACCAGCTTCCAGGGTTTGCCGTCCAGCGTGCCGGCAATGCTCAGCTCGAGCTTGCCGCGAAATTCAGGCGCATTCTTGACCGGCTGAATCACCAGCACCTGCCACTTGAGCTGGTTGCCGCCGACCACCTCGGCCTGGAGCCCTCGAATGGCCACGCCTTCGGCGCTGGTCGGGATCAGCTTCTCGAAGAATCCCAGGTCGTCACGCAAGACCCGGTTTTCGGCTTCCAGCGCCTTGAGCTGCGCTGCCATCCGCTCCTGCGCAACGCGCTCGGCGGTGATCATGCTGGCGGAGGTGTTGAAGACGGATTGGGCCTTGTCGCGCTCGCCGCGCAGCGTGGCCATCTCGAGGCGCAGGCGCACCAGTTCTTCCTTGGCGCCGGTCTCCAGACCGGCGATGCTTTTGCCGAATTCGAACGCCCACAGGCTGATGGCGCCGCAAAAGCCGAGCATGATCGCCACCCCCGCCCAGCGCAGCGGCCAGGGCATGGCGCTGCGCACGGCCATGCGCGGGGCGCTGATCGTGAGGCGGCGGCGGAGCAGTTTGAAGCGCATCGGTATTCGGTAAGCTCAAGCTCGACAATACAGCCGAAGAAAAAGCCGCAGCAAGCGAACTTGTGCGGCTTTGTATCCGTCGCGAAAAAGCTGCTGGGCTTAGCGCTTGCTGAACTGCTTGCGGCGGCGTGCGGAGTGCAGGCCGACCTTCTTGCGTTCCACTTCGCGCGCGTCACGCGTCACGAAGCCGGCCTGCGACAGTGCGGGCTTGAGCGCCGCGTCGTAGTCGATCAGGGCGCGCGTGATGCCGTGGCGCGCCGCGCCGGCCTGGCCGGACTCGCCGCCGCCGTGCACGTTGATCTTGATGTCGAAGGTCTCGACGTGGTTCGTCAGGAACAGGGGCTGCTTGACGATCATGATCGAGGTCTGGCGGCCGAAGAACTCCTGGATGTCCTTGTCGTTCACGGTGATCTTGCCCGTGCCTTTTTTCATGAACACGCGCGCGACGCTGGATTTGCGGCGGCCCGTGCCATTGTTCCAATCACCGATCATTTGGAGACCCCGTTTCCTGTGGAGGCGATTTCCAGCACCTTGGGCTGCTGGGCACTGTGCGGGTGCTCGGCGCCGCCATACACCTTGAGTTTCTTGATCATGGCGTAGCCGAGCGGGCCCTTGGGCAGCATGCCCTTGACGGCCTTTTCCAGCGCGCGGCCGGGGTGCTTGGCTTGCATGTCGCGGAAGTTGGTGGCCGTGATGCCGCCCGGGTAGCCCGAGTGACGGTAGTACACCTTGTCCAGGGGCTTGGCGCCCGTGACGCGCAGCTGGGCTGCGTTGATGATGACGATGAAGTCACCGGTATCGACGTGAGGCGTATAAATGGCCTTGTGTTTGCCGCGCAAACGGAGAGCAACTTCGCTGGCTACTCGTCCGAGGACCTTGTCGGTCGCGTCAATC
>JAKFEZ010000218.1:0-8266 GCA_036675435.1 Ramlibacter sp. | reverse complement strand
CACCCGGCTGCGCGTGGTGGAGATTCCGCAGGCGGAGGTGCGGCACATCGCCGTGGTGCAGCAGCGCGCGGCGGCGAACGCGGCGGTGGTGGGGGCGTTGGTGCGGGAGTTGAGGCAGGCGCCTTAGGGAGTTACTCCCTCCCCCTCTGGGGGAGGGAGAAAATCCCTCAGGCCATGACACCGCGCAAATACAGATCGCTCGCCTGCTGCGTCACCGCACCCGGCTTGCCGTCGCCAATGATGCGGCCGTCGATGCGTGTCACTGGCGTCACGCCGCCGAGCGTGCCGGTGACAAAGGCCTCGTTGGCCGAGTAGACCTGTGCCAGCGTGAAATCGCACTCGCGCGCCACCTTGCCCTGCGCGCGCCACAGGTCCACCACGGTTTGCTGGGTGATTCCCTTGAAGTTGTAGCTGCCGGTGGAAGTCCACAGCTCGTCGCCGCGCACGATGAAGAAGTTGGTCGAGTTGCAGCTGGCCACGAAGCCGCGCGGGTCCAGCATCAGGGCTTCGTCGGCGCCGGCGTTGATCGCCTGGATGAGCGCCTGGACCAGGTTCAGGCGGCTGTGCGAATTGAGCCGCAGGTCGAAAACATCGGGGCCGCTGGTGCGGAACGTGGACGTGAAAAGCGACAGCCCACGTGCGCGGGTCTCGGGCTTGGGCGTCTTGTATTCGGCCACGATCACCACGGTGGCGCCACCCACCACGAAGCGAGGATCCTGATTGGGCGTCTTCTTCATGCCGCGCGTCACCATCAGCCGCACGTGCGCCCCGTCGGTCATGCCGTTGCGCTCCAGGGTCAGCCACAGCGCCCGCTCCACCTCTTCCCGGGTCATGCCGATGTCCAGCGCGATCGACCGCGTGCCTTCGAACAGGCGGTCCATGTGCGCGCGCAGGCTGATGATGCGGCCCTGCACCAGGCGCAGGCCTTCCCAGACGCCGTCGCCCAGCACGAAGCCGCTGTCGAAGATGGAGACGCGTGCCTCGTGGCGCGGAACGAATTCGCCGTTCACATAAACCAGCACCGCGTCGTTGCGGGGGTCTTGCACATAGCCTTGTGCGCTTTCGGTGGCCGGGGGGTTCATGGCAACTGCTCCTATGTCTTTAAAAACTGAATTCGTTGTGGCTGGCCAGGAACGCCTGGGTGCGCGCCTGGCGGGGATGCTTGAGCACTTCGTCGGGCGTGCCCTGCTCCAGGATCACGCCGTCGGCGATGAACAGCACGCGGTTGGCGAAGTGGTAGGCGAAACCCAGCTCGTGCGTGACCAGCAGCATGGTGCGGCCTTCCAGCGCGAGCGCGCGGATGACGCCCAGCACTTCGCCGACAAGCTCCGGGTCGAGCGCCGAGGTCGGCTCGTCGAACAACAGCAGCTCGGGCTCCATCGCCAGCGCGCGCGCAATGGCGACGCGCTGCTTCTGCCCGCCCGAGAGCCGCGCGGGATAGTGGTCGGCCTTCTCCGCCAGGCCAACCCGGGCGAGCTGCTCGCGTGCTCGCGTCTCGGCCTCCTCGCGCGCCATGCCGCGCACGGTGCGCAGGCCTTCCATGACATTGCCCAGCGCCGTCATGTGCGGGAACAGGTTGAACTGCTGGAACACCATGCCGACGCGCTGGCGCACACGCGTCAGCTCCGACTCGCCGTACACGATCTGCGGGCCAGCGCCGCGCACCGGCCGCTCGCTGCCGATCATGCGGCCGCCCAGCTCGACCCTCCCGGCGCTGGGCTGCTCCATGAAATTGAGGCAGCGCAGCAAGGTGCTCTTGCCCGAGCCCGACGCGCCGAGGATGGCGATGCGGTCGCCCGGCGCGACTTCGAGGTCGATGCCCTTGAGGACCTCGTCCTTGCCGAAGCGCTTGTGCAGGCCGCTGACGCGCAGCAGGGGGGAGCCGGGTGTGGTGGTCATGTGAGGGTGTCAGTCGGCCCGGCGCAGCCTGCGCTCGAGCACATAGGTCGCCTGCACCAGCGGATAGAGCAGCACGAAGAAGATCAGGGCGATCACCGTGTAGGCCTCGATCGGGTTGTAGTTGAGCGAGGCGATCAGCTTGCCCTGCTGGAGCAGTTCGACATAGGCCACGGCCGAGGCCAGCGTGGACATCTTGAAGATCTCGATGCCGCGATTGGTCAGTGCCGGCAGCATGCGCCGCAGGGCCTGCGGCAGGACGATGCGGCGCATCGCCTGTGCCGATGTCATGCCCAGCGCGCGGGCGCCCTCCCACTGGCCGCGCTCGATGGACTGGATGCCGCCGCGGTAGATCTCCGCCGAGAATGCAGCCGAGTTCAACGAGATGCCCAGGGCAGCGGCCATCAGCGGGCTGATCTCGAAGGGCACCAGCATCGGAAATGCGAAGTAGAACCACAGGATCTGCACCAGCACCGGCGTGTTTCGGAAGAACTCCATGAACATGCTCGCCGGGATGTAGAAAACGCGCCGGGTCGAATAGCGCGCCAACCCGACCACCAGCCCCAGGCTCAGCCCCACCACCAGGCAGATGGCGAAGATGCGCAGCGTGCCGGCCGCACCGGCGAGCAACGCGTCGGTGTTGCTGAAGACAGAGGCGAAATCCCAGCGCATGGCCATTCCCTGCTAGTGGGCCGTGGTCTCGCCGCTCACGGCGAGCCGGCGCTCCAGCCTGTGCACCAGCAGGCTCGCCGCAAAAATGACGAAGAAGTAGATCAGCGCGGTGACGGTGAACACCTCAAGCGGCCGGAAGGTCTTCTGGGCCAGCTCGTTGGCCTGGAACAGCAGGTCTGCATAAGAGACGGTCGCCACCAGCGTGGTCGTCTTCATGAGCTCGATCGACCGCTCCATGAAGGCGGGGATCATGCGGCGCACGGCTTGCGGCAGGATGATGCGACGCATGGCCTGGCCCTGCGTCATGCCGATGGCGCGCGAGGCTTCCCACTGGCCGCGTTCGATCGAAACGATGCCGCCGCGAAACACCTCGGCGAAGAACGCCGATGACTGGATCGAGAAGGTCAGCGCCGCGGCCACGAAGGGCGTCATCTCGACCCGGATCAGGATCGGCAGCGCAAAGAAGAACCAGAACAGCTGGACCAGCGGCGGCGTGGTGCGGAAGAACTCGATGACGAAACCGGCCGGCCATGACAGCCAGCGCCGGTGCGACAGGCGCAGCAGGGCCAGCGCCAGGCCCAGCGGCACGCCGAAAGCCAGGGCCGTGCCGGTGATCTTGAGCGTGTTCAGCAGCCCCTGGGCCAGGATGCCCGAATTGGCGAAGACGGGCGTGAAGTCCCAGATGTACATGCGCTGCTGCCGGCCTCAGCGATTCAGAGCATTTCCTTCATGACTGGCGGCGAGGCCTTCGGGTTCAGCCCGAAGCCCACCAGGAATTCCTCGTACCACTTCTGCGTCTGGCCGCTCTTGTAGTAGTCGGCCAGCGACTTGTCGACGAAAGCCAGGAAGGCCTTGTCGTCCTTGCGCACAGCGGCGCTCGATGCCTGCGACTGAGCCGGCGTCGGCACCACGATCTTTCCGGTGCCCAGGCGCTGGCGCGCGGCCAGCAGCGGCGGGTGGAACAGGCAGACCGCGTCGGCGCGGCCGGCCTGGTAGGCGGCGATCGCCTCGGCGTTGCCGGGGAAGCGCTGGATGGTCGCCTTGGAGACGTTCTCGCTCAGGAACTTGTCCATGCTGCTGGCCTGCGGGACGGCGATGCGCACGCTGGGCTGGTTCAGGTCGGACCACTTGCTCACGGACAGGTCGTCCCGCGCCAGCACGGCCAGCGAGTAGTAGAGCAGCGGCGTCTGCGGGAAATCGACGGCCTGCGCACGCTCGGGCGTCGCGTCCATCATGTACATGATGTCGATCTTGCCGCCCTGCAGCGCCGCGATGGCGGTGCCCCAGGTCACCTCGACCGGCTCGAACTTCGCGCCCAGCGCGGCGGCCATGGCCTTGCCCATGGACACGCCCACGCCCGATGCCCACTCGCCGTTCTTCGGATCTTTGGAGTACCAGGGCGGCGCCTGCGTGACGCCGACGCGCAGGCTGCCGCGCTGCTTGATCTGGTCCAGCGTGCCGCCCGACTGCGCGCGCGCCGCGTGGGGCAGCATGAGGCCGAGGGCGCCGGCGGCCAGGCCGGACAAAGTGGTGCGTCGGTCGATGGTCATGTCAGTTCTCCTGTGGGTGACTGGGAAGCGGGCGTCGGAACGGGTGATGAAACGGTCGGCAAGGCGATCTTCAGGAATTTCTGGGTCTGCTCGGCACCGCGGGCCATGTGGCTGGAGACCTCGGCCAGCATCGCGTCGAGGTCGTCGCCCAGGGCGATGCGCACATAGTTGTCGTGGCTGTCGCGGCGCGGCCCGCGCGTGGCGTGGGCGCGGTGGTGCGCGGCCCAATAGAGCTGCAGCCGGCCGCGCAGGCTGTGCCAGGTGCGCTGCAGCAGCCGATGCCCGCAGGCTTCGTACACCAGCCCATGCAGGTCGAGCTCGGCCAGGATGCTGGCCGCGTCGTCGCCGGCGTCGATGGTCGCCGTGAGTGCATCGTTGCGCCGATGCAGTTCGCGCCGGAAAGCTTCGTCGCGCCGGCTCCAGGCCTGCTCGAAAGCGAACCGCTCCAGCACGATGCGCATGGAGTAGATCTCGCGCACGTCGTCCACCGACAGGGAAATCACGTGGGTGCCCGTGTACGGCACGGTGACCAGCAGGCCTTCTTCCACCAGCTGGCGCAGCGCCTCGCGCAACGGGCCCCGGCTGACGCTGAACTGCGTGGCCAGCGTCGCTTCCACCAGTTGGGCGCCGGGCGCGATGTCGCCGCCCAGGATGGCCGAGCGCAGCCGCTCGGCGATGTGCTGCCGGAAGGTGCTCTTGGGGAGCCGGTCCACGCGAAACGTGGGCACCGGCACGGCGGCGAGATCGTTCAAAGGATGGGTTGGTAAATGATCGATTGTTGACAATGTAGCAGAGGCCTGTGCGGCCCGCAATCCTCGCCGACCCGTGCTGCGCTCATCAAGCCCCTACACTGCACCGGCATGAAAAAAGACCAGATCGAGCCGTTCTTTGCCACCTTGCGAGCGGCCAACCCGCTGCCCACGACCGAGCTGGAATTCACCACGCCTTTCGAATTGCTGGCCGCCGTGCTGCTGTCGGCCCAGGCCACCGACGTGGGCGTGAACAAGGCCACGCGCAAGCTGTTCCCGGTGGCCAACACACCGCAAGCCATGCTCGAGCTGGGGCTGGAACGGCTGGAGGGCTACATCAAGACCATCGGCCTGTACCGCACCAAGGCACGCAACCTGATGGAAACCTGCCGCATCCTGGTCGAACAGCACGGCGGCGTGGTCCCGCGCACGCGTGAGGCGCTGGAAGCCCTGCCGGGCGTCGGCCGCAAGACCGCCAACGTGGTGCTGAACACCGCATTCGGCGAAGCGACGATGGCAGTGGACACGCATATCTTCCGGGTCAGCAATCGCACGGGGCTGGCGCCCGGCAAGAATCCGCTGGAAGTGGAGATGATGCTGCTCAAGCGCGTGCCGCAAGAGTACCTGCACGACGCGCATCACTGGCTGATCCTGCATGGCCGCTATGTGTGCGTCGCGCGCACGCCGCGCTGCTGGGAATGCGCGGTGATCCAGTACTGCGACTACCGGCCCAAGACGCCGCCGCCGGGTGCCAGCCGATGAGCCGGACCGCCAATCATTACAAGACCCTGGGCATCCCGCGCGACGCGAGCGCCGAAGACGTGCGGGCGGCCTATCGTCGCATGGCGCGGCGCTATCACCCCGATCGCTACGAAGGCCGCGGCGATTCCAGCGAGACGATGGCACGCATCAATCACGCCTACCAGGTGCTGTCGGATCCGCCAAGCCGGGCGGCGTACGACGAGTCGCTCAGGCCGCCTGCGCGCAGTCCGGCGGCCGGCTCGGGCGTTGGCCGGCGGATGCGGGCGGCGCGCCACCGGCCCTGGCTGTTGCTGTGGTTCGTGCTGTCGGTCGTCGTGCTGACGCTGGGCTGGGTCGCGGTGGTCACGCTGGTGCCCGGGCGCTGAGTTTCGCGAGGGAGCAGTGGACGCGCGCGGCCGGGTCGGTTGGCGCTACATTGCGCTTATCAACCCAATCCGAGACCATGATGGATTCGACCCAAGCGCAAGAGATGCTGGAACTGCACCACGAGAACATCAACGGCCTGATGGAGAACCAGCTGGCGCTTGCCGCGCAGGTGCAGGTGCTGCAGGCAGCTTTGGCCACCCTGTTGCTGCATCATGCGGACCGGCCGGCGCTGCTGCACAGCTTCCAGCAGTACATGAAGATATCCAAGCAATCGGCGCCCCAGCTGGCCAGCCGCATGGAAAGCCTGGAGGCCGGCATGCTGGCCTTGCTGGGACAGCATCAGGCGTGAAGCGCACTCTCGGCCGGAAATTGGAATCTGACCCCAATTAACCAGTCGTCGATAGCTTGGGCGAAGGCGTCGGGCTGCTGCGACATGATCCAGTGGCCGGTGGGGAAGCCGCGCACGGCGCCGCCGGGGAGCGCGGCGATCTGGGCCAGCCATTGCGGCGAATGGAACATGAAGGGTTTGCGCTCGCCGTAGAGGTACAGCATCGGGCAATGCGGCGTGAAGCGCGCCAGCTTGCGCATGCGGCCGGTCCACAGGTGGTAGTAGGGATAGTTCATCTGCCACCCGATCGCCGCCGCGTCGCTGCGGCAGCGCAGCCATCGCGCCATGGATCGCGTCATGCGGTCGCCGATACTGCCGCCAAGCTTCCACGCCAGGGCCAGCCAGAGCTGGTAGCCGGCAATCATCAGCTTGGCCTTGACTGAAAGCGATTGCAGATAGGCGCTGGCGCTGGCGTCGCCGATGTCCACGCCGATGATGCGCGACACGCGGTCCGGGTGGGCGGCCGCGAACTGGTAGCCGTAGAGGCAGCCCCAGTCGTGCAGCAGCAAGGTGACAGGCCGCCCGGGGCTGACGCGGTCGATCACCGCCCGGTAGAAGTCCACCATCTGCGCGACCGACAGCGGGCGCGGCGGCAGGTCCGGATCGAAACCGGGCTGGGTAAAGCGCACGCAGCGGTAACGGCTTTTCAGGCGCTCGACTTGCGCATCCCAGAGCCGCCAGGTGTCGGGCCAGCCGTGGATCATCACGATGGTCTCGACGCCCTCCCCCTCGACACGCACCTCGATGCCTTCGACGATCATCCCGTCCCCTTTGGTCTTCGCGCCTCATCATAGAGGAGCGCACCGGGGGGAATGGGCCAAGAGTTGAATGACTCCCTCTCCCTCTGGGAGAGGGCGCGGGTGAGGGAACGCGGGAGGACTCTAGCGCGAGGCCACCAGCCCGTGATGCAGCAGCCAGCTGAAGGAGCGCGGTTTGCGCTCGCCGGGCCGGGTGATGCGAAGCTCGACCGAATCGGGCCGCGGTTCGATGGCGATGAACTTGAGCACGCCGCCGCGGTGGCTTCCGCTCGCGGGCGCGCCTTCCCAGATCAGCGCCTTGTACTGGCGGCCTGCGGGGTCGATGAGCACTGCGCTCTTGAGCAGATCGTCGGGCAGGTTCTTGCGATCGGTCCGAAGCACCACCGCAAAGTCCCACACGCTCGCGTCGGGCCCGAGGTTGCCGGCCGTCACGGCCACGGTCACGCCGTTGACCTTGCTTTTCTGGGTGACGATGTTGGCCTGCGCCGCGCACGCCAGGAACGCAGCGGCAAGGAGGATAAGAATGCGGCGTCCCATGAACGAACAGTAAGCCCACGGGCGCGTGGGCGCACTGACGCGAATCAATCCCTTGCAGTTTTTGCGGTATGTGGTGGCGCGGCTGGCAGGCCGCGCCTTTCACAGGCCGGTCCAGCCGCCGCCCAGCGCCTGAATCAGCGCAACCGCCGCCACCTGCCGGTCGGCCAGCGCCTGCGCCACCGCACTGCGGGCGTTGTGGGCCGTGACCTGGGCGTTGATCACGTCCGTGTAGCCCACTTGCCCGGCCAGGTAGCGGTTCAAGACTTGCTGCTCCACCAGGTTGGCCGACTGCGAGGCTTGCTGGCGCAAGCCCAGTTGCTGCTGCAGCACGCGCGACGCCACCAGCTGGTTCTCGACGTCCTGGAACGCGGCCAGAACAGTTTGGCGGTAGCGCGCCGCCGCCTCTTCCAGCCCGCCGCGCGCGCGCTCGACCCGCGCACCGATCGCGCCGGCATCGAACACCGTCTGCGCCAGTGAAGCGCCCAGCGACCAGACCAAGGCCGAGGCGCTGAACAGGTCACCGATGCTGGCCGCGCCCAGCCCGGCCGAGCCGCTCAGCCGCAGGCTGGGGTAGTAAGCCGACTGCGC
>JAKFEZ010000141.1:0-37047 GCA_036675435.1 Ramlibacter sp. | reverse complement strand
TACGCGATGACGGCCGGACCGATCGCGACATAGGCCAGCGCGGCGGCCACTGGCCATCCCCATTCGATGTGCGTGTCGCCGGCTGCCCATTCGCCGGCGGCAAAAAGACCGGACCAGGCCAGCCCCATGGCGACCTGGGCCATCAGGAAAGCCGCCCAGTCGGCGCGGATCGCCGGGGGGTCGCCGGGGCGAATCAACAGCCAGCTGTAGAACGCCCAGGCCGCCGTCGCCAGCAGGACGTACAGGTCGCCGGGGACCAGCCGCACTTGCAGCAGCAGGTTCCAGTCGCCTCGGCTGAGCACCACCAGCACGCCGGCGATCGACAGCACGGCGCCCGTGATGTGGCGCTGGGTCACCCGCTGCTTGAAGAACAGCGCGCCGATCACCAGCATGAAGACCGGCGAGCTGGATGCGACCAGGGTGACGTTCAGTGGCGTCGAGGTCTTGAGCGCCAGGTACTGCAAGGCGTTGTAGCAGCCTACGCCTAGCAGGCCGAGCACGGCGTAGCGCTTCCAGTGAAGCCACAAGCCGCTGCCGGGGCGCAGTACCCAGCCGGCCAGTGGCAGCAGCAGCAGGAAGGCCAGCGCCCAGCGCAGAAAATTCAGGGTGACCGGGGGGACCAGTCCATCCATCGCCCGCCCCACCACCGCGTTGCCGGCCCAAAGCAGGGGCGGGAGGGTAAGCAAGGCGGCGGTACGAAAATCCAGGCGATGGTTCATGCAGTCCAGCACTGTAAGCGCAAGCGAATGGATTGCCGGAGGCAAGGCTTGCAGTTTCATGGCAGGATGCCCGCCTGAACCCTGAATCCTGGAGAAGGACATCATGAGCAGAGCAGTGCAGATCGAACAGCCCGGAGGTCCCGAGCAGCTGAAAGTGGCCGACATCGCGGTGGGCGAGCCCGGCCCGGGCGAAATCCGGATCCGGCATCAGGCAGTGGGCCTGAATTTCATCGACGTCTACCATCGCACCGGCATGTACCCGCTGCAGATGCCGGCGACGCTGGGCATGGAGGCATCCGGCGTGGTGGAGGCGGTGGGCGCGGGCGTCACTCACTTGAAGCCCGGAGACCGTGCCGCTTATGCCAGCCAGCCGCCGGGCAGCTACTGCGAACAGCGGGTGATGCCGGCCAAGTGCGTGTGCAAGCTGCCCGACGGGATCGATTTCGACACGGGCGCCGCGATGATGCTCAAGGGACTCACCGCCCAATACCTCTTGAAGAAGACCCAGCCCCAGGGCGGGCTGAAAGAGGGTGACTTCGTGCTGTTCCACGCGGCGGCCGGCGGGGTTGGCCTGATTGCTTGCCAATGGGCACGTGCCATGGGTCTGCAGCTGATCGGCACGGCCGGCTCGGATGCGAAATGTGCGTTGGCCAAAGAGCACGGCGCGGCCCACGTCATCAACTATGCCAAGGAGGATTTCCTGGCCCGCGTCAAGGACATCACCGGCGGGCGCGGCGTGAAGGTGGTGTACGACTCGGTCGGCAAGGACACCTGGGACAAGTCGCTCGACTGCCTGCAGCCGTTCGGGCTGATGGCCAGCTTCGGCGCCGCCTCGGGCCCGCCGGCGCCGTTCGCGCCCGGCATGCTGGGCGCCAAGGGTTCGCTGTATGTCACGCGGCAGACCCTGTTCACCCACATCGCCACCCGCGAAAGCACACAGGCCATGGCCGACGACCTGTTCGCCGCGGTGACCAGCGGCCAGGTCAAGATCCGCATCGACCAGCGCCTGCCGCTGGAACAGGTGCAGCAGGCCCATCGCGACCTGGAAGCGCGCAAGACCACGGGCTGCACCATTCTGACACTGTGAATCTGGAACCCGGCGTGCAGTGGCTGGCGGCGCTGGCCGCGGGGGCGGACCTTCCGCCCCGCGTGCCGCGCGTCCCTTTGTGGGCCGGCTCGGCACGCATCGGAACCGTCGAGCCCGGCTTCTTCGAAGAGGCCCTGCCTGCGGCGGCGCTCGGCAGGGCTGGCCTGGTGCAAGCCGCGCCGGGCCGCGAGGGCTGGCAAGTCAACGGCGAGTTGACCGGGAGCCTGGCACAACTGGCAGCGGCCCTGCGTGAGTCGGGCCGAGCCCATGCCTGGCGCGACGAGCAGCTGGCCGTCACCGATGAAGCCGGCCGCGTGCTGGGCACCGTCGAACGGGCGGTGGTCCGCCCCCTGGGCATCACCACCTTCGCGGTGCATCTGGCAGGTTTCGCGCCGGACGGCCGCCACTGGGTGCAGCAGCGCGCACTCGACAAGCCGAACGACCCGGGGCTGTGGGATACGCTGATGGGCGGGATGGTCCCTGCCTCCGACTCGCTGACGCAGGCCCTGGAGCGCGAGACCTGGGAAGAAGCGGGCCTGCAGGCAGCGCAACTGCAGGCGTTACGGCACTGCGGCCGCATCCACACCCGCCGGCCCAGCGCCGACACCGGCGCGGGCTACGTGGTGGAATACATCGACTGGTACCGCTGTGTCCTGCCCGATGGCGTCGTGCCGTCCAACCAGGACGGTGAGGTGGCTCAGTTTCGATTGATGGACCGGCGTGAGGTCCTCAGCCGCCTGGAGCAGGACGAATTCACGACCGAGGCCGCGCTCATCCTCGTGAAAGCGGGCTTGTAGGCGGCTTCCCGCAGCGAGCGCAGGCGAAACTTCCTACAGCTGCTAGGCCTTCGGGCTTTCAACCGGGCCGAATGTGCGGGGCTAGATTGGTTTTCATTGAGCAAAAACCCGTGACAAGGCGTACAGCCCGCGGGCCGCATTGGAGAAAATCATGAAGTTCCGTGCTTACATCGTCGAGGACAGCCCGACGATTCGTGAGAACCTCATCGAGACGCTGCAGGAGTTGGCGCTGGTGGAGCCGGTCGGTACGGCCGAAACCGAGTATGAAGGCAAGAAGTGGCTGGCCCAGAACGACGCGTACTGGGATCTGGCCATCATCGACCTGTTCCTCAAAGAGGGCAGCGGGCTGAACATTCTCGAAGCCTGCCGCTGGCGGCGCCCGACGCAGAAGATGGTGGTGCTGAGCAACCATGCGACCAGCGACGTGCGCTGGCGCTGCGCCCAGCTGGGCGCCGATGCCGTATTCGACAAATCGACCGAGATCGACGCGCTGGTGGACTACTGCGTCAAAGAGCGCGTCAAGGTCGAACCTGAGAAGCACTGATGCCCTGATTGGGCTCGTCCAGTTGCACTTGCCGCAGCCGGCTGGGGGCCAGCGCGCCGGCCGAGTCGAGGATGGGGTAGGCGATCGAGCAGATGTGCGAGTTGATTCGCTTCAGGTCACTGATCAGGTCGATGTGCAGTGAGCTGGTTTCGATGCTCTGCATGGTGTTGCCAGACAGCCGGTTGAGGTGGGTGGAGGCATAGGCGCGCTCCAGGTCCCGAAAACGCGCTTTCTCTTCCAGCAGCTTCTGCGCATCGCGCACCGAGCCGTTGAGGAACACGCTCATGCCCAGGCGCAGGTTGTCGATCAGGCGCGCGTGCAACTCGCAGATCTCGGCCATGCCGGCGTCGGAGAAGCTGCGCCCCTTCTTGATTTTCTTGTCTTCGATGTCGATCAGGATGCGCTCGACGATGTCGCCGATCTGCTCCATGTTGATCGTGAAGCTGATGATGTCGGTCCAGCGCCGGCTTTCTTCTTCACCCAAAGCCTCGCGCGAGATCTTGGTCAGGTAGTACTTGATCGCCGAATAGAGTTCATCGACGGTGTCATCGAGCTTGCGCAGGTCTTCGGCCAGCTTCAGGTCGTTGTTCTTGATCACCCGCAGCATGCCGACCAGCATGGTCTCGACCACGTCGGCCTGGTGCAGGGCTTCGCGCGCGGCGCATGAAATCGCCAGCGACGGCGTCTCCAGCGCCGAGGAGTCGAGGTGGTGGGGCCGGTTGGCCACCAGCGATTTCTCGGGCTTGGGCAGCCAGCGCACGACCCACCGCGACACCACACCGGTCACCCCGATGAACAGCACCGCGACCAGCAGGTTGAAGCTCAGGTGAAACAGCACCACCACCGTGGCGCGGTCGTGCACATAGGGGCGGGCGTAGCGCAGCCACAGGCCGACCAGCGGGACGGCGATGAGCACGCCCATTGCCTTGAAGATGAAATTGCCCAGCGGAACCTGACGCACTTCGACCGCGGACCGGGCGGTCGTCAGCACGGCCAGCAAGCCGCTGCCGAGATTGGCGCCCAGCACCAGGCCGAGCGCCGGCTCGATCGGCATCAGGCCGGAAGACGCCATGGTCGCGATCAGCAGCACGATGGCCAGGCTGGAATACGCCACCACCGAGAGGAAAGCGCCGACTGTGATCTCGAGCATCAACTCGCTGGTGATGGACCCCAGCAGCGCTCTCACGACCGGCGACTGTGTCATGATTTCGGTGGACCCGGCCACCAGCCCCAGGGCGAGCAGCATGAGGCCCAGCCCGATCAGGATGCGGCCGATACGCCCGGCCGGCGTGGCCTCTCGCGACAGGAACAGCACCACGCCCACGAAGATGAACAAGGGCGAGAGCCAGGAGAAGTCGAACGAGAACAGCACCGCCATCAGGCTGGTGCCGACATCGGCTCCCAGCATCACCGCCAATGCCAGCGGCAGCGTCACCAGGCCCTGGCCGACGAAAGAGGAAACGATCAGGGCGGTGGCGGTGCTCGACTGCACCAGGGCGGTGACGCCCAGGCCCGAGATGGCGGCCGTCCAGCGGTTGGCGGCGCTGTGTGCCAGGACATTGCGCAGGTTGGCGCCGAACACCCTCAGGATGCCGGCGCGTACGAGATGGGTTCCCCAGACCAGCAGCGCAACGGCCGCCAGAAGATTCAACAGATGCTTCATTGCTTTAGGTTTCAACTATACGCTTTGGTGCGGCGCAACAATCGAAACCGGCAACCAAAGCGCTAGCGTGTTTTGCGCACCCGCAACAGCTCGTCGAGGATCAGGCAGGCAGCGCCCACCGAAATCGCGGCGTCGGCCACGTTGAAGGCCGGGAAGTACCAGCCGCGCCAGTGCACCTGGACGAAGTCCACCACGTAGCCGTGCACCAGCCGGTCCACCACATTGCCGATGGCGCCGCCCAGGATGCAGGCCAGCGCGAACGAGAACAGCTTCTGGCCGGCGTGCGAGCGCAGCATCCAGATGATGAAGACCGCCGCGGCGATGCCGATCGCCGTAAAGAACCAGCGCTGCCAGCCCGACGCCCCGGCCAGGAACGAGAAGGCGGCCCCGGTGTTGTGCGCCCTCACCACATTGAAGAAGCTGGTCACATAGGTCGAGTCGCCCAGGCGGTAGTACCCCAGGATCAGCACCTTGGTCACCTGGTCGGCGATGAAGATGGCCAGCGCCAGGCTGAGCCAGGGCAGCCACGAGCCCGAGGCCTTGCGGAACATCACGCGAACTGCCGCGGCTCGCCGGCGCCGAACAGGTTGCTGGTGCAGCGGCTGCAGATCCCCGGATGCGCCGGGTCGTGGCCGACGTCATCGCGCCAATGCCAGCAGCGTTCGCACTTGACGGCTTGCGACGGCGTGACTTTCACGGCCATGGTATCGCCCGCCACGATCGACATGGCCGAGGTGATGAACACGAACTTCAGGTCGTCCTGCAGGCTGGCCAGCGAAGCCCAGAGCTCGCCATGGCTCGCCATCGGCACCGTCAGCTCCACGTTCGCCTGCAGCGACGAGCCGACCTGCCCCGCCTCGCGCAGCGATTCGATCTCCTTGTTGACCAGTTCCCGGGCGGCCCGGATGCGTGCCCACTTGGCCAGCAACTCCTCGTCGGGACCGCCGATTTCGGCGTAAGTCTCGAAGAAGATGGATTCGGACGACCCGAACAGTTTCCAGGCTTCCTCGGCCGTGAAGCTGAGGAAGGGCGCCATCCAGCGCAGCATGGCGTGGGTGATGTTCCACAGCGCGGTCTGGGCGCTGCGCCGCGCCAGCGACTTGGGCGCGGTGGTGTACAGCCGGTCCTTCAGGATATCCAGGTAGAACGCGCCCAGGTCTTCCGAGCAATAGACCTGCAGCTTGGCGACGACGGGGTGAAACTCGTAGATCTCGTAGTGGGCCAGCACCTCGGCCTGGAACTGCGCAGCGCGCGTCAATGCGTAGCGGTCGATCTCCAGCATTTCGGCCAGAGGCACGGCATCCCTGGCCGGGTCGAAGTCGCTGACGTTGGCCAACAGGAAGCGCAGGGTATTGCGGATGCGGCGATAGGCATCCACCACGCGCGCCAGGATCTTTTCGTCGCCGGCGATGTCGCCGGAGTAGTCGGAAGCGGCGACCCACAGCCGGGTGATTTCGGCGCCGAATTTCTTGTTGACCTCGTCGGGCTCGATGCCGTTGCCCAGCGACTTGCTCATCTTGCGGCCCTGGCTGTCCACGGTGAAACCGTGGGTGAGCAGGCCGCGGTACGGCGCGCGCCCGTACATGGCGCAGGCCGTGAGCAGCGAGGAGTGGAACCAGCCGCGATGCTGGTCATGGCCTTCGAGGTACAGGTCGGCTTCCGGCCCGTTTTCGTGGGCGGCACCGGCGTGCGAATGCCTGAGCACGGTGGTGTGGGTGGTGCCGGAATCGAACCAGACTTCCAGGATGTCGGTGCTCTTGGCATAGAGCTGCGCGTCTTCGGCGCCGATGATGGATTCGGCCGTGGCCTTGCTCCAGGCCTCGATGCCGCCTTGCTCGACCATGTTGGCGGCGGTATCGAGGATTTCCATGGTGCGCGGGTGCAGCTCGCCCGAATCCCGGTGCAGGAAGAAGGGCAGGGGCACGCCCCAGCTGCGCTGGCGGCTGATGCACCAGTCGGGCCGACCGGCGATCATGGCCTGCAGCCGGGCCTTGCCGTTTTCGGGGTAGAAGCCGGTTTCCTCGATGGCGTCCAAGGCCATCTGCCGCAGCGTCCTGGGCGCCTTGTCGCGGGTGAAAACGCCTTCGCCTTCGTCCATGCGGATGAACCATTGGGCCGCGGCGCGATAGATCACCGGGCTCTTGTGGCGCCAGCAATGCGGGTAGCTGTGGCTGATGCCTTCGGTGGCGAACAGGCGGTCGGCCTCGCCCAGCACCTCGATGATGCGCGGAACCGCCTTCCAGATGTTGAGGCCGCCGAACAGCGGGAAATCGGCCGCATAGGCGCCGTTGCCCTGCACCGGATTGAGAATGTCGTCATAAGCCAGGCCGTGGGCGACGCAGGAGTTGAAGTCGTCCAGGCCGTAGGCGGGCGACGAGTGGACGATGCCGGTGCCGTCGTCGGCGGTGGCGTAGTCGGCCAGGTACACCGGCGAGAGGCGGCGGTAGCCCGCGTGCACGTCGTACAGCGGATGCTGGAAATCGAGCCCACCGAGCTTCTCGCCCTTGACCGTGGCCAGCACCGTGCCGGTGAGCTTGTAGCGCTCCAGGCAATTGCCCACCAGCGATGCGGCCAGCACCAGCAGGCCGCGCGGGGTATCGACCAGCGAATAGTCGAGTTCGGGATTGAGGTTGAGCGCCTGGTTGGCCGGGATGGTCCAGGCGGTGGTGGTCCAGATGACGATGTAGACGGGTTTGGCGCTTGCGGCCACCCCGAACGCAGCCAGCACCTTTGCGGCATCGTTCGCCTTGAACCCCACATCCAGCGTCTGGGACTTCTTGTCCGCATATTCGATCTCGAACTCGGCCAGCGACGAGCCGCAGTCAAAGCACCAGTACACCGGCTTCAGGCCGCGGTAGACGAAGCCGCGTTCCACCACGCGCTTGAACGCGCGGATTTCCTGGGCTTCATTGACGAAGTCCATCGTGCGATAGGGGTGGTCCCAATCGCCCAGCACGCCCAGGCGCTTGAAGCCGGCCATCTGGATGCCGATCTGCTCGGCGGCGAAGGCGCGGCTCTTGGCCTGCATCTCGTCGCGCGGCAGGTTGCGCCCGTGCTTCTTCTCGATCGCGTTCTCGATCGGCAGGCCATGGCAGTCCCAGCCCGGGATGTAGGCCGCATCCAGCCCCTTGAGCTGGCGCGCCTTGACGATCATGTCCTTCAGGATCTTGTTGACCGCGTGGCCCATGTGGATCTGGCCGTTGGCATAGGGCGGGCCATCGTGCAGCACGAATTTCTCGTGGCCGCAGCGGGCCGCGCGCAGCTTCTTGTACAGGCCTTCGTCTTCCCACGCCTTCACCCAGGCCGGCTCGCGCTTGGGCAGGTCGCCGCGCATCGGGAACGGCGTGTCGGGCAGGTTGAGCGTGGCGCGGTAGTCGGTCTTGTCTGTCATGGCGATGCCTTGGGGATGTCATTGCGGGCTGGACCCGCAATCCGGGATGTTCGGGGCGAGAGATGGATTGCGGCAGGCCCGAAGGGTCCCTTCGGCAGCGGGCCGCAACGACAGCCCGTCAAATTCGGTCGCGCGTCGTCTGGCGACGGGTGGCGGCAAAGTAGGCACGAGCGTCCTCGCAGTCCTTGCGAATGCCCTGCGTCAGGGCTTCCAGACCGTCGTATTTGAGCTCGTCGTGCAGTTTGTGCAGCAGTTCCACCCGGATGATTTTACCGTAGCCCCCCTCACTGCCCAGCGACTGCGGCCATTCCAGGCAATGCGTCTCCAGGAGCACCCGTCCGCCGTTGACGTCGGTTGGGTCGAGCGAGGGCCGGATTCCCAGGTTGGCCACGCCGGGCAGCGGCTGTTCGCCCAGGCCGCTCACGCGCACCGCGAAGATGCCGCTGGCGGCCGGCTTCCAGTGGGAAAAGCGCAGGTTCAAAGTCCGCATCCCCATGGGGTGCATGGCATCCCGGCCCAGGTCGCGGCCCAGCTTGCGGCCATGCACCACGTGGCCGCTGATGCTGTAGGGCCGGCCCAGCAGGGCCGCGACGTCGTCCATGTCGCCGCGCGCCAGGGCCTCACGCACCGCCGAACTGGAAACCCGCAGCCCGTGCACCTCGTAGCTGTTCATGCGGGCGACGTCGAAGCCCTTGGCGCTGCCCGCCGCGTCCAGCATGGCGTAGTCGCCGGCGCGCTTCGCTCCGAACCGGAAGTCGTCGCCGACCAGCACGTACTTCGCGCCCAGGCCGCGCACCAGCACGGTGTCGATGAAGGCCTCGGGAACTTGCGACGACAGGCGCGCGTCGAACGAAAGCACCACGCACTGGTCGACGCCGCAGCGCGCCAGCTCGGTGAGCTTGTCGCGCAGGGTCGCGATGCGGGCTGGGGCCAGCTCGGGCTTGCGCGCCAGCCGGGCGAAGTAGTCGCGCGGATGCGGCTCGAACGTCAGTACGCAGCTGGGCACGCCCCGGTGCCTCGCCTCATTGTTCAGCAGCGCGAGCATGGCCTGGTGGCCGCGGTGCACGCCGTCGAAATTGCCGATGGTGAGCGCGCAGGCGTCGGCGATTCCCGGGTGGTTGAAGCCTCTGAATATCTGCATCGCGGCCGGCGTGAAAGGGTGCGGTATCTTTTTGATAGCAGCTCGTGCCCGCCCGCCAAGCATCGCAGGCATTTCCCGCGGGGCGGATGGACACGAAAACAGGGTATATTGTGCTGTACAGCGCCGCCAGGCGCTGGCGCCGACCTCTGCGTGGTTTCCTGGTTCGTTCAAGGAGTCGTGTTTTGAAGGTTCTGAAGCTGTCCGCCCAAGGGCTGCCCCAGTCGTGGATCTCGCTGGAGCAGGCCGTGCTGCACTACGCCGCCGACGAAGTGCGCTGGGAGGTGGGCGCGCAGGTGGCGCTGTTTCGAGGCGGCCACAACGCGATGACCGGCGCGCAATCGCAGATCGCCGTCAGCAGCATCATCGGCACCAAGGGCGTGCCCAATATCAATCCGTTCGACCTGAAACCTGGGCTCACCAACAGCAAGCTGTTTGCGCGCGACCGCAACGTCTGCGCCTACTGCGGCGACGATTTCGAAGAGGAAGAGCTGACGCGGGAGCACATCATCCCGTTTGCCCAGAACGGCCGCGACCACTGGATGAACGTGGTGACGGCCTGCCGGGCCTGCAACCACCGCAAGAGCAGCCGAACGCCCGAGCAGGCGCGCATGCCCCTGCTGTATGCGCCCTACATTCCCAGCCTGTGGGAAGACTTCATCCTGCGCAACCGCCGCATCCTGGCGGACCAGATGGAGTTCCTGATGGCGCACCTGCCCAAGAACTCCCGCCTGCACTGTTGACGCTGACGGCGTCCGCTCAGTAGGTCAGCTCGGGCACCGACAGGTGAGCATGAGGCGGCGTGACGTCATCTTGTTCTTTCCAGTGCCGGGCGCGTAATTCACCCGCGCGCAGCGGCCCTCTCACGCGAAAACGCCCGCCGTGTCCTGCATTCTTTCCGACACCTCGCCCAGGTGGTGCAGGGTATCCCCGAAGCTCAGCTCCAGCTGGGTCAGCTTCTTGAAGTAGTGGCTGCCGATGTATTCGTCGGTGACGCCGATGCCGCCGTGCAGCTGCACCGAGTTCTGCCCGATGAAGCGCATCGACACGCCCAGCTGGTACTTGGCCCGGGCCAACGCACGGCGCCGTTCCTCGACCGGCGCGTTGAGTTTGAGCGCCGCGTAGTAGCTCATCGATCGTGCCAGCTCCAGCTGCATCTTCATGTCCGCGACCCGGTGGCGCAGCGCCTGGAAGGTCGACAGGGCCACGCCGAACTGCTTGCGCGTGTTCATGTACTCCACCGTGACTTCCATGGTCTTGTCCAGGACGCCCACGCCTTCGGCGCAAGTGGCCGCGATGCCGATATCGACCGCATGCTCCAGCGCGACCTGTCCCTCGCGCGTGACCAGTGTGGCGGGTGTGTCGTGGAAGGTGACCTCGGCGGCGCGACCGCCTTCCTGCGTACCGTAGCCCCTGGCCTTGGCGCCGCTGGCGCCGCGCTCCACCAGGAACAGCGCGAGCGTGCCGTTAACTGATGCGGGCACCAGCCATGCATCGGCCTGGTCGCCGGCGGGCACCACGCTCTTGGCGCCAGTGAGCACCCAGGCATCGCCCGTGGATGCCGCCAGCGTCTCCCAGCGGTCGAGGCGCCAGCGCGCCTTGCGCTCCTGGTAAGCCAGCGTGACCAGGCGCTCACCGCTGGCGATCTTCGCCAGCCACGCCGACTGGACGGCCTCGTCGGCATAGCCGCCGAGCACACCGCCGGCGATCAAGGCCTGCGCCACGGGCTCGAGCACGATCCCGCGCCCAAGTTCCTCCATGGCCACCATGGCTTCGACCGGTCCCATGCCCATCCCGCCGTGATCCTCGGCGATGTACAGCCCGGTAAGGCCCAGATCGGCCAGCTCCGAATAGGCGGCGCGGTCGAAGCCGCCAGCCCGGGCGATCGCGTTGCGGCGCTCGAAGCCGTAGCCCTTGTCGACCCAGCGGCGCACCGCGTCGCGCAGTTGTTCCTGGTCGTCGCTGAAATCAAAGTCCATGGTTCTCTCCTGCATTCATCCGGCTGGAGCCCCCTCGTGGAGGGGACTGGGGGGAGCTGTGGTTACGGCGCATCGCGCAGACGGTGTTGGGCTTCAGCCCAACACCGTCTGCGCGACGATGTTCCGTTGAACCTCGTTCGAGCCGCCGTAGATGGTGGTCTTGCGCAGGTTGAAGTAGGTCGAGGCCAGCGGCGCGCAGTGCGCGGCGCCCACGTAGTCGCCTTGCCAGCCAGCGTCCATCGCCTCGTGGATCAGCGGCAGGGCGTAAGGCCCGGCCGCCAGCATCATCAGTTCGCTGTAGCGCTGCTGGATCTCGCTGCCCTTGATCTTCAGCAGGCCGGCGATGTCGAGCGAGTTCTTGCCGGATTTTTCGGCCGACAGGACGCGCAACACCAGCATCTCCAGCGCCACCACGTCGACTTCGAGCTTGGCGATCTCGTCGCGAAAGCGCCCCGCCGCAGGGCCGTCGACCCGGCTGTCGTACACGCCTTCGGCCTGGGCGATGCGCTTGAGGCGCTCGAGCTCGCGCTTGGCGCGGTTCACGTCGGCGATGTTGGTGCGCTCGTGCGACAGCAGGTGCTTGGCATAGGTCCAGCCCTTGTTCTCCTCGCCTATCAGGTTGGCGGCCGGCACTTCGACGTTGTCGAAGAAAACCTCGTTCACTTCGTGCTCGCCGTCCAGCATGATGATGGGGCGCACCGTCACGCCGGGCGACTTCATGTCGATCAGCAGGAACGAGATGCCGGTCTGCGGCTTGCCTTCGGTGTTGGTGCGCACCAGGCAGAAGATCCAGTCGCCGTATTGCGCCAGCGTGGTCCAGGTCTTCTGGCCGTTGACGATGTACTTGTCGCCCTGGCGCTCGGCCCGGGTCTTGACCGACGCCAGGTCGGAGCCGGAACCGGGCTCGCTGTAGCCCTGGCTCCACCACACTTCGCCGCTGGCGATGCCGGGCAGGAAGCGCTCCTGCTGCTCGGGGCTGCCGAAGGCCATGATCACCGGCGCCACCATCACCGGCCCGAACGGCACGATGCGCGGCGCGCCGGCCAGCGCGCATTCTTCCTCGAACAGGTGTTTCTGGATGGCGCTCCAGCCGGGGCCGCCGAACTGCCGGGGCCAGCCGTAGCCCAGCCAGCCTTTGCTGCCAAGGATGCGCGCCCAGCGCTGCATGTCGTCGCGCGTCAAGCGCAAGGCGTTGTGCACCTTCTGCGAAATCTCCGGGGGCAGATTGGCATGCACCCAGGCGCGAACCTCTTCGCGGAACTGCTGTTCTTCAGGGGTAAAGGCTAAATCCATGGCGGTCTCTCCATTGCTTGCGCATTATCCGCATGGCCGTTCTATTCGTGGTGTCCGGGTTGTGACATGCCGAGCTGCTGGTAGACGTTTTGCACAGCGGAACGCAGCGCCGCCACCTCGTTTTCCAGGGTTTCGATGCGTGCCTGCAGGTGATGCTGCGGCGGCATCTGCGACGCTGTCTGCGCCTCGGCTTCGCCGGCGTCGACGGGGCCGCACAGCAAATGGGCCCAGCGCTGTTCGCGCATGCCTGGCGCGCGCGCCAGCTTCACCACCAGCGGACCGCCTTTCTCGGCGCTGCGGTCCTGCAGCTCTTCCAGAAAGGCCTCGACCGAGGAGATGTCGGCGAAGCGGTACCAGCGCTCGCTGTTGATGCGCAGCTCCCCGGCCGTCTGCGGACCGCGCAGCATCAGCAGGCCCAGCAGCACCGCCGATTGTTCCGGCACACCGACGGCGCGCTGGAAGTTGTGCTCCCAGCGCGCGACGCGGCTGCCGCTGGACTCGAACACCAGGCTGAGCAGCTTGAGCGAATCCAGCGCTTCCTGCGCCTGGCCCTCGCTCACGTTCATCAAGGGCTCGCGGCTGGTCTTCTGGTTGCATCCGGCCATCAGCGCGTTGAGTGTCAACGGATAGCTGTCAGGGACGGTGCGGGCTTTTTCCATCAGGGTGGCGAGGACACGGGCTTCGATGGGGCTGAGGGGGCGCAATTGCATGGCTGGGATAATGAATTACTTTGCGGGACAGACCAAGAAATTGCCCAGCAATTTTTGCTCTGAATAAATGAAGAACATCGTCATTCTGATCTCCGGCGGCGGCTCCAACATGGCGGCCATCGTCCGCAGCGCCCAGCGCGAGGGCTGGCGAGAGGCCTACGGCGCGCAGGTGGCGGCCGTCATCAGCAACCGGGCCGACGCCGGCGGCCTGGCCCTGGCGCGCGAGCACCAGATCGCCACCGATGTGGTCGACCACAAGCAATTTGCCACGCGGGAGGCGTTCGACGCCCAACTGGCTGCGGTGATCGACCGCCACCAGCCATCGCTGGTGGTGCTGGCCGGTTTCATGCGTATCCTCACGCCCGGGTTCGTCGGTCGATACCCGGGGCGGCTGCTCAACATCCACCCGTCGTTGTTGCCGGCGTTCCCCGGCCTGCATACGCACCAACGGGCAATAGACGCCGGCTGCCGGGTGGCCGGCGCCACGGTGCACCAGGTCACCGCCGAACTGGACCACGGTCCGATCCTCGAGCAGGCGGTGGTGCCGGTGCTGCCCCAGGATACGGCGCAGGCGCTGGCTGCCCGGGTCCTGACGCAGGAGCACCTGATCTACCCGCGCGCCATCGCCGCTTTGCTGCCCAGCCTATAGCCTGGCGAAGCGGGGCTGGCTGCGGCCATCGACCACCACGTCCTCGTTGAACATGGCGGCGGGCCGTACCCACAGGCCATGCTCGCCATAGAGCGCCCGGTAGAGCGTCATCGGCTCCAGCGTTTCGCTGTGGCGCACGGTGCCGACGACTTCATAGAGCATGCCCTTGTAGTGCCGATAGCGGCCGGGCGGGGTTTCGACGAGAGGGGGCAGGGCAGGGTCGTTCATGAATGGACCGGGGTCGATGGGACAATCGGGCCATGCATCCTAAAGCCCTGCTCGACGCCTGTTCCGAGCTCGTCAAGCTCACCTTGAAATTCGATCACCCGGCCGACGCCGTGGTGTCCCGCTACTTTCGCGACAACCGCTCGTTCGGGCCGCGCGAGCGTGCCACCCTGGCGGAAACGGTTTACACCGTGCTGCGCAAGAAGCTGCTGTTCGATCACCTGTCGCCCTCGGGCAGCGGCCCCAAGGAGCGGCGCATGGCGATCCTGGGGTTCCACGGCCCGCGCGATTTTCTGAAAAGCGCGCTGACCGATGTCGAGAAGAACTGGCTGGACCAGTGCGACGCCATCAAGCCCAATGATTTGCTGGAGCGCCATCGCCACAACCTCCCCGAGTGGCTGGTGCAGCCGCTCAAGGACCAGCTCGGTCCCGAGTTCTGGGCGCTGGCGGAGAGCCTGAACCAGCCGGCCGCGCTGGACCTGCGGGTCAATACGCTGACCGACAAGCGCCCGGAAGTTCAGCAGGAGCTCAAGCGGGCCGGCGTGGCCTCCCAGCCCACGCCTTATTCGCCCTGGGGCCTGCGGCTCGACACCAAGCCGCCGTTGACCCAGTTCGACGTTTTCATGCGCGGCGCGATCGAGGTGCAGGACGAAGGCTCGCAACTGCTGGCGCTGCTGCTGGACGCCAAGCGCGGCGAGATGGTGGTGGATTTCTGCGCCGGCGCCGGCGGCAAGACGCTGGCGATCGGCGCCGCGATGCGCAACACGGGGCGCCTGTATGCCTTCGACACCTCGGCCCACCGGCTGGATGCGCTCAAGCCGCGCCTGGCGCGCAGCAAGCTGTCGAACGTCCATCCGGCCGCCATCGCGCACGAGCGCGACGACCGCATCAAACGGCTGGCGGGCAAGATCGATCGCGTGATCGTCGATGCGCCTTGTTCCGGGTTGGGCACGCTGCGGCGCAACCCCGACCTGAAATGGCGCCAGTCGCCCCAGTCGGTGCAGGAGATGACCGTGAAGCAGGCCGCTATCCTGCAGAGCGCGGCGCGGCTGCTCAAGCCCGGCGGGCGCCTGGTGTATGCCACGTGCAGCATCCTGCCTGACGAGAACGAGCAGATTGCCCAGGCCTTCAGCAAGGCCAACAGCGAGTTCAGCCCGCTCCCGGTGGCCGAAGTCCTGTCCCATCTGAAGGTCGGCGAGGCGCCATCGCTGTGCAGCGGGGGCGAGGGCGGCGGCCAGTTTCTCCGGCTGTGGCCTCATCGGCAGCGCACCGACGGGTTCTTTGCGGCCATCTGGGTGAAAAATTGACCGGGGGCGAGCTTTTTGCCCCGCCTGGGGATATTCACAGTTTGTTTTTGAACCCCTCCACGTAAAATGTGTCTCATAGTCAGGGCGCATTGCCCGGCCATTTTTTGTAAAGAGAGATTTCCCGTCTATGTTGCTCCCCGATTGGGCCATGCCGGCCGTTGAATGGCTTGCCAACGGCTTGCTGAACCTGTCCTGGTGGCAGATCGTGCTGTACCTGCTGGTGACCACCCACCTCACCATCGTCAGCGTCACGGTCTTCCTGCACCGCCACCAGTCGCATCGGGCGCTGGACCTGCACGCGATCCCGTCTCATTTCTTCCGTTTCTGGCTGTGGCTGGGCACCGGCATGGTGACCAAGGAGTTCGTCTCCATTCACCGCAAGCACCACGCGAAGTGCGAAACCGAGGAAGACCCGCACAGCCCGCAGACCCGCGGCATCAAGAAACTGCTGCTCGAGGGCACCGAGCTGTACCGCGCCGAATCGCGCAACGCCGAAACCATGGTCAAGTACGGCCACGGCACCCCCGACGACTGGATCGAGCGCAACCTGTACACCCGCTACTCCTGGCAGGGCGTGGGGCTCATGCTGATCATCAATCTGGCGCTGTTCGGCGTCATCGGCCTGTCGGTGTGGGCCGTGCAGATGGCCTGGATCCCGATCATGGCCACCGGCGTCATCAACGGCCTCGGCCACTGGTGGGGTTACCGCAATTTCGAGTCTCCCGATGCCAGCACCAACGTGTCGTTCTGGGGCATCGTCATCGGCGGCGAGGAGTTGCACAACAACCACCACACCTACCCGACCTCGGCCAAGTTCTCGGTCAAGAAATACGAATTCGACATTGGCTGGGCCTACATCAACCTGATGAGCAAGATCGGCTGGGCCACCGTCAAGAAGGTGCCGCCGCGGCTGCAGCTGGGCGCCATCAAGCCCGTGGCCGACGAAAAGACGCTGGAGGCGCTGATCGCCAACCGCTACGAGGTCATGGCCGGCTACGCCCGCGAAATGCGCCGTGTCTGCAAGGCGGAGATCGAGCTGCTCAAGGAAAGGCAGGCCGACCTGTCGCCGCTGAAGGCAGCCAAGCGCTGGCTGCACCGCGACGAGGACAAGGTGCCGGCGGCCGCCCGCCCCCAGCTGGCACAGGCGCGCGCGGCGCACCCGGTGCTGGACAAGATGGTCACCATGCGCGAGGAGCTGCGCCAGATGTGGCTGAATACGTCGCAGTCGCGCGAGCAGCTGGCGCTGGACCTGCAAGCCTGGTGCCGCAAGGCCGAGGAAAGCGGAATCGTGGCCCTGCAGCAGTTTTCGATGAAGCTGCGCGCCGCCCACGCCTGATCCAGTTCCTGCCGGCCGCGTTTACGGCCGGCCGCCTCTCGAAAGCCCCGCATGCCGGGGCTTTTTTACGCATGGGCCGGGAATTGCTGACGCAACCATCGGTAACCGTCCGACATGCTTCAGGTGCCCCGCCGACACCGGCCCGATACCTTGGCGGTGTCCAATGCAGGCATGCGGGTCATCCAGACCCGCCGCAAGGAGTTGGTCATGAGAAAACTAGCATGTTCGGCATTCATTGCCGCCGGCCTGATGGCCGGTGGGGCCGCCTTTGCCCAAGGCGAGACCTCGGGCCCCACCTATGGCCCGCTTCCCGGGACGCCCGAGTACTACAACAACAGCGGGGCACCGCCGGAGAACCTGTACGGCGCGCGCCGGGCACCGTACTATGGCGCTGCCCCGGCCTATCCCTATGTGCTGCCTGAGCGCCAGTTTCGCCGGGACCGGGATGACGACCGGGTGCGCAACAGGCGCGATCGCGACCGCGATGACGACGGGGTGCGCAACAGCCGTGACCGCGACCGCGATGGGGACGGGGTGCGCAACAACCGCGACCGTTACCCCGACAACGCGCGCCGCCAGTAACAGGCGCGCAATGCAAAAAGCCCCGCGAAGCGGGGCTTTTTGATGCGGCGCCCAATGCGGGCGCAGCGGGGCTCTTTTACTTGAGCTTGGTTTCCTTGTATTCCACGTGCTTGCGTGCCTTCGGGTCGAACTTCATGATCGACATTTTCTCGGGCATGGTCTTCTTGTTCTTGCTCGTGGTGTAGAAATGGCCGGTACCCGCGGTGGATTCCAGCTTGATTTTTTCGCGTCCGCCTTTGCTTGCCATGATGGTTCCTTAGGACGAAATTGTTAAGCTTGGCCGCGCGCGCGCAGGTCTGCGAGCACAGCGTCGATGCCGTTCTTGTCGATCAGGCGCAAGGCGGCGCCGGAGACACGCAGGCGAACCCAGCGGTTTTCGGTCTCAACCCAGAAACGGCGGTATTGCAGGTTCGGCATGAACCGGCGCTTGGTTTTGTTGTTGGCGTGGGAAACGTTGTTCCCGACCATCGGGCCTTTGCCCGTTACGTCGCATACGCGTGCCATAAGCACTCCGATAATTTAAAAACGGCAGTCACTGGCGAAAGGGCCCTCGAAAAAAAGGCCGTTCCTCGCTTCTGCCTCACCTCGCCAGAAGGGTGGCGGTAACCCAAAGCCCGCAATTATAGCCCGATCCGCTCCGGCCGTGGCCTCGGACGCCGGATCACTGTTCCAGGAAGCGCTGGGCGTCCAGCGCGGCCATGCAGCCGGTGCCGGCGCTGGTGATGGCTTGCCGGTACACATGGTCCTGCACATCGCCGGCGGCAAACACGCCCGGCACGCTGGTCATGGTGGCAAAGCCCTGCAGGCCCGACCGGGTGACGATGTAGCCGTCCTTCATCTCCAGTTGGCCCTGGAAGATCTCGGTGTTGGGTTGATGGCCGATGGCGATGAAGCAGCCTTGCAGCAGGAGGTCTTCGGTTTCGCCGCTCTTGGCATCCTTCAGGCGCACGCCGGTCACACCGCTGGCGTCGCCCAGCACCTCGTCGAGTGTCTTGAACAGCTTTAGCTCGATCTTGCCGGCCTTGACCTTCTCCATCAGCTTGTCCACCAGGATCGGTTCGGCCTTGAACTTGTCACGCCGGTGCACCAGGTACACCTTGCTGGCGATGTTCGACAGGTACAGCGCTTCTTCCACCGCCGTATTGCCGCCGCCGATCACGCAGGTGACCTGGTCGCGGTAGAAAAAGCCGTCGCACGTGGCGCAGCCTGAGACGCCACGGCCCATGAACGCCTGCTCGGACGGCAGGCCCAGGTACTTGGCGGACGCGCCGGTGGCGATCACCAGCGCGTCGCAGCTGTATTCGCCGCTGTCGCCCTTCAGCGTGAATGGGCGCTTGCTGAAATCGACGGCGTTGATGTGGTCGAAAAGCACCTCGGTCTTGAAGCGCTCGGCGTGTTCCAGAAATCGCTGCATCAACTCGGGCCCTTGCACCCCTTGGGCATCGGCGGGCCAGTTGTCGACGTCGGTGGTGGTCATCAACTGCCCGCCTTGCGCGATGCCGGTGATCAACACGGGATGGAGGTTGGCGCGCGCGGCGTACACCGCGGCGGTGTAGCCGGCGGGGCCGGAGCCGAGGATCAGGACTTTGGCGTGTTTGGAATTTGGCATGGTAGAAACCTGTGTGGAAAACCCCACACTGCGGTGTACATTTTGGGGTCGGGCGGCAAGTATCAAGCCTGTGCGGGCGAGGGAATGCTTGCCAATTTCAATCGAGCCGATTGTAAGAACCCATCGCGTGGGACGTGCCAAAAAGGGATTAAAGAATGTCGATGCTGTCCAATCTGGAACTGATTCGCAGGGTGCCGCTGTTTGCATTGCTGACGGCCAACCAGGCGGAGGCAGTTGCAGACGCAGTCGTCAAGCGCCGGTTCAAGCGCGGCGAAATCATCGTCGAGCAGGGTGAAAAATCCAACACGCTCTTCATTATTCTCACCGGGCGGGTGCGGGTGGTGACCTCCGACAAGCGCGGCCGCGAAGTGATATTGGCCACGCTGCAGCCCGGGGACTACATCGGCGAGATGAGCCTGATCGACAACGAGGCGCACTCGGCGACGGTGCGCGCCGAGGTGCAGACCGACATGCTGGCGCTGGGCCGGGCCGAGTTCGCGCGCTGCCTGCCGGAGAACAGCTCGATGGCCTACGCCATCATGAAGGGCCTCGTGCAGCGCCTGCGCCAGGCCGACCGCAAGATCGAATCGCTGGCGCTGATGGACGTCTATGGCCGCGTGGCGCGCGCGTTGCTGGAGTTTGCCGCCCCCGACCGCGAAGGCCTGATGACGATCCGCGAACGCATCTCGCGCCAGGACATCGCCAAGATGGTCGGCGCCTCGCGCGAAATGGTCAGCCGCGTCATGAAAGACCTGGAAGACCGTGGTTTCATCGAAACGCGCGAAGACGGCTCGATGCTGATCAAGGACCGCCTGACGACGCTGGGATAGCGCGTTGTTTCCTGGGTACTTCCGGGGCGCTGCGGTCCGCATGCTGCGTTAAGCTTCGGCCTGCCGCATGACCTACTCGCTCAATACCCTGACCAACCCGCGCGCACCGGCCGGGGCGCCACGCGCCGGCGTCGGCCGCTTCGCCCATGAATTCGCGCTGATCGTGGGGCTGGTCGCCCTGGTGTTCTGGCTGCTTGCCCTGGTGAGCTATTCGGCGCACGACGCGGCTTTTTCCACTTCGGGTACCGGCTCCGAAGTTCGCAACTGGGGCGGGCGGTTGGGCGCGTGGCTGGCCGACGCCAGCTATTTCCTGCTGGGGTTATCGGTCTGGTGGTGTTTTGCCGCCGCGGTTCGCGCCTGGCTGACGACGCTGGCGCGCTGGATGCGCGGGGAGCCGCTGCCGCAACCGGCGACCGGTCATTTTTCGCAGACTCGCCTGGCTTTCTGGCTGGCGCTGCTGGTGCTGCTTTGCGCCAGCGCGGCGCTCGAGTGGTCGCGCCTCTACCGGTTCGAGGCGCCGCGGCTGCTGCCAGATCACGCGGGCGGTGCGTTGGGCTATCTGGCCGGGCCGTGGGCCGTCAAGTGGCTGGGTTTTACCGGCTCCGGCCTGGTGGGGGTCGCGCTGGTGGTGCTCGGCGCCGCGGTGGTTTTCCGCTTCTCTTGGAGCCAGGTCGCCGAGCGCCTGGGCGCGCGCATCGAAGGGTGGGTGGAGGCCCGGCGCGAAAAGCGCGAAATGGCACAGGACCTGGCCTTGGGCCAGCAGGCGGCGCGGCAGCGCGAAGAAGTGCTGGTCGAAGAGCGGTTCGAGATCGAGGAGCAGCACCCCACACCGGTGCTGATCGAGCCGACGCTGGCGCCGGCACCCAAGAGCGAGCGGGTCGCCAAGGAGCGGCAAAAGCCGCTGTTCATCGAATTGCCCGACTCGAAACTGCCGCAGGTGGACCTGCTCGATGGCGCACAGACACGGCAGGAGACGGTGGCTCCCGAAACGCTGGAGATGACCAGCCGGCTGATCGAGAAAAAGCTCAAGGACTTCGGCGTCGAAGTGCGCGTGGTGCTGGCGCAGCCCGGGCCTGTCATCACTCGCTACGAGATCGAGCCGGCCACCGGCGTCAAGGGCTCGCAGATCGTGAACCTGGCCAAGGACCTGGCCCGTTCGCTCAGCCTGGTGTCGATTCGCGTGATCGAAACCATTCCCGGCAAGAATTTCATGGCGCTGGAACTGCCCAACGCCAAGCGCCAGTCGATACGCCTGTCGGAGATCCTGGGCTCTCAGGTCTACAACGAGGCCAAGTCGATGCTGACGATGGGCCTGGGCAAGGACATCATCGGCAACCCGGTGGTGGCCGACCTGGCCAAGATGCCGCACGTGCTGGTGGCGGGCACCACCGGCTCCGGCAAGTCAGTCGGCATCAACGCCATGATTCTGTCGCTGCTCTACAAGGCCGAAGCGCGCGACGTGCGCCTGCTGATGATCGACCCGAAGATGCTGGAGATGTCGGTCTACGAAGGCATTCCGCACCTGCTGGCGCCGGTGGTCACCGACATGCGCCAGGCCGCCCATGGGCTGAACTGGTGCGTGATGGAAATGGAGCGCCGCTACAAGCTGATGAGCAAGCTGGGCGTGCGCAACCTGGCAGGCTACAACCACAAGATCGACGAAGCCAAGGCAAAGGAACAGTTCATCTACAACCCCTTCAGCCTCACGCCCGACAGCCCCGAGCCGCTGGAGCGCTTGCCCCATATCGTGGTGGTCATCGACGAACTCGCCGACCTCATGATGGTGGTGGGCAAGAAGATCGAGGAGCTGATCGCGCGGCTGGCGCAAAAGGCACGCGCCGCCGGCATCCACCTCATCCTGGCGACGCAGCGTCCCAGCGTGGACGTGATCACGGGACTGATCAAGGCCAACATCCCGACCCGCATCGCGTTCCAGGTTTCCAGCAAGATCGACAGCCGAACCATCCTCGACCAGATGGGCGCCGAGGCCCTGCTGGGCATGGGCGACATGCTGTACATGCCCAGTGGCACCGGCTTTCCGGTGCGGGTGCACGGAGCGTTCGTCAGCGACGAAGAAGTCCACCGGGTGGTGGCCTACCTGAAGGCGCAAGGGGGCGAACCGAACTACATCGAAGGGTTGCTGGAGGGCGGCACCGTGGACGACGAGGGCGACCTGCTCGGCGAGGGCGGCGGGGCCGGCGAGAAGGACCCGATGTACGACCAGGCCGTCGAGGTGGTGCTGAAAAACCGCAAGGCCAGCATCTCCCTGGTGCAGCGCCACTTGAAGATCGGTTACAACCGCGCCGCCCGGCTGGTGGAAGATATGGAAAAGGCCGGGCTGGTCAGCGCCATGAGCGGCAGCGGCCAGCGCGAGATCCTGGTGCCCAACCGCGCCGAATAACCAACGGTTGCGAACTTCGGCCGGTCCGCTCGCCCTAACGCTCAGATGTCAAGGTGGGCGTGGGTCCGAGATCACGGGCTGCATCGATCCGTCCTGACAGCAACAACAAGGGAGCTTGCGTGAAGAGATCCATTGCCGCATTTGTCATCTTTGCCAGCGCGCTTTCGGCCCGCGCTACCGGCCTGGACGCGCTGGAGAACTTCGTCAAATCCGCCAAGAGCGGGCGCGCGGATTTCACCCAGGTCGTGACCGCGCCGGCGCGTGAAGGCCAGGCCACCCGCAGCAAGACTTCGACCGGCACCTTCGCTTTCGTGCGGCCCAACCGCTTTCGCTTCGACTACAAGAAACCGTTCGAGCAGACCATCGTTGCCGACGGCCAGACGCTCTGGCTGTACGACGCCGACTTGCGGCAGGTCACTTCCCGCAAGCAGGCGCAGGCGCTCGGCTCGACGCCGGCCGCGCTGATCGCCGCGGCGCCTGATCTGGCGACGCTGCGCCGCGACTTCACCCTCGAGGCGATGCCCGCCAAGGAAGGCCTAGAGTGGGTGCAGGCGGTGCCCAAGGCCAAGGACGGACAGCTGCACAGCGTCAAGGTGGGTTTCCGCGGCAATGAGCTGGCCGCGCTGGAGATTCACGACAGCTTCGGCCAGCGCTCTTTGATGACCTTCGGCAACATGGAGATCAATGCCGCGATCTCGCCCGACACGTTCAACTTCAAGCCGCCGCAGGGCGCGGATGTGGTGAAGCAATAGGGCAGGCCGGAGAGAGGCCAAAGAGTCGGGCCCTCAAATCTCGCGCGTGACTTTCTGCAGGTCTTTGCGCTCGATGAATTCGTCCATGCGCGAGAGCAGGCGCCACCACTCGCTGCCGTCCTCGCGGTAGACGCGCATCGCGCCGGCCCGGACCAGGATCTTGCGCAGTTCGTCCTCTTCGAATCCGCCCAGGTGCTTGCGCAGGGTTTCGAAGGAGCGGTCGGTGAAGCTCTTGTGGCTGAGGAAGACGCGGGCGGTTTCTTCAGCCATGAACTCGGTGCGGTGCTGCTCGCGGGAAAGCCGCAACTGATTGCCGAACTGCTGGCGATTCAGCAGATAGCTGATGCCGCCACCCACGAGGGCGCCCAGCAAGGCTGAAAAGGTCGACCAGAGCGATGCGTCCATGGTGGCGGGACTATAAACTGTGGCAGCCCCATTCCCATACATCGTGAGCAAGAACGTCGCCTCCGCCCACCAGCCGCTGGCCGAGCGCCTGCGTCCCAAGACCCTGGGCGAGGTCGTCGGCCAGCAGCACTTGCTGGGGGACGGCATGCCGCTTCGCATCGCCTTCGAGTCGGGCCAGCCGCACAGCTGCATCCTGTGGGGCCCGCCGGGGACCGGCAAGACCACCATCGCGCGCCTGATGGCCGATGCCTTCGACGCCCAGTTCATCACCATCAGCGCAGTGCTGGGCGGCGTCAAGGACATCCGCGAGGCGGTGGAGCAGGCCCAGATCGCACAGGGAACGGCGCTGGAGAATGCCGCGGGCCAAGGCGGGCGGCGCACCATCGTCTTTGTCGACGAGGTGCATCGATTCAACAAGAGCCAGCAGGATGCTTTCTTGCCGCATGTGGAATCGGGACTCTTCACCTTCATCGGCGCGACCACCGAGAACCCTTCCTTCGAAGTGAATTCGGCGCTGCTGTCGCGCGCCGCTGTGTACGTGTTGCAGCCGCTGACCGAGGCGGACCTGGAGCAGATCGTGGCGAAGGCGCGCGCGATCGGCGCCGTGCCGCCCCTGGAGCGGCAGGCGCTGGAGCGCTTGCTGGCTTATGCCGACGGCGATGCCCGGCGCCTGCTGAACACACTGGAGACCCTGGCGGTGGCAGCGGCCCGTGAAAAGCTGGACGAGGTCACCGATGTGTGGCTGCTCAAGGTGCTGGGCGAGCGCCTGCGCCGCTACGACAAGGGAGGCGAGCAGTTCTACGACACCATCAGTGCGCTGCACAAGTCGGTGCGCGGCTCCGACCCCGACGCTGCGCTGTACTGGTTCATGCGCATGCTCGACGGCGGAGCCGACCCGCGCTACATGGCGCGGCGGCTGATCCGCATGGCATCCGAAGACATCGGGCTGGCCGACCCGCGCGCCCTGCGCCTGGCGCTGGACGCCGCCGAGGTGTACGAGCGGCTGGGCACGCCCGAAGGTGAACTGGCCCTGGCTGAATGCGTGATCTACCTGGCCGTCGCTGCCAAGTCGAATGCGGTCTACAACGCTTTCAACGAGGCCAAGGCGTTGATCAAGAAGGATGGCACGCGGCCCGTGCCGATGCATCTGCGCAATGCGCCCACGCAATTAATGAAGGACCTCGACTACGGCAAGGGATACCGCTACGCGCATGACGAGGAGGGCGGCTTCGCCGCAGGCGAGACGTATTTTCCGGCAGGCATGGCCGAGCCTGCTTTTTACCGTCCTGTCGAGCGCGGCCTGGAAGTGCGGATTGGCGATAAGCTGAAAGAACTTAAAGAAAAAAATAATAAGAACAAGTCATGACGGATAAAAAAACCGGGAAGTGCTCTTCGGCGAGGGTAAACCCCGCCCGCCAGCCCTTTTTGCCGAGTAGTGCCCTTCGCTACAATCGCTCACCACAAACCCGCCCATGCGTCTCTTGGCGGGTTTTTTGCTAAATGGAAGACCGGCTCACAAGGTCCGGCGCCTGCAAATAAAAACGGCCCTTTCAAGAAATCGGGGCCGACCCTGGCCGATAGGGCCGGAAAGAAACGGAGAAACCTCTTATGGAAATCCTGCTGCAGCAGATCATCAACGGTCTGGTTCTCGGCAGCATGTATGCCTTGATAGCCTTGGGCTACACCATGGTGTACGGCATCATCAACCTGATCAATTTTGCGCACGGCGAAGTGCTGATGGTCGGCGCGCTCACCAGCTGGTCGATCATCGTGACCATGCAGGAGATGCTGCCCTGGATGCCCGGCTGGGCCGTCCTTATCGTCGCGCTGATCATCTCCTGCGTAGTCGCGGCCGTGCTGAACTTCGTGATCGAGAAAGTGGCCTACCGGCCGCTGCGCAACAGTCCCAAGCTGGCGCCGCTGATCACCGCCATCGGCATGTCGCTGCTGCTGCAGACCCTGGCCATGATCATCTTCAAGGCCAACTACAAGCCCTATCCCACGCTGCTGCCGGCCGCGCCCCTGCAGGTCGGCGGCGCCGTGATCACGCCGACTCAGATCATGATCCTCGGCTTGACGGCCGTGTCGCTGGCGGTGCTGATGTACATCGTGAACTACACCAAGCTGGGCCGGGCGATGCGGGCCACCTCCGAGAACCCGCGCGTGGCGGCCTTGATGGGCGTGCGGCCCGATACGGTGATTTCCGCGACCTTCATCATCGGCGCCATCCTGGCAACCATCGCGGGCGTGATGTACGCGTCCAACTACGGAACGGTGCAGCACACCATGGGCTTCCTGCCCGGCCTGAAGGCCTTCACCGCTGCCGTGTTCGGCGGCATCGGCAACCTGGCCGGCGCCGTGATCGGCGGCATCCTGCTGGGGCTGATCGAGGCGATCGGCTCAGGCTACATCGGCGTTCTCACGGGCGGGGTGCTGGGCAGCCACTACTCTGACATCTTCGCCTTCATCGTCCTGATCGGTGTTCTCACGCTGCGGCCTTCCGGCCTGCTGGGCGAGCGCGTCGCGGACCGCGCCTGAGGAGAACGCATCATGATGGAATTCATCAACAGACAGAACAGGTGGGCGGTGTTCGCCGCCGGCATGGTGGCGCTGCTGATCCTGCCGCTGGTGCTGCAGCAGGCCGGCAACGCCTGGGTGCGCATCGCCGACACCGCGCTGCTGTATGTGTTGCTGGCGCTCGGCCTGAACATCGTGGTCGGCTATGCCGGCCTGCTCGACCTGGGTTTCGTCGCCTTCTATGCGATCGGGGCCTACATGTTCGGGCTGCTGGCGTCGCCGCACCTCACCGACAATTTCGCCTGGATCGCGTCCATGTTCCCCGAGGGGCTGCACATGCCCTTGTGGATCGTGATTCCCGCGGGCGCTGCGCTGGCCGGCATATTCGGCATCCTGCTGGGGGCGCCGACGCTGAAACTGCGAGGCGACTACCTCGCCATCGTGACGCTTGGGTTCGGCGAGATCATCCGGGTTTTCCTGAACAACCTGGACCACCCGGTCAACATCACCAATGGGCCCAAGGGGCTGAACCAGATCGACTCGATCAAGTTCTTCGGCCTCAACCTGGGAAAACCGAACACCCTCTTCGGTTTCGAGATCGCGTCCGTCACGCTCTACTACTACCTGTTTCTGGCGCTGGTCATCGTCAGCATCGTCATCTGCCACCGCCTGGAGCTCTCGCGCATCGGACGAGCCTGGATGGCCATCCGCGAGGATGAGATCGCCGCCAAGGCGATGGGCATCAATACCCGCAACATGAAGCTGCTGGCCTTCGGCATGGGCGCCACGTTCGGCGGCGTGTCGGGCTCCATGTTCGGCGCGTTCCAGGGCTTCGTGTCGCCGGAGTCGTTCAGCCTGATGGAGTCGGTGATGATCGTCGCCATGGTGGTGCTCGGCGGCATCGGCTATCTGCCGGGCGTGATCCTGGGTGCGATTCTGCTCTCGGCCTTGCCCGAGGTGCTGCGATACGTCGCCGGCCCGCTGCAGGCCATGACTGACGGCCGGCTCGACTCGGCCATCCTGCGCCAGCTGCTGATCGCCCTGGCCATGATCGTGGTCATGCTGATGCGGCCGCGCGGGCTGTGGCCGGCGCCCGAGCACGGCAAGTCCCTGCAGAAGAGCAAGACAGCGACATTGGGGGCGGAGCCGAGCTCCGCCGCCAACTGACCGGAGCGAACATGGCAGAAACAGTACTTCGCGTCGCCGGCATTTCCAAACGGTTCGGCGGCCTGCAGGCCCTGAGCGATGTGGGCATCACCATCGAACGCGGGCAGGTCTACGGACTGATCGGGCCCAACGGGGCCGGCAAGACCACCTTCTTCAACGTCATCACCGGGCTCTACACGCCTGACAGCGGCACGTTCGAGCTGGCCGGCAAGCCGTATGTGCCCACGGCCGTGCATGAAGTGGCCAAGGCCGGCATCGCCCGCACCTTCCAGAACATCCGCCTGTTTGCCGAAATGACGGCGCTCGAAAACGTGATGGTGGGGCGCCACATCCGCACCAAGTCCGGCCTGCTCGGCGCGATGTTCCGCACCCCCAGCTTCAAGGCCGAAGAGCTGGCGATCGCCAAGCGCGCGCAGGAGTTGCTCGACTACGTCGGCATCGGCAAGTACGCCGACTTCCGTGCTCGCACGCTGTCTTATGGCGACCAGCGCCGCCTGGAAATCGCGCGCGCCCTGGCGACCGACCCGCAGCTGATCGCGCTCGACGAGCCGGCGGCGGGCATGAACGCCACCGAGAAAACCATGCTGCGCCAGTTGATCGACCGGATCCGCAAGGACAACCGCACCATCCTGCTGATCGAGCACGACGTGAAACTGGTGATGGGCCTGTGCGACCGCGTCACGGTGCTCGATTACGGAAAGCAGATTGCCGAGGGAACTCCGGCCGATGTGCAGAGAAACGAGAAGGTGATCGAGGCCTACCTGGGTCACAACCACGCGGCCGCCGCCGCGGGCGCCCCGGCCCCGGCGGTCGCGGCGAGCGGAGAAGAACAATGAGCGAAATTCTGCTGAAGGTCACTGGCCTGAAGGTGGCATACGGAGGCATTCAGGCTGTCAAGGGCATCGATTTCGAAGTGCGCCAGGGCGAACTCGTCACCCTGATCGGATCGAACGGCGCCGGCAAGACCACCACGATGAAGGCCATCACCGGTTCGCTGCCGCTGACCGACGGCGACATCGAATACCTGGGCAAGAGCATTCGCGGCCGCGGCGCATGGGACCTGGTCAAGGAGGGGCTCGCGATGGTGCCCGAGGGGCGCGGCGTCTTCACGCGCATGACCATCACCGAGAACCTGCAGATGGGCGCGCACATCCGCAACGACAAACCCGAGATCGCGGCCGACATGGATAAGGTCTTCACGATCTTTCCGCGGCTCAAGGAGCGCCGGGACCAGCTCGCCGGGACCATGTCCGGCGGCGAGCAGCAGATGCTGGCCATGGGCCGCGCCTTGATGAGCCGGCCCAAAGTGCTGCTGCTGGACGAGCCGTCGATGGGTTTGTCCCCGATCATGGTGGACAAGATCTTCGAGGTGGTGCGCGAGGTGTACGCCCAGGGCGTCACCATCTTGCTGGTCGAACAGAATGCCAGTCGCGCCTTGCAGCTCGCCGACCGCGGCTATGTGATGGAGTCGGGCCTGGTCACCATGAGCGGCAACGCCCGGGAAATGCTCAACGATCCCAAGGTGCGCGCCGCGTACCTGGGCGAATAGCGGCTTCTTGCCGCAGTCTCGGTGCCGGTCAGTACCGGTACTGCAGCCCCAGACTGGTCGAGCGCACCGGGTCGCGGCCATCGGCAAAGCGGAAGTCGTTGCGGTCCCATTCGAGCGTAGCGGACAGCCTGGGCGTGAAATCGAAGCTGAGGCCGGCGCCGACGGACAGGCCGAATCCCTGCTCATGGCCGCTTGCCAGGCTGGTCACCAGGGGCGAGGTTTCGGTGCGGCCGTAGGTCGTTCCGATCTTGCCGAACACGCCCACCGATGGCGCGAGCTGGGTCTTGCCGACCAGGCTGAAATTCAGGCCCTGGGCCCGGCTCTCTGCGCCGGCGCGTGCCATCCGGCCAGTCGACAGGTAAGCCATTTCGACACCCCAGAACTTCCCCACCATGGTGCCGGTGTAGAGCTGCGCCGGCCGCTCCGCGTCGCTACAGATCAGCGCCGTGGGCGCGCAAGTGCTTTCGTTGCGCGTGCGCCCGAGTTGCAGGCCTAGGTAGCTGCGAGAGCCAGGCAGCCAGTGCCCCCGAGGCGGGTCGGCGGCCTCACGTGCGCTTGCTGGATAAACCGCGGACAACTGGGCCGCCGCAGGAGCCCACCAACCCGGAGCGGTGGCGAAGACGAGACACAGAAGGCTGCGTAGCGCTGTCATGGCTTCTCGCTCCTGGCTGATACGACGACTTTGAGAGGGCTTGAAGAGTCAATGTAGCCAGGGGTAACGCCCTGCGCTGTCAGACAAATCGCACACGCAGCGTAGGACGCTCAGCAGCGCGCTATCGCAACCATAGCAAGCTCAACAGACAGGGGGCCGGGAGCGCACCGCAACTCCCCTTTTTTGAGGCGCCCTGGGGTTTTCCCGCGGGCGGCCCGTCAGTCGACCTTGGCGCCCGACAGCTTGACCACCTTCTGGTATTTGGCCAGTTCGGCCTTCATGAAATTGGCGAACTCCTCGGGTGAGCTGGTCACGGGTTCGGCCATCAGGCCGCCGAATCGTGTCTTGGCTTCAGGTGACTGGAGCGCCGAGACGAAGGCATTGTTGAGGCGTGCAACGACGTCCTTCGGGGTGCCCGCTGGCGCTACCAATCCCCACCAGGTGTCGATCGCAAAACCGGGCAGGGTGTCGGCGACCGGCGCAACACCGGTCAGCGCGGGCGAGCGCGACAAGGTGGTCACAGCCAGTGCCTTGAGCTTGCCGGCGCGGATGTTCGGGGCCGCCGTGGCCAGATTGTCGAAGTTGAAATCGACCTGGCCCGACAGCAGGGCGAGCTGCGCCGGATTGCCGCCGTTGTAGGGGATATGGACGGCGAAGATTCCGGCCCCCTGCTTGAACATTTCGCCGGCCAGATGCCCGGCGCTGCCATTGCCGCCGCTGCCGTAGTTGAGCTTGCCGGGATTGGCTTTGCCGTAGGCGATCAGGTCGGCCAGGCTGTCGATCTTCAGGCGCGCGGCGCTGTCGGCGTTCATGACCAGCACGTTGGGCACCCTCACCATCTGCGTGATGGGGGCGAAATCCTTGGCCGCGTCATATGGCATGCGGGAGAACAGCCACGGATTGATGGCGTGCGTGGCCACGGCGGCGATGCCGATGGTGAGGCCATCCGGGGCTGCCTTGGCAACGGCATCGGCGCCGATGTTGCCGCCGCCGCCCGGCTTGTTTTCGATGATGACCGTGCCGAGCGTGTCCTTGACCCGCTCGGCAAGCACGCGCGCCGTGGTGTCGATCGGCCCGCCCGGCGCGTACGGCACGATCAGCCGGATCGGTCTTTGCTGGGCCAGCACGGGGTTGAACGGTGCTGCTGCCACCGCGGCGGCGGCGCTGAGGAGGGCTCTGCGTTTCATGGGATCAGTCCTTGTGCTTGTCGGCTTCGGTCGTAAAGGAATCGGCGAAGAAATCTTCGGCTGACAGCTTGGCCACCGACTCGTATTCGGCACGCGCCGAATCGACGACGATCGGCGCGCCGCAGGCGTAGACCTGGTGGCCGGAAAGATCGGGGAAATCTTCCATCACCGCCTTGTGCACGAAACCCGTGCGGCCGGTCCAGTTGTCTTCAGGCAAGGCATTCGAGATCACCGGCACGTAGCGCAGTCGGGGCATCTCCGCCAGCCGGGCCTGCACCCAGTCGTCCAGGTACAGGTCGCCGGGGCGGCGCCCGCCCCAATACAGGATGGCATCGCGCTCGATGCCCTTGAACTGCATCTGCTCGATCACGGCCTTGATCGGCGCGAACCCGGTGCCCGAAGCCAGCAGGATCATCGGCTTGTCGGAGTCTTCCCGCAGATAGAAACTGCCATACGGGCCTTCGACCCTGAGGATTTCCTTCTCCTTCATGGCCGTGAAGACGTGGTCGGTGAATTTACCGCCCGGCATGTGCCGGATGTGCAACTCGACGGCGGGGCCGTTGTGCGGCGCGTTGGCCATCGAGTAGCTGCGGCGCGCGCCGTCCCTCAGGATGAACTCGACGTACTGTCCCGCGTGGTAGCGCATGGTGTCATTGGCGGGCAGCTGCAGCTTGACCACCATGACGTCGTGCGATTTCTTCTCGAGCGAAATGACGCGCGACGGCATCTTGCGGATGGGGAACGCGCTCTCGTCGGTGACTTGACGCGATTCCAGAACCACATCGGTCTGCGGTACCCCGCAGCATGTCAGGATGTAGCCGGCGGCTTCCTCCTCCTCACTCAAGGCCTTGCTCTGGTGCGGCCCGTGGACCACCACCCCCTCGAGCTTGCGACACTTGCAGGAGCCGCAGGCGCCGTCCTTGCAGCCATACGGCATCCCGATGCCCTGTCGGATGGCCGCGGGCAGGATGGCTTCCTGGGCATTCACGGCAAAGGCGCGGCCGCTGGGCTGTACCGTGACCTGGAAGGTGGCCTCGGGGGCCTGGGCGCTCGTCATCTTTTGAGTATCCTCGGTCTCTTTTGTGGTCAACCGCACGATTTTGCCTTCAAACCAAAGTCCCCTTGGCGCACTGCCTGCCCGCTTCCGGCGCGAACGCCTGCTGATCGTCGGCTGCGGCGACGTGGGCTTGCGCGTGGCCCGCGAGTTGCGCGGCCGCATGGCGCTGCTGGCGCTGACCTCGTCGCCGTCGCGAATGCCGCGGCTGCGCGAGGCCGGCATCAAGCCCTTGCTGGGCGACCTGGACCGGCCATCTTCGTTGTCGCGCCTCGCGGGCCTGGCCACACGCGTCGTGCATCTGGCGCCACCTCCTGGCGAGGGCCAGTTGCAGTGGTGGCGCGACCCGCGCACGCTGGCGCTGTTGAGAGCGCTGCGCCGGCGCAGCGTGCCGATGTCGATGGTCTATGGGTCTACCAGTGGCGTCTACGGCGACTGCGCAGGCGAGCGGGTGACCGAGACCCGGCCCTTGAAGCCGCGCACGCCGCGCGCACAGCGGCGCGCCGACGCCGAAGCAGCGATGCGCCATTTCGGCCGGGCCGCACACGTGCGCACCAGCATCCTGCGGATACCCGGCATCTATGCGCCCGACCGCGAGGGCGGCACGCCGCGCGAGCGCCTGCGCAAGGGCACTCCCGTGCTTCAGGCCAGCGACGACGTCTATACCAACCACATCCATGCCGACGATCTGGCCCGCGCCGTGGTGGCGGCTCTGTGGCGCGGAAGGCCGCAGCGTGTCTACAACGCCAGCGACGACACCGAGTTGAAGATGGGCGACTACTTCGACCTGGCGGCTGACCTCTACGGGCTGCCCCGGCCCCCGCGGGTGCCGCGGGAAACGGCCCAGGATGCAATGCCGCTGATGCTCCTGAGCTTCATGGGCGAATCACGCAGGCTCGATAACTCCAGGCTGAAGCAAGAACTGAGGCTGGCCCTGCATCATTCCACGGTTGCAACTGGATTGCTTTAGTTCGCTTTTTGGCTGGGCGACTGCGCCTTGGTGGCTGCTTCGGTCGTTTGCGGACCCACACGTAACGTAAGTCCACTGGGTTACGAAAAATCCCTAGGTAATTAGCTCGTGCACCGGTACATTTACAAATAGACACTATTGTAAATAGATGTGTTTGACTGCTCCTGTCAGTGGGCCGCTGAACGCATCGAGCTAAGCAGGGACTCGAAATGGCAGATTTTGGATTCGCAAACGCGTACGCCGTCAGAACATCCACGACCCCGGCGGGCAGGGAATCCAACAAGCACGATATCAATCTCAGCGCCCCATTGGGGGCCGCATCGATCGACGATGCCAACGGTACCAGCAACCTCTTCAGCGGCAACGACGTACCCGCGATCGGCATCAACATCCCCGACGGCCTGGGCGGCTTCGACACGTATTACGGCTGGATCAGCAGGCCCATCAAGGTAGGCGGCGAGGTCAAGGGGTTCTATTTCTGGACTGATACCGGCTTTACTTCCCTCGCGGTCGCCACGGCCGATGGCAATCAGGATGGCGACGGGAGTACCGCCGACAACCTCGGCTTCATTCTGGTCACCGACCAGTCCTATTTCGACGGGTTGGGCTCGGGCTTCGTCCAGATCGGATCGTCCTCGGATCGCGTCGATGCGCAGCTCAATTCGATGCAACCTCCCGTGGCGGCGCCGGTTGCGAACGCCGACGTGGCAAACGGCGCTCCCGGAACCAGCGGCGGTGCGGCAAGGGAGGCGGGTCACAACACCTCCACAGCCGATGCCACGGGCAATGTGCTCGAGAACGACACTGACGCGAACGACGATCCGCTGAGCGTCGTATCCGTCAGCGGGTCCGCCGAGACGGATGCGGTGACGAGCGGTACCCCCGGATCCGTGACGGGCCTCTATGGCTCGCTGACGCTGAACTCGACCGGCGCTTACACCTATGTATTGAACAACGATCTGTCGGCCGTCCAAGGGCTGCTGCCCGGGAACACGTTGACGGACAGCTTCAGCTACACGATTTCGGATGGCAATGGCGGCAGGGCCACCACAACCCTGGCGGTCACCATCAATGGCAGCAACGACGCGCCTGCGGCCGCGGCCGACTTCGCGATCGCCAAGGAAATCACCACCGGTACGGGCGCTCAGGCGGGCATTACGCCGAGCGGGAATGTTCTGACCAACGATATGGACGTCGATCGATATGCCGAGCAGTTGAGCCTGACCGGAAGCTCGACCTCGACGACAGGGGGCACGTCGGGCAGCTATGCCATGCTCTTCGTGTCGAACGCCACGAGCTTCGCCACGGGCAAGTTCCTGTACGTGGGAACTACAGCGCTTCGAGACATCAATGGCGTCCAGCTCGAGAGCGGCACACTCTCTGCGGACAAGCTCACCCTGACTCTTTCGGGAACGCCGAACGCAGCCTCGCTTGCCCTGTTGAACGGCGCCAACAGCGTCTTTCTGTACAACAACGCAGGTGGCAACGGACTGTCGTCGACGATCACCAGTTCGAGCGGGTACAGCGTGGGAGCGCCCAGCAGCAGCGTCGTGGAGGTGGCGTCAGTCGCCGGCATCGCCATCGGCGCGACCATGACGTGGTCCGGCGGCTCGGCAACCGTAGCGTCAGTCGATGCGGTGAACTCTACGGTCACCTTGAATAGCCCGGTCAGCGTGACTGCGGGCTCTGACCTGGATTTTGGAAAGACGATCTCCGGCGGAAGCATGACTCTCGCGGGGGAGCACGGCACGTTGGTGCTGGGGTTCGATGGAAGCTACACGTACACACCGTTCACGAACGATGCGACGATCGGCACAGGCGACAGCCCGACAGAGACGTTCAGCTACACGATGCAGGACGCAGCAGGCGTCACGAGTTCTTCCACGCTGACGATCACCGTCTACGGCTCGGGCGCAGCCGACCCGACCGCAGGCAACGACACCGCCATCGCCACGGAACAGGGGGTCGCGGCGGGCACCAATCCCAGCGCCGCTCTTCCGGGCGTGCTGGCCAACGACAGCGGCGCCAGCAAGAGCGTCACCTACGTTTCCTCGCCCGTCGAGGCGGCGGCGATCAGCGGGGCCACAGCCATCGATGGCCGCTACGGCACGCTGACGATGAACAGTAATGGCAGCTACAGCTATGTGCTGGACAATGCGAACTCGACGGTGAACGCGCTGCAAGGGGGCAGCATTGCCGACGTGTTCCAGTACCGGATGACCAACTCCGGCGGGGGCACCGCGATTGCCACGCTCACCATCACGATCAACGGGGCCGACGACGCACCCGTCGCGATGAACGACGTGGGCTCCGCCCTCGAACAAGGCGGGTTGGAGAACGCGGCGGCCGGCCTGGACGCCAGCGGCAATGTGCTGTCCAACGACACCGATGTGGACGACGCAGCATCCGCATTGAAAGTGACCGCCGTGGCCGGCGTCACAGGCAACGTGGGAGCCAGTGTCGCGGGGACCTATGGCTCGCTGACACTGAACGCCGACGGCAGCTGGAGCTACGCCGTCGACAACGACAGCGCGCTGGTCAACGGCCTGGCCGCCGGTAGTACCGTCACCGACAGCTTCACGTACACGGTCGCCGGCCAAAACGGAGCAGGCGCATCCAGTGCGGCGACGCTCGTCGTCACGGTCCAGGGCGCGAGCGACGCGCTCGATGTCAGCGATGCATTCGTGAACGAGGCCTCTGACTTCGCAGTCTTCAAGATCTACGGGGCCGAGGGCATCGAGGTGTCGCTGACACTGGGGGACAGCGGCCTGGCCGACAACGACGTGGTGGCCACGGCAGCCGACGACTATGTGAACGCCCTTCAGTATTACGACGGGTCTGCCTGGGTCAGTTACAACGGCACGTCCGTGACGCTGCCGTCGACTGGCCCGCTGCTGGTACGCGTGGCGATCAACGACGACACGACCTATGAGGGCAACGAGGCTTTCACGCTGACGGCGGCTACGCTTTCCAGCGATGGCGCCTCTGCGATCGGCTACGGAACCATCAACGACGAGGGCACAGGCGACATTTTCCTGACGGCGAACACGACAGGAACGCCAGATGCCACCGGCGCCGACGACGACAGGCCCACCGTCAGCATCGACAACCCCACGGCGGCCGAGGCAGGCACGGTGGTGTTCACGGTCAGCCTGGACCGCGCTTCGACGCAGGAAGTGAATTTCACGCCTGTCGTGACCGATGTCAGCGCGGCGCAGGGCACCGATACCGCCGTGGTGTTGACCGGCCTGGAGTACCAGGCCCAAGGGAGCGCGACCTGGACGGTTGTCGGCCCGGGACCGGTCACGATCGCCGCAGGGGATACCTACATCAAACTGCGGTTGGCCACCACGGGCGACGCCATCGCGGAGCTCGACGAAACGTTCACGCTGTCCACCGGCTACATTGCCGACCCCGTGCAGAACCCCGAAGGGGTGACCGGCACGGCCACCATCACGGACGACGACGTGGCCAGCCTGGTGGTCAGTGAGGTGGCGCTGACGACCAACGAAGACGGCCTGTCGGACAAGAGCTTCACGGTGGTGCTGTCCAACGAGCCCACCGGCACGGTGACCATCACGGTGACTAACGCGGACGCCAGCGAAGGGTTGACGTCGCCCACCACGCTGACCTTCACCCCAGAAAACTGGGATGAGCCGCAGACAGTCACCGTGGCCGGGGTGGACGACGAGCTGATAGACGGCGATGTCGACTACACCATTACCCTGACGGCCGCTGGCGGTGGTGCCTACGACGGCTTGGTGGAACAGGTGGAAGTAACCAACCAGGACGACGAAATTGCCGGTATCACGGTGAGTCAGGCGACGCTCACCACGGGTGAAGACGGCAGCACGGCCAGCTTCACGGTGGTGCTGGACGCCCGTCCATTGACGGACGTGACCGTCACGCTGGGCGGCCTGGACGCTAGTGAAGGATCGCTGTCAGCCACGACGCTGACGTTCACCCCTGACAATTGGGACGAGCCGCAGCAGGTCACGGTCACTGGCGAGGACGACGACCAGACCGACGGCGACATCGATTACACCCTGACCCTCACCACCAGTGGCGACGCGGCCTACGACGGCGCCAACGCGCAGACCGCCAGCGTGGTGGTGACTAACGAGGACGACGAGGCAGCGGGCATCACGGTGAGCCAAGGCACGCTCACCACCAGTGAGGGCGGCAGTACTGCCAGTTTCACCGTGATGCTCGATGCGCGCCCGCTGACGGATGTCACGGTGACCTTAAGCGGGCTGGACGCTAGCGAGGGGAGCCTGTCGAGCACGACCTTGACCTTCACACCAGACAACTGGGACAAGGCGCAGACCGTCACCGTCACGGGTGAAGACGATGAGCAGACTGACGGTGACATCGGCTACACCCTGACTCTCACCACCAGTGGCGATGCGGCCTACGACGGGGCCAACGCCCAGACTGCCACTGTAGACGTCACCAACCAAGACGATGAGACCGCTGGCATCACGGTGAGCCAAGCCACACTCACCACCGGTGAAAGCGGTAGTAGTGCCAGCTT
>JAKFEZ010000109.1:0-37158 GCA_036675435.1 Ramlibacter sp. | reverse complement strand
TTTGCCGACCCCGAGCTGACCCTGGGCCTTCCCGCCGCTGTCACGGCCGCCACCGGCATGGACGCCCTGACGCACAACGTCGAAAGCTACCTGTCGCCGGCCTACCATCCCCTGTGCGATGGCATCGCCCTGGAGGGCGCCCGCATCGCCGCGCGCGCGCTGCTCACGGCGGTCAGCGAGCCGGGCAACCTGGAGGCGCGCGGCGACATGATGATGGCCTCGATGATGGGCGCCATCGCGTTCCAGAAGGACCTGGGCGCGGTGCATTCCTGTGCCCATGCGCTGGGGGCCGTGTGCGACCTGCACCATGGCCTGGCCAACGCGCTGATGATCGACACCGTGCTGGCGTGGAACTATGAGGCGGCGCCGGAGAAGTTCGCCGAACTGGCCCACGTCTGCAAAGTCCCGGGCGGCGGCGAGGAGTTCGTGCCCTGGCTGCGGGCGCTGAAATACCGCATCGGCATCAGCGGCAAGCTGGCCGAGCACGGCGTGCGACGCGAGCAGATCCCCAGGCTGGTGGAGATCGCCAGCGCCGACATCTGTCACCAGACCAACCCGCGGCCCTGCACGGCGGCGGATTTCCAGCGCCTGTTCGAAGAGGCGATGTGACATGAGCAGCAGTGCCCTTGCCTCGAGCCCCGTCCCGGGGGAGCGGGCGCACAGCGCGCGGTTGAAGATCGGCATATCGGCTTGCTTCATGCATGCCGACCCGGCCCGGCTGCTGTTCACCGGCAAGACCCTGCAGTACGTGGAGCAGTCCATCGCGCACTGGGTCATGTCCACCGGCGCCATGGCGGTGATGATTCCCAGCCCGACCGGGGCCACCCAGCGCGGCGATGTCACGCTGGACCATTACGCCCAGTGGCTGGACGGGCTGGTGCTGCATGGGGGCGCGGATGTGTCGCCGCTGAGCTATGGCGAGCAGCCGCTGCAGGAGCGCTGGGCCGGCGACCGGATCCGCGACGAATACGAAATCGACCTGGTGGCTGCCTTCGAGCGCAGTGGAAAACCGGTGTTCGGCGTCTGCCGCGGGCTGCAACTGCTCAACGTGGCTTATGGCGGCACGCTCTATCAGGACATCCCAACCCAGCTGCCCGAGGCGCTGCGCCACCGCGATGCCTCGGTGTATGACCGCAACTTCCATAGCGTGGAGATCTGCTCGGGCTCGCGGCTGGCCCAGCTGTATCCCGGCTGTCTGCGGGTCAAGGTCAACAGCATTCATCACCAGGCGATCAAGCAGCTGGCCGCCGGATTCGTGGTGGAGGCGCTGAGCAACGAAGACGGGCTGATCGAGGCGATCCGGCGCGAGGACGCGGCCCGGTCCTATCTGGCCGCCGTGCAGTGGCACCCCGAGTTCCACCAGCCCGGCAGCGACACCCTGGACGATGCGGCGCTGCTCGATGACTTTCTGGCGGCCGCCGTCCATGCCAGGAAAACTTCGAAAGAGACATGAGCACCCTCGCCATCTACAACCCCGCAGACGGCAGGCAGATCGCCGATGTCGCGGCCGACGATGCGGCTTCAGTCGCCGACAAGGCCGCGCGAGCGCGCGCCGCGCAACCGGACTGGGCGGCCCGTTCGCTGACCGAGCGCAAGGCCTGCATCGGCCACTTCCGCGATGGCGTGGTGCGCGACCTCGAGGCCCTGGCGGCGACCATGACGCGCGAGACCGGCAAGCCAATTGCCATGTCGCGCAACGAGCTCAACGGCTTGCTGGGCCGCATCGACTTCTTCCTGGCGGAAGTCGACCAGGCGATCGCGACCGAGACCGTGCTCGACGACGGCGCCATGAAGGAACGGATCGAGCACCTGCCGCTGGGTGTCGTCGGCAACATCTCGGCCTGGAACTATCCCTGGTTCGTCGGCTGCAACGTCATCGTGCCGGCCCTGCTGACCGGCAACGCCGTGCTGTACAAGCCCTCCGAATACGCCACGCTGACCGGCCTGGAGATCGCCCGGCTGTTGCACCAGGCCGGCGTGCCGTGGGATGTGTTCGTCCCGCTGGTCGGCACAGGCGCCGTGGGCGCGGCGCTGCTGGACCAGGACATCGACGGCCTGTTCTTCACCGGCTCGCACGCCACCGGCGCCCGGATAGCGCAGGCGGTGGGCTCCCGCTTCATGAAGCTGCAACTGGAGCTGGGTGGCAAGGACCCGACCTACGTCTGTGACGACGCCGATCCGACCGCGGCGGCCGAATCGCTGGCCGACGGCGCCATGTACAACACCGGCCAGAGCTGCTGTTCGGTCGAGCGCATCTACGTGCACGAGAAGATCCACGATGCCTTCCTGGCGGCGTTCGTGGCGGCGGTGCAAGGCTTCAAGGCGGGCGATCCGATGAAGGAAGACACCTACGTCGGCGCCATCACCCGCGCCCCGCAACTCGACGTCCTCGATGCGCAAGTGGCCGACGCGCGGGCCCGGGGCGCTACCTTGCACACCGGCGGCCAGCGCCTGCCCGGCCCGGGCAACTGGTACCCGCCCACCGTGTTCAGCAACGTGAACCACGGCATGGCGCTGATGAAGGAGGAAAGTTTCGGCCCTCTCATCGGCATCCAGAAGGTGTCGAGCGACGAGGAGGCCGTGGCCTTCATGAACGACACCCGCTATGGCCTCACGGCCGGCGTGTACACGCCTGACGGCGAGCGCGCGCGCGCGGTGCTGGCCCGCGTCAGGGCCGGCAGCCTCTACTGGAACTGCTGCGACCGGGTCAGCCCGCGCCTGCCCTGGAGCGGCTTCGGCGATTCGGGCGTGGGCCTGACGCTGTCCACCTACGGCATCCAGGCCTTCACCCGGCCGCGGGCCTGGCACCTGCGCCGGCCGTGAAGCCGCGGCTCACGCTGTTCGACCTGGACCACACGCTGCTGTCCGGCGACAGCGACGTGCTGTGGTGCGATTTCCTGATGGACAAAGGCGTGCTCGACCGCGCCGAGTTCGCCGTCCGCAACGCCGACATGGCGGCGCGCTACCGCAACGGCACCGTCGGCATCCAGGAGTTCGCCGACTTCTACGTCGGCACCCTGGCCGGACGGTCGACGCGCGATTGGCAGCCCCTGCGCCAGGAGTTCGTGCAGGCGCGGGTGTTGCCGCGCATCCCCGCGAGCGCCCTGGCGCTGGTGGCGCAGCACCGCCGGGCCGGTGACCTGGTGGTGATGACCACCGCCACCAACCGCTTCATCACCGAGCTCACGGCCCGGCATTTCGAGATCGATCATCTGCTGGCGACCGAAGCCGAGCGTGAAGCCGATGTCTTCACCGGCCGGGCGTCGGGCGTGCTGAACATGCGGCGCGGCAAGGTCGACCGCCTGCACGGCTGGCTGGCGGCGCGCGGCCAGACGCTGGCCGCGTTCAGCAGCGTGGCCTACAGCGACTCCATCAACGACCTGCCGCTGCTGGAAGCGGTGGACCAGCCGGTCTGTGTCGATCCCGATCCGCGGCTGGCGGCGATCGGGCAGGCGCGGGGCTGGCCGGTGTTGCGCTTGCGCGCTGGCGCGGCCGAAACGCCCTGAGGCGGGAGCGCCCGATTCGCCCGTACCGCCGTCAGCGCAGGATGGCTTTCTTGACGGTTCGCCGCAGCTGGCTCATGTAGCGCTGAAGGGCGCCCCGGGCGACGTCGGCCCGCTTGTCACGGGCACTTGTTCGCACGGCGTTCCAGGGGAATTCAGTGCGCAGCGTGAACTCCCGCGAGCGCACACCGAAACCCAGGGCATAGGCGCGCCGCGGCTGGTCGGTGAGGTTGGGGCCGGCGTGGTGAAGCGTGCGGCAATGGTGCACGGTGGCGCCGCCCGCAGGCAGCGGGCACGAGACCGGCGTGCCGACATGGGGATCGCACACTTCCAGGCCGTGCAGCCGGGGATCGTTGTGCATTCGGCGGTGCGGCAACACGGCGTGCTTGTGGCTGCCCGCGATGAACTGCATGCAGCCATTGGACAAATCGACCGGCTGCAAGGGCATCCACACGGTGATCGACTGATAGTCGGTATGGATCGGGAAAAAGGCTTCGTCCTGGTGCCAGGGCGTCTCGGCGCCTATCCTGGCCGGCTTCAGCATCGCGTGTTCGAACACCAGTTCGGCCGACGGGCCCAGCAGCTGCGTTGCGATGGCGAAGGCGTTGAGTCGGAAGGCGGCTTGCTTGAGAGAAGGCTCGTATCGAGACGGCTCCAGCAACTGGGGCAGCACCGGCGCGGTGTCAGCCGTGTCGGGACCGGCAAAATCGAAAAAGTCTCCCTTGTCCCAGCCTGCGCGCTGCGCGAACAGCCGGTCATAGACTTCACACAGCCAGTCGATTTCCTGCGGGTCGCACACTCCGGGCACGGCCAGAAAACCCTGGTCCCAGAACTTGCCGGCTGCATCGGGTGCAAGCGAAAGTGTCATTGCGCCGTTCCTCAAAAAATGCAACGCATCAGGCTGAATTCTGATCCGACCGCAGCCCATGTACAGGGCGCTAGGCCAGAATCAGCATCTGTCCTACACCGCCGGCTGACCAACAGAATTCGAAGGTCCGCAAATGGCTGGCGGCGCCGGCCGAATCGCGCAAGATGCGATTTTTCTTAGGACTTTCTCTTCCATGCCCGCCTCGTTGCCCCGCCCATTCAATGCCCTGGCCGGCTCCAACCTCGCCGCCCAGTCGGCTGAACAGCTCAGCCTGGCGGCGGTGCCGCTGGTGGCCGTGCTCGCGCTGGGGGCCGGGCCCGGCGAGATCGGCACGCTGGCGGCGCTGCAGTCGCTGCCATTCCTGCTGCTGTCCATCCCGTTGGGGGTCGTGGCCGACCGCATGTCCCGGCGCCGCCTGATGCTGTGGGCGGAAGGTCTGCGCGCGGGCTCCCTGCTGGGGCTGCTGGCCATGGTGCTTTCGGGCGAGCTGTCGATTGCCGGGTTGGCCGCCCTCGGCTTCCTCGGCGCCGTCGGCACGGTGGGCTTCAGCGTCGCGGCGCCGGCGCTGGTGCCGGCACTGGTGCCGCGCGAACATCTGGCCCAGGCTAATGGCCGGCTGGAGCTGGCCCGCAGCGCGGCTTTCGCCGCCGGGCCGGCGCTGGCCGGTGCGCTGGTGGCGTGGGCCGGCGCCTCGGCCGCCTTCGTGTTGGCGGCGGTGTTGTCGGCTTCGGCCGTGGCGTTGCTGTGGCGGCTGACCGAGCCACCGCGCGCCCGCGCCGCGGCCCGGCATCCGCTGCTGGAAATCAAGGATGGCGCGCAGTTCGTCTGGCGCCAGGCGTACCTGCAGCCGATGTTGCTGACCGGTGTCGCCTGGAACGTTTCCTGGTTCGTGCTGCAGGCCGCCTATGTTCCCTACGCCGTGCGGGTGCTCGGATTGAGCGCCCAGGCCGTGGGGCTCACGCTCGGCGCCTACGGCGCCGGCATGGTGGCCGGGGCCCTGCTGGCGGCCCGCGTGGTGGCGGCTATGCCTTTTGGCCGCGCGATCCAGCTGGGCCCGGCGGTTTCGGTGCTGGCCGCCGCCACCATGGTGTCGACGCTGTACCTGCCCAGCGGCTGGCTGGCGGCGGGCGCCTTCTTCCTGTTCGGCGCCGGGCCGATCGTCTGGACCATCACCACCACGACCTTGCGCCAGAGCATCACGCCCGGCGCCATGCTGGGGCGAGTGTCGTCGGTGTTCCTGGCCGCCAACACGGGCGCCCGGCCGGCTGGGGCGGCGCTGGGCGCCGTGGTCGGCGCCGCCTGGGGCGAGCCTGCCTGTCTGTGGCTGGCGGCAGCGGGATTCGCCCTGCAGGCCTGGCTGATCCTGGCCTCCAGCCTCACGGGTTTGCGGCGGCTGCCGGCGCCGGCGCTCTGATGTTCACCCCCACGCTCACTTCGATCGCTGCCCCCCGAGGGGGCCCAGCCCACCTTGGGAGCGGCCCGGCGGTGGCCTGACGTTCGCCCCCACGCTCACTTCGTTCGCTGCCCCCCCGAGGAGGCCCAGTCCACCTTGGGAGCGGCCCGGCGGTGGCCTGAGTTGACCCGGCAGTCTCGTCAGGCGGCGGGCGGCTTGGGAATGAACTGTTTGGGGTCGTAGAAGAACTGCTCCTGCGCGATCTTCTGGCCCTTCCAGCGCTGGTGGGCCAGCTCTTCGATGCGGCCGGTGCTGCCGTCTTGCCAGGTGAACTCGAAAATCCAGCGGATCACCGCATGGTCGCCATTCAGGAAGGACGGCCGCACGCAGGTCGACTTGACCGAGCGGGCGCGCGCCAGGGCCGCCGCCTCGTGGGCGACCAGCGAAGCGCGGCCGCGGCGTGGCGGCGCATGGTTCTCCTGCATCGAGGCGTCCTCGGTGTAGAACTCCTGGATGGCTTCGACGTGGGCGTTCTGTTCGACACGGGCGATGAAGCGTTCGAGTGTGGCGAGATCGGGCATGCCCCGATTGTGCATTTCGGCCTTGACATCGGAGTGACTCCAGGCCTTCCAATAGCGCCATGGACAACGACCAATTCACTCCCACGCAACGCCGCCGGGTCTATGCCCGGCTGGTGGCGGGCTTCGACGGCTTGGACTCCAGCGAGATCGAGGCACGCTGGTCCTGGCTGGCGGCAGCCCATGTCGTCGGGCAGCACGACCTGCGGCTGCACCTGCACAGCCACTGGCGCATGCTCGGGTTGGCGGCGAGCACCCGCGATTGGCCGGAACTGGGAGGGCAATTGTTCAGGCTGGCGCTGGTGCCCCTGGGCCATGCGCTGCAGCGGCTGCCCGCCGGCAATTCGGGCCGGGCGACGGTGAGCGCGTTCCAACCCATGCAGCCCGACGAGAAGACCAGGCGTCTGATTGCCCTGGCCGCGTCGTGATCCTAGGCAGGCTGCGCGGTGGTCGCGCGAACCGCCCAGGCCCGCGCCGCCAGTCGCAGCGAGCCGTCGGCCTGCGCTGGAATCCGCGCCTCGAGGCGATCGCGCAGCCGCTTGCGCGCGGCCTCATCCAGGGCCATGGCATAGGCCGGGGCCGGGCCTTGGCCGCCGAGAAAGGGCTGCCAGTAATCATCGAAGCTGGCGAAATCCGTGGCGATGTCGATGGCCGTGGTCGCCGTGTTCGCAAGGCCCGCCTGCGCGAACAGCGCGCCGAGCGCCTCGGGGCGGCAAATGGGAAAGCGCGGCCCTTCATCTGCCGCCAGCGGATCGAGCTCGATCGCGGCATCCCAGAAGTGGCGCATCAGCTCCATCTTGCCGGCGTAGTCCCAGACGTAGGCCGCGATGGTCCCGCCGGCCGCTGTCACCCGCGCCATCTCGCGCAAGGCCGCCAGCGCATCCGGCACGAAGTTCAGCACCAGGCCCGACACCGTCGCATCGCATGCGCCGGTGTCCAGTGGAATGGCCGCTGCATGGCCCGCCAGCAGCCGCACCGCCTCGGGCAGTTGCTGCCGGGCCTTGTTCAAGAAGCCCTCCGACGGCTCGACGCCGGTGACCGACGCCGGGCTGCACTGGGCCAGCATCGCGGCGCTGAGCACGCCCGTGCCGCAACCGACATCCAGCCAGCGAAGTCCGGCCGGCAGGTTCAACCAGGCGAGGAACTGCGGCGCGACCCGCCGGCTCCAGCGTCCGACGTACTGCTCGTACGCATCGCCTCGCTGCCAGGTAGGCGAAGATGTTGTGGGCGCCATGCGCTGCCTCCGGCCCGCTGTATCGGCTAAGCGGCTTTGGGCCGGCCGTACTTCGCCGTGAAACTCGCCTTGCCGATCGCGTTGGCATTGACCATGAAGCCGGCCAGCGCCGCCGTGGCATCCGTCGGGATCTCGAGCTTGTCGATGCCCAGCGCGTGCACGGTGAAGACGTAGCGGTGCGGCGGGTCGCCTTCGGGCGGGCAGACCCCGCCCCAGCCCGCCACGCCATAGTCGATGCGCACGTGGCGCGCACCCTGGGGCAGACGCGCGCCGCCCACGACGCCGGCGTCGGCCGGCAGCTCGGTCACCCCCGCAGGGATGTCGATCACGAACCAGTGCCACCAGCCGGAGCCGCTGGGCGCATCCGGGTCGTAGACGGTGACGGCGAAGCTCCGGGTGCCCTGCGGCGCGCCGCTCCACTTGAGGGCCGGCGACTTGTTCTCGCCCGAGCAGCCGAAGCCGTCGAACTCGAACTTGCTGTCGATCATGCCGTCGGCGGCGATATCCGGGCTGGTGAGCTTGAAGCCCGCGCTGGGCTGGCTGGAGGTCATGCAGGTCTCCTGTTAAGGCAGGAACTGCATGATGCTACCAACCGCGGGGGCTTGTCACCCCAGCCCTCGTGCCGTCCAGCCGGAAGCTGATCAGGACAGGTGCTTGCCCACCACGCCGGCCAGCTCGAACATCGTCACCTGCGGCTTGCCGAACACCGGCAGCAGCCTGGCGTCGGCATTGATGGATCGCTTGTCCTTGGCGTCCTGCAGGCCGTTGGCCTTGATGTAATCCCACAGCTTCTTGATGACTTCGGTGCGTGCCACCGGATCGCCGCCGATCACTGCCGCCAGCTCGGCACTGGGCTTGAGTCCCGGCCCGGTCTTGCGCGGCGCCTTGGGCGCTGCCGCCTTCTTGGCGGCGGGCGCGGCCTTCTTGGCCGGCGCTTTCTTTGCCGCCGCGGTCTTGGCTGCCTTGGCCACCGGCGTGTACTTGGCCGCCGGCTCGCGGGCGCCCGGCGTTTTCGCGGCCGCGCCCTTGCGCGGCGGGAACTTGGACGGGGCGAACTCGAAGTTGACCTTGCCGGCTTCCTTGTCCCAGGCCAGGAAGGCCTTGAAGGCGCGGCGCGTGCGCATCGACACGAATTTGTCGAGCAGGTCGGTCTTGCCGGTTTCCAGCAGCTTGGTCATCTGTTCGCGCGCCACCGGCTGCTGCAGGATCACCTGGCCGCTCTTGAAATCGCAGCTCGGCGTGGCCTGCTGCTCGGTCGGCACGGAGCGCTCGCAGATGTAGTTCTTGCCGTACTCGAACACGCGGGCGCCGCACTTGGGGCAGGGGCCGAGCGGCTGCTGGCCGGTGAAGTCCACCAGCTCGCCGGTCTGGGCCGGGTCCTGCTCGTTGCCGAAGTCGAACTCCAGCTTCCAGTTCTTTTCTTCGTCGTTGTACTTGAGCACGATCTCCGAGGTGAAGGGCCAGCCGGCCTTGGAGCGAAAGCCTTCCAGCGGGCCGATCTTCTTGTCGCGCAGCAATTGCTCGACCTCGGCGGCGTCGAAGGTGCGGCCGGCCGGCGTCTTGCCGAACGAGAAGCCGCAGGCATCCTGGCCGGTGCCGGTCTTTCCGGCGCAGGTGAAGCGGCGGTAGTTCTCCTTGACCACGCCGCCGCAATTAGGGCAGGGCGTTTGCAGCGTCGCATAGTCGCCGGGGATGGTGTCGCGGTCGTATTCCTTGGCCTTCTTGACGATGCGCTGCGTCATCTCGGCGATCTGCTGCATAAAGGCGTCGCGGCTCAGCTTCCCGTGCTCCATCTGTGCCAGCTTGTACTCCCATTCGCCCGTGAGCTCAGGCTTGGAAAGCTCCTCCACGCCCAGCCCGCGCAACAGCGTCATCAGCTGGAACGCCTTGGCCGTCGGGATCATCTCGCGGCCTTCGCGGAACATGTACTTCTCGTTGATCAGGCCTTCGATGATGGCAGCCCGCGTGGCGGGGGTGCCCAGCCCCTTTTCCTGCATCGCCTCGCGCAGTTCGTCGTCTTCGACGAATTTGCCGGCGCCCTCCATCGCGCCCAGCAGCGTGGCTTCCGAGTAGCGCGCCGGCGGCCGGGTCTTCAGTCCCTTGGGCTCGACGGTTTCGGCGCGGACCATTTCGCCGGGCTTGACCGGCACCAGGCTCTGGCCCTTGTCGCCTTCCTTCGCGTCGGCCACTTCATCGGCCGCTTCCTTGCCCCAGATCGCCAGCCAGCCCGGCTTGACCAGCACCTTGCCCTCGGTCTTGAAGCTGTGGCCCACCGCCTGGGAGATTCGTGTTGTCACCATGAACTCGGCGCTCGGGAAGAACACCGACAGGAAACGCTTCACGACCAGGTCATATAGCCGCTGTTCGGCGTCCGACAGGCCGCTGGGCGCCTGGAGCGTGGGGATGATCGCAAAGTGATCGCTGACCTTGGCATTGTCGAAGATGCGCTTGCTGGGCTTGACGTAGTTCTCGTCCATTGCCTGCTGTGCATACGGCGCCAGGTGGTTCATGCCGCTGCCGGCCAGCATGCCCATGGTCTTCTTGACCACGGGGAGGTAGTCCTCGGGCAGCGCACGCGAATCGGTCCGCGGGTAGGTCAACGCCTTGTGCCGCTCGTACAAACTCTGCGCCAGGGCCAGGGTGGTCTTGGCCGAGAAGCCAAAGCGGCCGTTGGCCTCGCGCTGCAACGATGTCAGGTCGAACAACAACGGAGAAGCCTGGGTGGTCGGTTTGGACTCTTCCGTGACGGTGGCGGACTTGCCGCGCACCGCGTCGGCGATGGCCTGGGCCTCGCGTTGCGACCAGACCCGGTCGGCCTTGATCTCGGCGTCGTCCGGGTTTTTCTTCCACTGGGGGTCGAACCACTTGGCGGCGTATTCACCGGCCTCGGCCAGAAACGAGGCGTGGATTTCCCAATAGTCGCGGCTCACGAACTTGCGGATCTGCTCCTCGCGCTCGACCACCACGGCCAGGGTTGGCGTCTGCACCCGGCCGACGGTGGTCAGGAAAAAGCCGCCGTCGCGCGAGTTGAAGGCCGTCATGGCCCGAGTGCCGTTGATGCCGACCAGCCAGTCGGCCTCGGAGCGGGAGCGCGCCGCGTCGGCCAGGCCGGCCATCTGCTTGTCGCTGCGCAGCTGCTCGAAACCGTCGCGAATGGCCTGGGGCGTCATCGACTGCAGCCAAAGCCGCTTCACCGGCTTGCCCAGCGGCTTGGCGCCGCCGGCGAACTGCTCGATCAGGCGGAAGATCAGTTCGCCCTCGCGCCCGGCGTCGCAGGCGTTGACGATGTCGGTCACGTCCTTGCGCTTGGCCTGCCTGACGACGGCGTTCAGACGCGTCTTGGTCTTGTCTACCGGCTTGAGGTCGAAGTAGGGCGGAATCACCGGCAGGTGGGCGAAGCTCCATTTGCCGCGCTTGACGTCGAACTCCTCGGGCGCCTGGATTTCCACCAGGTGGCCGACGGCGCTGGTCACGATGTACTTGTCGCTCTCGAAGTATTCGTCATGCTTGTCGAACTTGCCGGCCACGGGCGTGAGGGCACGCACGATGTCCTGGGCCACTGACGGCTTCTCGGCGATGACTAGCGTCTTAGACATAAAGGTGAGAACACGGCAGCTTCACAGCCCCGGCCTTTGGTTGTTTCATACAATCTCGCTTCCTGCGCGCGCACGCGCACGCGCACACGTGTGCATATTCAAATTAACAGAGTTTTGGCGATGGCAGAAAAAGCAGTGAATGGCCGCACGGCCAGCGGGTCCCCGGAAGGCCCGCGCGGCGCTCCGGCGGCGGGGGCGGCCAAGCCGGCCGGCGAGACCGGCTCGTCCAGAAGAATCCAGGTGCGCAGGTCGGGCGTTCATGGCAAAGGGGTGTTTGCGGTCCAGGACCTCGCCGAGGGCGAAACCATCATTGAATATGTGGGCGAAGTGATCACCTGGAAGGAGGCCCTGCGCCGCCATCCGCATGATCCCAAGGACCCGAACCATACCTTTTATTTTCATGTCGACGAGGAAAGGGTGATCGACGCCAAGCACGGCGGCAACTCGTCGCGCTGGATCAATCATTCCTGCAACCCCAACTGCGAAGCCGACGAGGAAGAGGGCCGGGTCTTCATCAAGGCCCTGCGCCGCATCCGGGCCGGCGAAGAGCTGAGCTACGACTACGGGCTCATCATCGACGAGCCGTACACCAGGAAGCTGAAGGCCGAATACCCCTGCTGGTGCGGCGCCAAGCTGTGCCGCGGCACCTTGCTGGCGCCCAAGCGCAGGCAAAGGAAATAGCGGTGATCGCCCGGGCAGAAGCCATCTGGGCGGAGGTCTCGGGGTTTTTGCCGGGCTTTACCGTGGAAGTCCTGCCCGAGGTGGACTCCACCAATTCCGAGCTGATGCGGCGCGCGCGCGCCGGGCGGACCGAGCCCGTGCTGCTGGTGGCCGAGCGCCAGACGGCCGGGCGCGGCCGCCTCGGGCGCTTCTGGCACAGCGGGGCTGCGCAAGGGGACGTGGCCGCTTCGGCTCTGACGTTTTCGCTGGGCTTGTCGCTGGCGCCTGCGGATTGGTCGGGCTTGTCGCTGGCCGTCGGCGTCAGCCTGGCCGAGAGCCTGCATCCCGACGTCCGGCTCAAGTGGCCCAACGACCTCTGGCTGGCCGACCGCAAGCTGGCGGGCATCCTGATCGAGACGGCCAGTTTCGGCGAGCGGGAGGTCCAGCGCTACGCCGTCATCGGCGTCGGCATCAACATCGGCGAGCGGCCGGCCCAGGGCCTGGCCACGCCGCCGGCCTGGCTGCGGGAACTGCTGCCTGACGTGCAGGGCGGCGACGTGCTGTCGCGCATCGCCGCGCCGATGGTGCGGGCGATCCAGGCCTTCGAGGCGCTGGGGTTCGGTGCGTTCCAGGCGCGGTTCGACGCCCGCGACGCGCTGCGCGACCGCCCGGTCGTCCTGAGCGACGGCACCCAGGGCACCGCCCACGGCACCACCGAGACAGGGGCCCTGCTGGTGCATACTGCGGCCGGCATGGTCCCCATCTCCAGTTCCGAAGTCAGCGTGCGGCCTGCCGCCTGAGCCTGCCATGCTGCGCATCACGGTCTTGTTGCTGGTGCTGGCCAATGCGGCCTATTTCGCTTGGTCGCAGGGGTTGCTGGCGCCTTGGGGTTTTGCCCCGGCGCAGCAGTCCGAACCGCAGCGGCTGCGCCAGCAGATCAAGCCGCAGTCGCTGCGGATCGCGCCGGCCGATGAGGCGCTGCGCCTGGAGGTAGCCGAAACTGCCGCGCCGCGGCCGCCCGAATGCCTGCAGGCCGGGCTGTTCGAAGAAGCCCAGGCGTCCGCGCTGCGCCAGGCGCTGGCACCCTGGCCCGCCGGATCCTGGACGCTGGAGCCCGTGGTGACGCCGGCGCGCTGGATCGTCTACATGGGCAAGTACCTCACGGCCGAGAATGCCAGCCGCAAGAAGGGCGAGCTGCGCCAGATGGGCGTGTCGTTCGAGAATCTGCTGGATCCGGCGCTGGAGCCCGGTGTGTCGCTGGGCGGCTTCACCACCGAAGCCGCGGCGGCCCAGCAGCTGGAGGCATTGACCCAGCGTGGCGTTCGCACCGCCAAGGTGGTGCAGGAGCGGCCCGAGCTGCGCGGCCAGCTGCTCAAGCTCGCGGCCGTGGACGACGGCCTGCGGCCGCGCCTGGAAGAATTGAAAAGCAGCCTGAACGGCAAACCTCTCCGGCCCTGCCGTTGAACTCCCCAGAAAGGAAACAAGACCCGATGAGCCTCAAGCTTTATTTCGCCCCCGGCGCCTGTTCCTTCGTGCCGCACGCCTTGCTGGAAACGGCGGGCGCACCGTTCGAGCCGGTGCTGGTCAAGCTCCACAAGGGCGAGAACTACACGCCCGAGTACCAGGCCATCAATCCGCGCAGCCAGGTGCCGGTGCTGGTGGACGGCGCCGAAGTGATTACCCAGATCCTGGCCATCGTCACAGTGCTGGACGACCGGTTTCCGCAGTGCAATTTCCTGCCGCGCGAGCCGCTGGCCCGGGCCCGCGTGCTGGAAACCCTGGCCTGGATGAACAACACGGCGCACCCGACCTTCACCCATGTTTTCATGCCGCACAAGTTTGCCGGCTCGCCCGAGGCCCAGGCCGAGATCAAGTCGTTCAACGCCGCTCGTTATGGCGAGCTGCTGGGCGAAATCGAGGCCATGGCGCGCGGCGCGACCGAGCAGGGCAGGCCCTACCTGGGCGGCGAATCGTTCGGCCCGCTCGACGCCTATGCCTTGACGCTGCTTCGCTGGGGCGGCTTCGCCGGATACGACCCGCAGCGCTATCCCGCGCTTTGGGCGCTGGTGCAGCGGGTCGCCCAGCTGCCGGCGGTGGCCCGGGTGATCGAGCGCGAGCGGCTCCAGCTGAACGTCTACAAGGCCGCCTGAGGCGCCTGCGAATCAGGCCCGGCCGCCTTGGCGGCGGCCTGCTCGTTCAGCACGAAGCGCAGCGTCACGCGCGTTCCCGGCGGAGTGTGGCCGGGATGCGCGTCTTCCAGCTTGATCTCCGCGTTGTGCTGGCGGGCGATCTCCAGCACGATCGGCAGGCCCAGCCCGGAGCCGTCCACGTTGGTGCCCAGCGCCCGGTAGAACGGCTGGAACACCAGCTCGCGCTCGCTCTCGGGGATGCCGGGGCCGGAGTCTTCCACCTGCACCACCAGCACATGGCCGAACGGGTCGGCCAGCACCCGGGCGGTGATCACGCCCGGGTGCTCGGCGCTGGACGGCGTATAGCTGATCGCGTTGTCCAGCAGGTTGCGGATCATCTCCTTGAGCAGGGTGGGGTTGCCGGACAGCCGCACCCCTGGCGTTCCGGGCTGCGCGCCGTCGTAGCCCAGGTCGATGTGCCTGTCCATGGTGCGGGGCACCGAGTCCTGGACCACGTCCATGGTCAGCTGGGCCAGGTCGCAGGGCTGGAAAGCCAGGGTCTGGCCGCTGCTTTCCGCCCGGGCCAGTGCCAGCAACTGGTTGACGGTGTGGGTGGCCCGGATGCTGGAGCGGCCAATCTGCTTGAGCGACTGTTTCAGCTCCTGGGCGTTGAAGCCCTCGCGCTGCGCCAGGTCGGCCTGCATGCGCAGGCCCGCCAGCGGCGTCTTGAGCTGGTGCGCGGCATCGGCCAGGAAGCGCTTCTGGGTGGCGATCGAATCCTTCAGCCGCGTCAGCAGGTCGTTCACCGACGACACCAGCGGCGCCACTTCCAGCGGCACCGTCTTGTCGTCCAGCGGCGAGAGGTCGTCCGGCTTGCGCGCGCGGATCCGCTCCTCCAGCTGCGACAGGGGCTTGATGCCGCGCACCAGCGCCAGCCAGACCAGCAGCACGGCCAGCGGCAGGATCACGAACTGGGGCAGCATCACGCCCTTGATGATCTCGGTGGCCAGCACCGAGCGCTTCTCGCGGGTCTCCGCTACCTGCACCAGTGAAGGCTGGGCGCCCGGGATGTCCAGCTTGACCCAGGTGTAGGCGATGCGCACGTCCAGGCCCCGCATCTCGTCGTCGCGCAGGCGCACCTCGCCCAGGCGCGGACGCTCGTCCTCGGGCGGCAGCGGGAAATCGCGCTCGCCGGACAGGAACTCGCTGTGGGGGCCGAGCACCTGGTAGTACACCAGGTCGGAATCGTCGGCGCGCAGGATTTCGCGCGCGGGCTGCGGCAGGTTGAACACCGCCCGCTGGTTTTGCACCGTCACCAGCTGGGCCAGCGCCTGCACGTTGTATTCGAGGGCCCGGTCGAACGGCTTGCCGGCGATGTTCTGCGCCACCAGCCAGGTCAGCGCCAGGCTGATCGGCCACAGCAGCAGCAGCGGGGTCAGCATCCAGTCCAGGATCTCCCCGAACAGCGAGCGCTGCTCACGCTGGAAGATTTTCAAGGGGCAGGGCTCCCGTCAGGCCACTAGCTCTGGATCTTCTCGAGGCAGTAGCCGAGGCCGCGCACGGTGGCGATGCGGATCGGGCCTTTCTCGATCTTCTTGCGCAGGCGGTGGATGTAGACCTCGATGGCGTTGTTGCTGACCTCCTCGCCCCACTCGCACAGGCGCTCGACCAGCTGGTCCTTGCTGACCAGCCGGCCGGCGCGCTGCAGCAGCACTTCGAGCAGGCCCAGCTCGCGCGCCGACAGCTCGATCATCTTGCCGTCGATGGTGGCGACCCGCCCCGCCTGGTCGTATACCAGCGGGCCGTGCTTGATGGTGCTGCTGGTGGCGCCCATGCCGCGGCGCGTGAGGGCCCGCACCCGCGCTTCCAGCTCCTGCAGGCTGAAAGGCTTGGCCATGTAATCGTCGGCGCCATAGTCCAGGCCCTTGACGCGTTCTTCGACGGCGTCGGCCGCGGTGAGAATCAGCACCGGCAGCGAGGAGCCGCGCCCGCGCAGCTTGCGCAGCACTTCCAGCCCGTGCATTTTCGGCAGCCCCAAGTCGAGGATCAGCAGGTCGAATTCATTGTTGGTCATGAGGGCCGCGTCGGCTTCGGTGCCGCTGGCCACGTGGTCCACCGCGGCGCCCGAGGCGCGCAGCGTCCGCAGCAGGCCATCGGCCAGCACCTGGTCGTCCTCGGCAATCAGAATCCGCATGGCTGTCTCCTCTTATTCGAATCATTTTAGGCGTGCGGTCCGGCTTTGTCGGCCGCGCCCCAGGCGCCGGCGTAGGCCTCCAGGCCGATCGCCACCACCGCCGCCACCTCGCTGCCGACCTCGGCCTGGAACTCGGCCTCGGCCTGGGCCACCGCTTCCCTGAACGCCTGCAGCCAGGCCAGCCCCACCGGCGTGAAGCGCACCAGCCGCGCGCGGGTGTCCTGGGGGTCGGGTTCGCGCAGCACCAGGCCCCAGGCCTCGCATTGATCGACCAGGTCGCCCATCGCCTGCTTGCTCATGCCGGCGCGCTGCGCCAGCGAAGTCAGGCGCGATCCCTGCAAGGCCAGGTGGCGGGTGATGTGGATGTGGGCGGCGCTGACCTGCGAACGGGCTGCCAGGTTCGACAGTGCCAACGGCACCTCGACGTTGTGGGCCATCAGCGCCAGCACACGTTCATCGAACCGGCGCGCCGCGTGGCCCAGCAGCCGGCCCAGGTGGGTCAGGCGCCAGCTGTCTTCGATGCTGGGTGAACGGGGCTTGGCAGTCATCGTTGAATGGTAAGGCAAACTGACGAAAAAACTCGTTTACTAATTTCAACCTGCCGCGTTAAAGTACTGGTCAAGCATCCAGCCTGTGAAAAAGACCACTGGATGAGGTCGTTCAACTTATTGATTTCAAAGGAGATTTTTCAATGGATGCTCAAGTCAAGGGAACCCGTATCGCCGCCGACAGCGAAAAATCCAAGGCCTTGCAGGCCGCGCTGGCCCAGATCGACAAGCAGTTCGGCAAGGGCACCATCATGCGGTTGGGCGAGGGCGAGAAGCTCGAAGACATCCAGGTGGTGTCGACGGGTTCGCTGGGGCTGGACATCGCGCTGGGCGTCGGCGGCCTGCCGCGCGGCCGCGTCATCGAAATCTACGGCCCGGAGTCCTCGGGCAAGACCACCCTCACGCTGCAGGTCATCGCCGAGATGCAGCGCCAGGCCGGCCAGTGCGCCTTCATCGACGCCGAGCACGCGCTCGACGTCCAGTATGCGCAGAAGCTGGGCGTGAACCTGTCCGACCTGCTGATCAGCCAGCCCGACACCGGCGAACAGGCCCTGGAAATCTGCGACAGCCTGGTGCGCTCCGGCGCCGTGGACCTGATCGTGATCGACTCGGTCGCTGCGCTCACGCCCAAGGCCGAGATCGAGGGCGAAATGGGCGACTCGCTACCCGGCCTGCAAGCCCGCCTGATGAGCCAGGCGCTGCGCAAGCTCACCGCCACCATCAAGAAAACCAACTGCATGGTCATCTTCATCAACCAGATCCGCATGAAGATCGGGGTGATGTTCGGCAGCCCCGAAACCACCACCGGCGGCAATGCACTCAAGTTCTACGCCTCGGTGCGCCTGGACATCCGCCGCACCGGCACCATCAAGAAGGGCGAGGAGGCGATCGGCAACGAGACCAAGGTCAAGGTGGTCAAGAACAAGGTCGCGCCCCCGTTCAAGACGGCCGAGTTCGACATCCTGTTCGGTGAAGGCATCAGCCGCCACGGCGAGATCATCGACATGGGCGTGAACGCCCGCATCCTGGAGAAGTCCGGCGCCTGGTACGCCTACAACGGCGAGAAGATCGGCCAGGGCCGCGACAACGCCCGCGAGTTCCTGCGCGAGAACCCCGAACTGGCGCGCGAGATCGAGAACAAGGTGCGCGAGTCGCTCGACATCCCGCTGCTGCCGCCCGACACGGAAGAAGAGGCGTCCGCACCGGCGGCCAAGTCGAAGAAGGAATAGCGGCCGTGGCGACGGGCCAGCTCTCGCTCAAGGGCCGGGCGCTGCGCCTGCTCAGCGGCCGCGAGCACTCGCGCGCCGAACTCGAGCGCAAGCTCGGCGCCCACGAGCAGGAGCCCGGCGAGCTGCGCCGGGTCCTGGACGAGCTCCAGGCCAAGGACTTCATCAACGAAGACCGGGTGGTGGCGTCGGTGCTGCATCGGCGCTCGGCCCTGCTCGGCGCGGCCCGCATCCGACAGGAGCTGCAAGGCAAGGGGCTCGATTCCGAGCGCGTGGCCCAGGCGCTCGAGGCGCTGCGCGCCACCGAACTGCCAAGAGCACGCGAAGTGTGGGGCAAGAAGTTCGGCCGGCCCCCGGCCGACGCCCGCGAGCGCGGCCAGCAGGCCCGTTTCCTGGCCGCGCGGGGCTTCGGCGGCGAGGTGATCGCGCGGGTGCTCTGCGGCGCCCGCCACTCCGACGTCGACGCCGAGGCCTAGAGTCCGAGCATCAGCTTGAGGTTCTGCACCGCGGCGCCGCTGGCGCCCTTGCCCAGGTTGTCCAGGCGGGCGACCAGCACGGCCTGCCGGTGCTCCTCGTTGGCATAGACCCGCAGTTCCATCCTGTTGGTATCGTTCAGTGCCAGCGGGTCGATCTTGCCGCCCTCGGTGGGGGTTTCCACCGTCACCCATTCGCTGCCGGCGTAGTGCCTCTCCAGCGCCGCGTGCAGGTCACCGGCTCTGGGCTGGCCCGGCAGCAGGTCGAGGTGCAGCGGCAACTGCACCAGCATGCCCTGGCGAAAATTGCCCACCGCCGGAATGAAGATCGGCCGGCGCGTGAGGCCGGTGTACTTCACGATCTCGGGCAGGTGCTTGTGCTTGAACCCCAGGCCGTAGACTTCGAACGCCGGCGCTTCGCCTTTTTCATAAGCCTCGATCATGCTGCGCCCGCCGCCCGAGTAGCCGCTGACGGACGGCAGCGCGAGTGGAAAGTCCCTTGGGATGATGCCCGCATCGACCAGCGGGCGGATTAGCGCGATGGCGCCGGTCGAATAGCAGCCTGGATTGCTGACGCGGCTGGCCTGGGCGACGGCGGCGCGCTGGCCGGGCGCCAGTTCCGGAAAGCCGAACACCCAGCCTTCGGCCGTGCGATGGGCAGTGGACGCGTCGATGATCCGCGGCCCGCGGCCTCCGGACTTCTGGATGCCGTCGATCACGGCCACCGATTCGCGCGCCGCGTCATCGTGCAGGCACAGGATGACGAGATCGACGCCGGTCATCAGCTCACGCTTGGCGGCTGCGTCCTTGCGCAACTCGGGCGCGATGCTCACGAGTTCGACCTGCGGCATCTTCTCGAGCCGCTCGCGGATCTGCAGGCCGGTGGTGCCGGCCTCGCCGTCGATAAAGACTTTGGGCATCTCTTTTCCTCTAGGGACCGCGTGGCGTCACTCTAAGCCGTGCGCGGGTTTGGTGCATTGCAGCATGATACAGTTCAGGGCTGATTTTTGCAGCCGTCGCGGCCGCCGCCCCGTCAATTGGGGCATCCCCCCACGTTCCTCGAGAGACACTTCATGAAGATTCACGAGTACCAAGGCAAGGACATCTTGCGCAACTTCGGGGTGCCTGTGCCCCGCGGCATTCCCGCTTTCACGGTGCAGGAGGCGGTCGAAGCCGCCCAGAAGCTCGGCGGCCCGGTCTGGGTCGTGAAGGCCCAGATCCACGCGGGCGGACGCGGCAAGGGCGGCGGGGTCAAGCTGGCGCGCTCGGTGGACGAGGTCAAGAAACTGGCCGGCGAGATCCTGGGCATGCAGCTCAAGACACACCAGACCGGCCCCGAAGGCCAGAAGGTGCGCCGCCTGCTGATCGAGGACGGCGCCGACATCAAGAAGGAATACTACGTCTCGGCTGTGACCGATCGCGCCTCGCAGAAGGTCGCGTTCATGGCTTCCAGCGAAGGCGGCATGGACATCGAGGAAGTGGCCCACGCCACGCCCGAGAAGATCATCAAGGTGTTCGTCGACCCTCTGGTCGGCCTCACCGATGAGCAGGCCAAGGAACTGGCCGATGGCATCACCGTGCCGGCCGGCTCCACCGCCCAGGCGGTGGACGTGCTCAAGAAGCTCTACAAGGTGTACATGGACACCGACGCCAGCCTGGTCGAGATCAACCCGCTCATCCTGGAAGGCAACGGCAACATCAAGGCTCTGGACGCCAAGTTCAACTTCGACGCCAACGCCCTGTTCCGCCATCCCGAGATCGTCGCGCTGCGCGACCTCGACGAGGAAGACCCGGCCGAGATCGAAGCGAGCAAGTTCGACCTGGCCTACATCAGCCTGGACGGCAACATCGGCTGCCTGGTCAACGGAGCCGGCCTGGCGATGGCCACCATGGACACCATCAAGCTGTTCGGCGCCGAGCCGGCCAACTTCCTGGACGTCGGCGGCGGAGCGACCCCGGAGAAGGTGACCGAAGCCTTCAAGATCATGCTCAAGAACAAGAAGGTCAAGGCCATCCTGGTCAACATCTTCGGCGGCATCATGAAGTGCGACACCATCGCCACCGGCGTCATTACCGCCTGCAAGGCGGTGAACCTCTCGGTGCCGCTGGTGGTGCGCATGAAGGGAACCAACGAAGAGCTGGGCAAGAAGATGCTGGCCGAGTCGGGCCTGCCCATCATCAGCGCCGACACCATGGCGGAAGCCGCGCAAAAAGTCGTCGCTGCCGTCAAGGCCTGAGACCGAGGAACAAATTCATGTCGATCTACATCAACAAAGACACGCGCGTCATCACGCAGGGCATCACCGGCAAGACCGGCCAGTTCCATACGGAGAAGTGCCAGGAATACGCCAATGGCAAGAACTGCTTCGTCGCCGGGGTGAACCCCAAGAAGGCGGGCGAGAAGATCTTCGGCATTCCGATCTACGGCTCGGTCAAGGAAGCCAGCTCCAAGACCGGCGCGACCGTGTCGGTGATCTACGTGCCCCCCGCCGGCGCGGCGGCCGCCATCTGGGAGGCCGTGGAGGCCGACCTGGATCTGGCGATCTGCATCACCGAAGGCATTCCCGTCAAGGACATGCTGGAAGTGCGCAACAAGATGAAGGCCAAGGAAGCGGCGGGCGGCAAGAAGACGCTGCTGCTGGGACCGAACTGCCCGGGCCTGATCACGCCCGACGAGATCAAGATCGGCATCATGCCCGGCCATATCCATCGCAAGGGCCGCATCGGCGTGGTCTCGCGCTCCGGCACGCTGACCTACGAGGCAGTGGCGCAGCTCACCGAAATCGGGCTGGGCCAATCGAGCGCGGTGGGCATCGGCGGCGACCCGATCAACGGCCTGAAGCACATCGACGTGATGCAGGCCTTCAACGAGGACCCCGAGACCGACGCCGTGATCATGATCGGCGAGATCGGCGGCCCGGACGAGGCCGATGCCGCACGCTGGTGCAAGGACAACATGAAGAAGCCCATCGTCGGCTTCATCGCCGGCGTCACCGCCCCGCCCGGCAAGCGCATGGGCCATGCCGGCGCGCTGATCTCCGGCGGCGCCGACACCGCCGACGCCAAGCTCGCCATCATGGAAGAGTGCGGCTTCAAGGTCACGCGCAACCCGTCGGAGATGGCCAAGCTGCTCAAGGCCCTGCTCTAGCGGCACTGCGGTTACCCACAACACCGAGCCGATTGTCCTGATGGACAATCGGCTTTTCACTTCACCACAGAGCCCACTGGAGACCTGCCCGCATGGAAGCCATCATGACCGCCCCCTTCTGGATCGCCGTGGGCCAGATCATCCTGATCGACATCCTGCTGGGCGGCGACAACGCGGTCGTGATCGCCCTCGCCTGCCGCGGCCTGCCGCCCAAGCAGCGCAAGCTGGGCATCATCTACGGCACGGCCGGGGCCATCGTGCTGCGGGTGATCCTGATCGCCTTCGCGCTGGCGTTGCTGTCGGTCCCGTACCTCAAGCTGGTGGGCGGCCTGCTGCTGGTGTGGATCGGCGTCAAGCTGCTGGTGCCGCACGGCGATGACGACCACAGCAACATCAACACGAGCGACAAGCTGTGGGGCGCGGTGAAGACCGTGATCGTGGCCGACCTGGTGATGAGCGTCGACAACGTGCTGGCGATTGCCGGCGCGGCCGAGAGCGCCGGCGCGCACCAGCTGCCGCTGGTCATCTTCGGCTTGCTGGTCAGCATCCCCATCATCGTGGCCGGCAGCCAGATCGTGCTGAAGCTGATGGACCGGTTCCCCATCATCATCACGCTGGGTGCCATGCTGCTGGGCTGGATCGCCGGCCAGATGATCTTCACCGACCCGGGCCTGAAGCCCTACCTGCCGGCAGGCAAGGTCTGGGAGTACGGCGCCGCCATCACGGGCGCCCTGCTGGTCCTCTTGATCGGCAAGGTCCTGCCGGGGCGCCGGGCAGCGGCCGAATCGGCCTGAGCGCAACGCCGCGCCCGGCGCGCGGCACTACCGCGCCTCGTGCGCATTTGCAACAAGGCGTGACAAAGTGCCTTGTCCGCCGGATGGCGCTCTGTTAACGTCCAGCAGGTGACCTGCGGCCTTTCGTTCAAACAAGAAGGCGGGCGGGCGCGAATGCCGTGGCAATTCCGCGGCATTGAACAGTGTCTGGACGAGGGACGGGTCAGTGAGCACATCTTCATCGGCAAAACGTGGCCCGTTCTGGCGCACGGATTGGTTCGTCGCTGTCCTGATCGTGGTGGCCGTGGTCATCCTGAATCAGGCCACCGATGTCATCGGCACGCTCGAGCGGCGCTTCTACGACTTCGGCAGCACCAGCAGCAGCCGCCAGCCCTCCGACCGGATAGCCGTCATCGCCATCGATGACCAGAGCATCGCCAACATTGGCCGCTGGCCCTGGCCGCGCGACGTCCATGCCCAGCTGATCGACCAGCTCGCCGCGGCCAAGGCCAAGACCATCGTCCACACGGCATTTTTCTTCGAGCCGCAGACCGACCGGGGGCTGATTTTCATTCGTAAGCTCAAGGACGCGCTGGGGCCCGTGCCGGAGGGCCTCGGAGGCACGGCCGAGCAGTTGAGCCGGGTCATCGCCGAGGCGGAGAAAACCCTCGACACCGACGCCCAGCTGGCCGCCAGCATGGCCCGCGCCGGCAACGTGCTGTTGCCGTCGGTGTTCGCCCTGGGCGAGCCGCTGGGCAAAGCCGACGCGGAGCTGCCGGCGTATGTCGCCAAGAGCACCATGGCGGAAAACAGCGGCTTCTCGGTGCCGGCGATCCGCGGCCAGTACCCGATCGAATCCATCGGCCGCGCGGCCTCCGGCATCGGCCACCTGAACCAGCTCAACGACGTCGACGGCGCCGTGCGCGACGACCCCCTTCTGGTGAACTACTACGGCAAGGCCGTGCCTTCGATGGCGCTGCTGGCCGCGGCCCGCAGCCTGAACCTGGGCGCCGGCGACATCAAGATCAATCCCGGCGATTCGGTCCAGCTTGGCAAGCTGCGGGTCAAGACCGACGAGGCCGGCCGGATGCTGCCGCAGTTCTACAAGGGCCGGGACGGCAAGCCGGCGTTCCCGGTCGACTCGTTCTACGACGTGATCAGCGGCAAGATTCCGGCCACCAAGTACGCTGACAAGATCGTCCTGGTCGGCGCCACGGCCGCCGGGGTTGGCACCACGTTCGCCACACCGGGCTATGCCGGCCTGTCGCCGGCCGAGATGATGGCGCACATCACCTCGAGCATCCTGGGCGAGCATTTCATCGTGCAGCCCGGCTGGGGCGGCTGGGCTGCGTTCGCGGCTTTCCTGCTCGTCGCCGCCTACCTGATCGCCGCCTTGCCCAGGTTGTCTGCCGGCATGGCCGCGGCCATTACCACCGGGCTGTTCGTGCTGCTGGTCGGCAGCGAGTTCGTCCTGCTGTCGAGCGCCTCGATGTGGCTGAAACTCGTGTTTCCCGCGTTCCTGCTGGTGATCGGGCACCTGGCGCTCACCACCAAGCGCTATTTGGTGACTGAAGCGGGCAAGCTGCGTTCGGACGACGAATCGGCCGAGACCAACCGGATGATGGGCCTGGCGCTGCAAGGCCAGGGCCAGCTGGACGCCGCGTTCGACCGCTTCCGCCGCGTGCCGATGAGCGACTCCGTGATGGAGAACATGTACAACCTGGCGCTGGACTTCGAGCGCAAGCGCCAGTTCAACAAGGCCCAGGCGGTGTACGAGCACATGGCCGCCTTCGACAAGAACTTCAAGGACCTGCAGTCCAAGCTCAATCGCGCCAAGAACCTGTCCGAGACCGTCATCCTGGGCGGCGGCGGCGCCCACCCCGGCGGCACCATGCTGCTGGACGGCGGGGCCGTGGAAAAGCCGATGCTGGGCCGCTACCAGGTCGAAAAGGAGCTGGGCAAGGGCGCGATGGGCGTGGTCTACCTGGGCAAGGACCCCAAGATCGGCCGGGTGGTGGCGATCAAGACGATGGCGCTGTCGCAGGAGTTCGAGGGCGAAGAGCTGACCGACGCGCGCGAGCGCTTCTTCCGCGAGGCCGAAACCGCCGGCCGACTGCAGCACCAGAACATCGTCACCATCTTCGACGCCGGCGAGGAACACGACCTCGCCTACATCGCGATGGAGTTCCTGAAGGGCAAGGACCTGGTCGACGCCTGCAAGGACGGCCAGCTGCTGCCGGCCGCCAAGGTGCTGTCGATCGTGGCGCGGGTGGCCGAGGCGCTGGCTTATGCCCATCGCCAGAACGTCGTGCACCGCGACATCAAGCCGGCCAACATCATGTACGAGCTGGACAGCGATACCGTCAAGGTGACCGACTTCGGCATCGCGCGTATCACCGACTCGAGCAAGACCAAGACGGGCCTGGTGCTGGGCACCCCCAGCTTCATGTCGCCCGAACAGATCGCGGGCAAGAAGGTGGATGGCCGCTCCGACCTGTACTCGCTGGGCGTGATGCTGTTCCAGATGCTGACCGGCGTACTGCCGTTTCGCGGCGACTCGATGGCGGAGCTGATGTACAAGATCGCCAACGAGGAGGCGCCCGACATCCGCATCATCCGCCCCGATGTGTCCGAGCGCCTGGCCAATGTCGTCGCCCTTTCATTGGCGAAGCGCTCCGAGACCCGCTACCAGGATGGCGACCAGTTCGCGGCCGACCTGCGTTCGGTGCAGGCCGAACTGACGGGCGTGTCCACGTCCGAAATCAAGGCCGTGGCCAGGGGCGTCGTCATGCGCCCGGACGACGAAGTGAACGTGATAGGTGCCGACAAGACCGCGGCCTACAAGCCCGGCGCGCTTGCCGCAGACAACGGCGACGCGGACAAGACCATGGTGATGGCCACGCCCGCGCCCGGCTATGATGCGACCCAGAATCCGGGCGCCGGCCGCGAGGCCGACGGCTTCGCCAGGACAGCCGTCTTCCAGCAGCCGGCGGCGTCCGGCGACCCCATTCCCGGCGCCGACAAGAGCGATCGAAAGGCCTGACCCGGCATTTTATGAATTACGAGTTCTGCTTAGGTACCGACCCGGGTCTCGCGCGCGAGAACAACGAGGATTCCGTCACCATCGACGAGCCCACCCGCCTCGCCGTGCTGGCGGACGGCATGGGCGGCTACAACGCGGGCGAGATCGCCAGCGGCATGGCCACGACCTTCATCAAGTCCGAGCTCGGGCGCTGGCTGTCGCAGGCCGGACGCCACGCCAACGCGCGTGAGGTGCGTCGGGCCATGGAGATCTGCGTCGACAACGCCAACCGCTCGATCTTCAATGCCGCCAACTCCAACCCTCAGTACAGCGGCATGGGAACGACGCTGGTGCTCGGGGTGTTCCAGGACGGCCGGCTGATGCTCGGCCACATCGGCGACTCGCGCTGCTATCGGCTGCGCGGCGCCGAGTTCGCCCAGATCACCAAGGACCATTCCCTGCTGCAAGAGCAGATGGACGCCGGCCTGATCACGCCGGAGCAGGCGGCCACCTCCAGCAACAAGAACCTGGTCACCCGCGCGCTGGGCGTGGAGGACGCGGTGTTGCTGGAAGTCAACGAACACAGGGTCGACCCGGGCGATATCTACCTGATGTGTTCCGATGGGCTGTCCGACATGGTGGATGATGAGGGGATCGCCCGGATCCTGGGGACGGATGCGCCGCTGGCACAGAAAGTGGCGCAGCTGATCGACGCGGCCAACGGCAATGGCGGACGCGACAACATCTCGGTGTTGGTGGCACAGGCCAACACGGATTCGAAAAAACGCGGCTTGATTTCCAGATTGCTGGGAAAATAGTCTTTGGTATTAATTTCCCGATAACAGCAATTCAGACAGGAGCGGACCATGCCGAAAATGATCGTTTCGATCGACGGTGTTGTCATCAAGGAAGTGCAGTTGACCAAGGACCGCACGACCCTGGGCCGGCGGCCCTACAACGACATCGTGATCGACAACCTCGCGGTCAGCGGAGAGCACGCGGTGCTGCAGATGACGGGCAACGAGGTTTACCTCGAGGACCTCAACAGCACCAATGGCACTTACGTCAACGGCAAGGCCGTGAAGAAGCAGCTGTTGCAAAACAGCGACACGGTGGAGATCGGCAAGTACAAGATCAAGTACATCAACGAGGTTGCCGGCCCCACTTTCGAAAAGACCATGATCCTGAAGGCCGGCGCCGTGATGCCGCCGCTTCCCCCGGCCGGGGCCGCGCCAGCGGCTGCCGGCGCGCCGATGATGGCTGACTTGGGACTCACCAGCGCCGCCATCAAGGTGCTGTCAGGTGCGGCTGCAGGGCGCGAGGTGCCCCTGGTGAAGGTCGTGACGACCATCGGCAAACCCGGCGTCGCGGTGGCGGCGATCACCAAGCGACCGCATGGCTTCGTGGTGGCGCATGTCGAAGGCGGCAGCAAGCCGACGCTCAACGGCTCGGCTATCGGCGCCGACCCGGTCACCCTGAAGAACGGCGACCTGCTGGAGCTGGCCGGAACCCAGATGCAGTTCGTCCAGGCCTGATGAGGCGGGCGCGGGCGCGCCTCACACACAAGCAAAGGTTCGGGGCCGCATGGGCTTACTCTCCAGACACTGGTCTCGCATCGCGGTCACGCTGATTCCGCTGGTCTTCGCGCTGCTCCATGCCAGTGGGGCCTTGCCGCTCGGAGTGCTGCAGCGGCTGGACGACATCATCTACGATGCGCGCCTGCGCGCCACCATGCCCAGGACCCTGGACGAGCGCATCGTCATCGTCGACCTCGACGAAAAGAGCCTGGCCGAGGTCGGCCAGTGGCCCTGGGGCCGGGACCGCATGGCGCAGATGGTCGACGAACTGTTCGATCGCCAGAAGATCGCCTTGGTGGGCTTCGACATCGTGTTTGCCGAGCCCGACGAGAGCTCGGGCCTGAAGCGGCTGCGGCAGCTGGCGCAGGCGGAGCTGAAGGATCAGCCCGGCTTCGTTGAAAAGCTGGGCCAGCTGCAAGCCAGCCTCGATTACGACTCGCTGTTTGCCAAGTCGTTGGCCAGGCGACCGGTGGTGATGGGCTACTACCTGACCAACGACAAGGACGGCCGCACCTCCGGGCTGCTGCCCGAGGCGGTGATGCAGAAGGAGCAGCTGCGCGGCCGGCCCATCAAGTTCACCAGCTGGAACAGCTACGGCTCCAACATCGAGCAGCTGGCCAAGGCGGCGCCGCTGGGAGGCTTCTTCAATTCGATGGTCGACGCCGACGGCGTGGTGCGCTCGGTTCCGCTGCTGGCCGAACACAACGACCAGTACTACGAGTCGCTGGCGCTGGCGATGTTCAGGGCCTTGTCGGGCATGCCGGTCGTCGAGCCGGGTTTTCCCGCGGAGCGGTTCGTGTCGCGCAGCTATCAGGGCCTGGACAGCGTGCGCTTGCGGCTCGGCGAAAAAAGCCTGTCGATTCCGGTCGCCGAGGGCATCACCATCCTCGTCCCTTTTCGCGGGCCGGGCGGCGTGGCCGGTGGCTCGTTCAAGTACGTCTCGGCCGCCGACGTGCTGGCCAAGCGGCTGCCCGAGGGCAGCCTGAAGGGCAAGATCGTCCTGGTCGGCACCACGGCGCCGGGCCTGCTGGACATCCGGGTCACGCCGGTGGGCGAGGCCTACGCCGGCGTCGAGACCCACGCCAACCTCATCTCCGGCTTGCTCGACCAGCGGATACCGGTCAAGCCGGACTACTCGCGCGGCTACGACGTGGCCATCCTGCTGATGGCGGGCTTGGCGCTGGCGTTCGCGCTGCCGCTCCTGTCGGCACCCCGGGCTGTGCTGCTCAGCGTGGTGGCCATCGCTTCCGTCGTGGCGCTGAACTTCGGGCTGTACCTGGGCGCCGGGCTGGTGCTGCCGCTGGCTGCGGCGCTGGTGATGATGCTCACCGCCTTCGCGCTGAACATGAGTTACGGCTACTTCGTGGAGAGCCGCAGCAAGCGCGAACTGGCCAACCTGTTCGGCAGCTACGTGCCGCCGGAACTGGTCGACGAGATGCTCAAGGACCCGGGCAGCTACACCATGAAGGCAGCCAGCAAGGAGCTCACGGTGATGTTCTGCGACATGCGCGGTTTCACCAAGATGTCGGAGAAGATGGAGCCGACGCGGCTGCAGGAGCTGCTCAATGGCGTCTTCAGCCGCCTCACGGACCTGATTCGCACCAACCGCGGCACCATCGACAAGTACATGGGCGACTGCGTGATGGCCTTCTGGGGCGCGCCCGTGGATATTCCCAACCACGCCCACATGGCGGTCAAGTCGGCGATGGAAATGGCCAGCGCGGTGCGCAAGGTCAACGAGGAGCACCGGACCAAGGGCATTCCCGAAATCGGCATCGGCATCGGGCTGAACACCGGAACCATGTGCGTCGGCGACATGGGCTCCAACATCCGCCTGGCCTACACGGTGATCGGCGACTCGGTGAACCTGGGCTCGCGGCTGGAGGGGCTGTCCAAGATCTACGGCGTCGACATCGTGGTGAGCGAAAGCACCCGCAAGCTGGCCCCCGATTTCGCCTGGCAGGAGCTGGACCGGGTGCGGGTCAAGGGCAAGGAGCAGGCGGTTGCGATCTTCTGGCCCGTGGCGCCGCTCGACCGCCTGGAAAAGCCCTACCTGGACGAACTGAAGCTGTGGGCGATCTTCCTGAAGGCCTACCGCGCGCAGGACTGGGACCAGTGCGACGTGCTGATGCTGAACCTGCAGCGGATGAATGCCAAAAAATACCTTTACGAATTGTATTCAGAGCGTGTAGCCTCGATGCGATTGCTGCCCTTCGACCCCGAATGGGACGGGGCGACCAATTTCGAAACCAAGTAAGGAAAGCAATGCGCCACACCACTCCCATCGCATCGCTGCCTTCCCCAAGAGCCCCGATCCGCGCGACGCGGCTTGGCGGAAATTGAGATGAAGGTCCGCGTGTTGGGCTGTTCCGGAGCAATTGCGAAAGACTGCCGAACCACGTCGTTTCTGATCGACGGCGATGTGCTGGTGGATGCGGGCACCGGCGTCGGCGACCTGACCCTGGACGAGATGAAGGGCATCAGCCATGTGCTGCTGACGCATTCGCACCTCGATCACGTCGCGGCGCTGCCGCTGATGATCGACTCCATCGCCTCGCAGCTCACCAAGCCGGTGAAGGTGCACGCGCTGCCCGGCACGATCGCCGCCATCAAGGCCCACATCTTCAACAACGTCATCTGGCCCGATTTCAGCCGCATCCCGACGCCCGAAGCGCCTTTCATCAGCTTCCACGAAATCCAGGTCGGCGAGACGCTGGACATCACCGGCAAGCGTATCGAAGTCCTGCCGGCCGTGCATACTGTGCCGGCAGTGGGCTATGCCGTCACGTCCGGCAAGGGCTGCTGGATCTTCACCGGCGACACCGAGCGCAATCCGGCCTTCTGGCGCCGCATCAACCAGATGAACGTGGCCGCCCTCGTCATCGAGACGGCGTTCAGCAATCGCGAAAAGAACCTGGCCAAGCGCAGCCTGCACCTGTCGCCCCACGCGCTGGCCGACGAGCTCGATTGCATCGACAAGGGCAAATCGTTCCCGATCTACATCACGCACACCAAGCCGGCCGAGACCGAGCTGATCATGACGGAGATCCAGAAGTTCGACCAGACCCAGCCCTTCGGTCCCAACGTCACCCACGACATCCGCTGGCTGCGCGCGGGGCAGGAGTTTGATCTATGAGTGCGCAAGCGGGGGGGTCAATCACATGAACGCCGTGCTCAAGGCGGATACCGACCAGGCCTTCTTCGACTCGCAGATGCTGCCGCCGGACAAGCGCGGCGTCTCGTTCGAGGCCCTGTTCTACCGGCAGCTGCAGCAGGTCACCACCAAGATCCACGAGACCGAGAACGTCGACCAGATCATGCTGGAGGCCAGCCAGGACATCTGCAAGCTGTTCAACGCCGATCGCCTGACGCTGTACGCGATCAACGAAGATCGCTCCTCGATCATCTCCAAGGTCAAGACCGGCCTGAATACCAGCAAGGACCTGAAGCTGCCGATCAGCGCGCAGAGCATCGCCGGCTACGCGGCCTTCAGCAAGCAGATGCTGAACATCGTCGACGTGTACGACGACGAGGCGCTCAAGCGCATTCATCCCACATTGAGCTTCCTGAAGGAAGTCGACAAGCGCTCCGGCTACCGCACCAAGCAGATGCTGGTGGTGCCCATCCTGGACGGCAACAACCTGCACGGCGTGCTGCAGGTCATCAACAACAAAAGCGACCAGCCGTTCGGCGACCTCGAGGTCGAAGGCGCGACGCAGTTGTGCAAGACGCTGGCCACCGCCATTCGCCAGCGCATGCAGAGGGCCGACGAAGGCCAGCGCCGCCGGGCCACCAAGTACGACGGACTGGTCAGCGCCGGCGTGATGACGGCCGAGGAGCTGCAGACCTGCATCCAGGCCGCGCGCGAGGAAGCCAAGCCGGTCGAGCACATGCTGATGGCCAACTTCCAGATTCGCCCGGCCCAGATCGGCCCGTCGCTGGCCAGGTTCTTCGGCGTGCCCTACGAGCCCTTCAACGCCGGCCGCATCCGCACCGAGAGCCTGCAGGGCCCGCTCAAGCGCGACTTCGTCGAGGAGCAGGGCTGGATTCCGCTGGAGGAGTCGCCCGAGGGCCTGCTGATCATGTGCATGGACCCCGAGGCCGTGCGCGGCTCGCGCATCGTGCCGCAGGTGTTCCCGCGCTTCGCCAAATTCTCCTACCGCGTCACCACCCAGACCGAGTTCGAGGAGACCCTGGCGCAGCTCTATGGCGCCGAGGAAGGGGCTTCCATCGACGAGATGCTGGCCGACCTGAGCGCGCCGGCCGATGACGATGGCGGCGACGATTCGGGCAACGAATCCGCCGCGGCCGACAACGAACTGGTGAAGTTCGTCAACAAGGTGATCGTCGACGCCTACAACCAGAAGGTCTCCGACATCCACATCGAGCCGCTGCCGGGCAAGGCCAAGACCGGCATCCGCTTTCGCATCGACGGCACACTGCAGCCCTACATCGAGGTGCCCTCGCATTTCCGCCAGGCGATGGTCACGCGCCTGAAGATCATGTGCGACCTGGACATCTCCGAGAAGCGCAAGCCGCAGGACGGCAAGATCAAGTTCAAGAAGTTCGGACCGCTCGACATCGAGTTGCGGGTTGCCACCATTCCTTCGGCCGGCGGCGTCGAGGACGTGGTGATGCGGATCCTGGCGGCCGGCGAGCCGATCCCGCTGGAGAAGCTGGGCCTGACGCCGCACAACAAGGAGCGGCTGGAAAAGACCGTGAGCAAGCCGTATGGCCTGTTCTATGTCTGCGGCCCGACGGGTTCGGGCAAGACCACCACGCTGCACTCGATCCTGAAATTCCTCAACACGCCGGATACCAAGATCTGGACCGCCGAGGATCCGGTCGAAATCACCCAGAAGGGACTGCGGCAGGTCCAGATCAACCGCAAGGCCGGCATCGATTTCGCGCTGGTGATGCGGGCCTTCCTGCGCGCCGACCCGGACATCATCATGGTGGGCGAGTCACGCGACAAGGAAACCGTGTCGATGGGCGTCGAGGCGTCGCTCACCGGCCACCTGGTGTTCTCGACGCTGCACACCAATTCGGCGCCCGAATCGATCATCCGCCTGCTCGACATGGGAATGGACCCGTTCAACTTCGCCGACGCCCTGCTGGGCATCCTGGCGCAGCGGCTGGCCAAGAAGCTGTGCGACTGCAAAGAGGAATACTTCCCTGACGCCGATGAGATCAAGCTGTTCGTGGCCGAATACGCCGAAGAGCTGCGCCATTCTTCTGCCTGGAAGGCCGACCCGGCGGCGGAAGCCCGGAAACTCTACGACAACTGGCTCAAGCTCTACGGCCACGATGGCCGGCTCAAGTTCCACCGGGCCGTGGGCTGCGTCAAGTGCAACAAGACCGGCTACAAGGGCCGGATCGGCCTGCATGAGCTGCTGGTGGCAGACGACCACATGAAGCGGCTGATCCAGGAAAGGGCCCGTGTGGCCGAGCTGTTTGCCGCGTCGGTCGAGACCGGCATGCGAACGCTCAAGATGGACGGCATGGAAAAAGTCATGCTGGGCGCCACCGATTTGAAGCAGGTGCGCTCGGTCTGCATCAAGTAGCCAATGCTCAAGTAGACTTTAGTGGCGACAAAAATGTCGCTGTTGGGCTGGAGAGGGCGCTTTTGGGCACGCTGCTCTGCAGCAAATCGTGACATTTCGCATACTTTGGTAGCTCTGCGGCTCTGGCACAGCGCTTGCTCAATAGCTCAGCTTCTTTCTTTTTTTAACATCCCGGAGGTTTCATGAAGCGTCAACTGCAAAAGGGCTTTACCCTGATCGAACTGATGATCGTGGTCGCGATCATTGGTATTTTGGCCGCCGTCGCCCTGCCGGCCTACCAGGACTACACCGTCCGCGCTCGCGTGTCCGAAGTGATCCTGGCCGCCTCCAGCTGCCGCACCTCCATCACGGACACGGTCGCCAACACCACCTCCGGCGCCGACATCACGGCCATCCTGACCGGCAACTGCACCATCACGCCGACCAAGATGGTGGCTTCCGGTACCTCGGACTCCAACGGCGTCATCACCATCAAGGGCAGCGCCAACGCGCTGGGCGGCTCCATCACCGACACCACCAGCAGTGTTTCCATGGTTCCCTATGTGAGCGGCACTGCCTTGGCCGGTGCCACGGGCGGCGGCAAGACCATCACCGAGTGGAAGTGCGGCCCCGCAACGGTCGAGCCCATGCTGACCAAGTACCTGCCGGGTTCCTGCAAGTCGACGACCTGATCGTTTCTGCTTTCCCGTAGAAAGGGGCGCGGTTTACCGGGCCCCTTTTTTATTTTTGCCTCTCCGGTCCGCAAGCGCTCCGCTCATTGGAAAACCAACAAATGCTTGCAGAGATGCGCCCCAAGCCCCTGGTCTCTCGGCCTGTCACGGTCGGCGTCTTTCCGGACATCCGAACCCAGCCGCTGTGGCCGGCGCTCGTCTCACTGGCATTGGCCGTGACATGGCTGCTGCCCAACCATACCCAGCCCTGGACTGCTTTTCACTCCGAAGCCTGGGCCGCCGTTGCGCTGTGCCTGATGGCCTGGGTCGTGCTCCTTCGCAACCGGAAGATCGCCCTCTCGGCGCTCGATCTGCTGATCGCCGCTGCAGCTTTGCTGCCGGTGCTGCACTACGCCGCCGGGCTCGTGCCCTTTGCAGGCGAGGTCTGGATGTCGAGCACCTACCTGCTGGGCTTCCTGCTGGCGGTTTTATGCGGCCGGATGTGGAATGCCTGGCGCCCACAGGCCATGGCCGACTTGCTGTTCCCCGCCTTCCTGCTGGCCTCGATCGCGTCAGTCGGCCTTCAGGTCTATCAATGGATGGGGCTGGCCGCCAGCAACGGCGTCTTCGATATCTGGGTGGCCTCCTTCACCGGCCATCGCCCCTATGGCAACCTGGCACAGCCCAACCAGCTCGCCACGCTCCACCTCTGGGGCTTGCTGGCCTGCGGCTGGTGTCTCTACAGCCGCCAGGTTCGCGCGCCGCTCGCTGTGGTGGCCGGAATTTTCATTCTGTTCGGACTGGCTCTCACGCAATCGCGCAGCGGCTTCGTCGGCCTCCTGGTGATGTCCGCCGCCGCGTGGCGATGGCGCGCGCTTTGGCCGGCGCGCTCCGCGGCCTATGCCATCGCAGCCCTGTTGCCGGTCTACCTGCTGACACTGGGCCTGGGCTGGCTGTCCAGGGACATGATGGCCGAGGCCGCGGTGGACTTGCTGGAGCGCACCACTGGCGATACGCGGCTGGCGGTCTGGGCCATGTTCCTGGACGCGATCGCCCAGCGGCCCTGGTTCGGCTACGGCTGGGATCAAACCCTGGCCGCCCACCTGGCAATGGTGGAGCACCACAACGGTTTTGCCGATCTGTACGCCCAGGCCCACAACCTCGGGCTCGACCTCGTCGTCTGGGCCGGGATACCGCTGGGCGTCGGCCTGGGCCTGGCGCTGCTCTCCTGGACCTGGACTGCCTGGCGCCGTGTCGAGACGACCCGACAAGCGCTGTTGTGGCTGGTCTTGGCCGTGGTCGTGGTCCATGCGACCCTGGAACTGCCGCTGCACTACACCTTTTTCCTGCTGCCCCTGGGACTGGTCATGGGCGCGCTGTCGAACGAGTCCAGAATATGGCTGCTGGGAGCGCCGAGCCGAAGCGCATGGAAGGCCGTCATTTACCTGCAAGCCGGCGTCACGGTGTTGCTGGCCTTGATCGTGTATGAGTACTTCAAGGTCGAGGCGTCCACCACCGAGCTGAGGTTCAAGTTGGCAAAGATCCACAACCCGATCCCGCCGAAGCCGCCCGACTTGATCCTGCTGACCCAATTTCGCGCGATGCTCGAACTGGGGCTGTCCGCACCAGCGCAAAAGGTGTCCGATCCCGCGCTGGCGAGCGCGCGCGACGTCACTGCGGCCTACATTACCTACCCCAACCTGGATCGCCTGGTTCGCCAGCTGGCGCTCAACGGCCATGTGCCCGAGGCGCGATGCTGGGCGTACAAAGGCGAATACCTGCTGACCGAAGACGGACAGAAGCGCCTGCGCGCCACGTGGAGCGAGTTGGCCCAAACGAACCCGGCCCTCGGTCTGGGTCCTTGGCCGGCCCTGAACCCCAGCGAGAGCATCTGTGGCGCAGTGGCGTCCTCGCGGCTGGGACCATTTCCGCCAGGGCAGCGCTAGCGCCCATGGTTCCCGGACTTCCGAGACTCACCCATGAGTCGCCGCTGAAGCTGCTGGTCGGGTTGGCGGTGGCCCTGCCAATCCTGAATCCCTACGTCCCCGGACCCAGCACCCAGATCGGCCCGCTGCTGGTGAGCTGGCTCTGCGCGGCCGTGCTGCTCGCCTGCATGCGCAGTGACTGGGTGCGCCCCGTGGTGTGGGGCTGGCTCGCCGGCGCCTTGCTCAGCAGCGTGATAGGGCTTTGCCAGTACTTCGGCCTCGCCCATCACTTCAGTCCCTGGATGAGTGGCACCGAAGCCGGCGAGGCTTTCGCCAACCTTCGCCAGCGCAATCAGTTCGCCACCTTGACCAACATCGGCGCGGCGGCGCTGCTGTGGTGGCTGCACGACCGCTGGGCGCGCCACGGCCGCATCGCGAGGCCAGTGCTGGCCATCTCAGTGCTGGCGCTGGCGCTGCTGGTGGCGGGCAATGCCGCTTCGACCTCGCGCATCGGCTTCGTGCAACTGGTCTTCCTGGCAGGCGCCGTCGCGCTGTGGAAGAGCGCCGCACGGCAACGCCTTCTCGCCATGGCTCTTGCGGCTCTGGCCTTGTACGTCGTGGCGGCATGGCTGTTGCCTGTCCTGCTGGAGCGGTTCACGGGAGTCGCTGGCGGCGAAAACGCCTTCAGCCGCATCGCCCGGCAAGAGGGCTGCTGGAGCCGCCGCGCCTTGTGGAGCAACGTGCTGCATCTCATCACGCAAAAGCCCTGGCTGGGTTGGGGCTGGGGTGAGCTGGATTTCGCTCATTACGCCACGCTGTACCCGGGCGAGCGCTTCTGCGCCCTGCTGGACAACGCCCATAACCTGCCTTTGCATTTGGCGGTGGAGCTGGGCATTCCAGCGGCGGTGGCCGTCTGCGCCGGTCTGATCTGGCTGGCCGTCAAGGCAGCACCGTGGCGCGCGTCCGATCCCGCGCATCGCCTGGCGTGGTTGGTGCTGGCCTTCATCCTGCTGCACAGCATGGTGGAGTACCCGCTGTGGTACGGCCCCTTCCAGATCGCGGCGGCTTTGTCAGTGATGTTCCTGCTGCGGCGCGGACACGGCGCCATCAACCCGCCGCGGCCTTCGAGCCAGCCCACCGCCCTACGGCGCCTGGCCGCGGCTATGCTTGCAGCCACGGTGGTGTTCGCCGGATGGGATTACCACCGAGTGAGCCAGGTTTACCGGACTTACGAACACCGCAGCGCCGGCTATCGCGACGACACCCTGGCCAAGATCCGCAGCTCATGGCTGTTCCGCAGGCAGGTTCAGTTCGCCGAGCTGAGCATCACGCCGCTTTCGGTCGCCAACGCGCAATACCTGGCCAGCCTGGCGCGCGGGCTGCTGCACTACTCGCCCGAACCCAGGACGATCGAAACGCTGATCGAAGCTCTGGTCCTGACCCGGCAGGATGACGAGGCACTTTGGCACGCAGCGCGCTACCGGGCTGCCTACCCGGAGGAATTCGAGGCGTGGCGCGAGAGGAGCGGCCCGGGGCCGGCGCTGCGGCCTTGATGCTCAGGGTGCGACGTAGCTGCCGCTCTTGCCGCCGTGCTTTTCCGCGAGGCCGACGCCGCTGATCGTCATGCCGCGGTCCACCGCCTTGCACATGTCGTAAATCGTCAGCAGGGCAATTTGTACAGCCGTGAGGGCTTCCATTTCGACACCCGTCGGCCCCACGGTTTCGACGCGGGCGACGCAACTGACGAAGGCGGCCTGGTCCGATGCGGCGGCGCCCCCGATTTCGAACTCCACCGTCACCCGGGTGATCGCAAGCGGGTGGCACAGGGGAATCAGCTCGCTGGTCTTCTTGGCCGCCTGGATGCCGGCGATACGCGCGACACCCAGCACATCGCCCTTGCGGGCGGTTCCGCTTTCGATCAAGGCCAGCGTGGCGCCCTGCATCTCGATGCGGCCGCGCGCCACCGCGATGCGATGGGTCGGCGCCTTGCCGGCCACGTCCACCATATGGGCTTGGCCCTGGGCGTCAAAATGGGTGAGTAGACTCATTGATTTCAATAAAATGCCGCTCGGCCTTACGGCTGAGGTGTGCAGCCGG
>JAKFEZ010000064.1:0-37477 GCA_036675435.1 Ramlibacter sp. | reverse complement strand
GCCACGGTGATGTGGAACTTGAGGGTGGCCCCGGGCGGCAGCGCGTGCGAGGAGCGCAGGCCGCTGGCCACGACCTGCTGGGCCCGGCTCAGGGCATTCTCGGTGGTGGTGGGGCCTTCCAGCAGCAGCGCGAAATCATGCTCGCCCACGCGCGCGGCCAGGTCGATGTCGGTGATGGCGTGGCGTAGCTGCGAGGCGGCGATCACCAGCACCCGTTCGGCCGTTTCGCGGCCGAACTCCGTGGCCAGGGCCTCGAAATTGGAGATCTTGACGGCCAGCAGGGCGCACGCGTGCTTGAGGTTGCGCGCGCGTGCGATGGCGCTGTCGAGCCGCTGCAGCAGGGTGCGGCTGTGCGCCAGGCCGGTGAGCGCGTCATTGTGGGACAACGCGGCCGCGCGCACCTGCGCCTCGCGGCGCCGGTTGCCGCGCAGGCTCAGCGCGTAGAACAGGATCGGCATTTCCAGTGCCGCCCCTATCGACAGCGCGTACCGGGTCAGCCCGCTCGCAGGAATCAGGTTCAGGCCGCGCGCCACCGGAAAGAATGCCATGACCAGCACCGGCAGGAAGCCCAGTGCAATCACGCGGATGTAGGGGTCTTCTCCGTGGGTCCAGACCAGGGCGATCAGACCCACCACGACGGCCATGGCGACCAGAATGAGAACCATCACCAGCGCGAATGAAGCGCGGGACGCGAGCACGGTGTCCAGCGCGACGGCCGACAGGAGTGCGGCGATCAGGCTCCAGACGACGAGGTCGAGCGCGCGAGAATAGCGGGCCGGCTCGGTGACGGTGCGCGCAAACCACAGCGCCGCAGCCGACGAGACGGCCGGCAGGATGAAAGTCGAGGCTTCGTTCCACTTGAGCCATTCGGTCCACACATGCTGGGCGCCCACGCCCAGGTAAGCCAGCTGGCCGGCGGCGAGCGCGACGACGTAGACCGCATAGACGGCGAAGTTGCGGTCGCGATTGACCATGGCGTTGGCGGTCGCCACGGCGGCCACCAGCAGGGCCAGGCCGAAGTAGCCACCCAGCAGGAACTGCTCGCGGTCGCGGGATGCCAGCAGCTCGGACTGGTGGTACAGGGCAATCGGGCTGGCGAAATCGACTCGAGTGTGCTCGAGGCGCAGCAGGTAGCGCACCGGCTGGTCGGCCGCGGGCGACAGCTCGAAGGTGGGGAATCGGCCCGGCAGGGGCCACTGCGAAACCGGCCTGCTGTCGCCGGCCTCCTGCACCACCCACCGGCCGTCGGCGCCGCGATAGAACAGCTGGGCCCGGTCGAGCCCGGATGACTCCAACTGCACGAACCAGCGTTGGCCGCGCCCGGCGGCGGCGTCGAACTGTATCCACAGGGCGTTGCCGTCGACGTTGTAGCTGGCGCCATTCTGATGCAAGGCCCAGGGCAGGGTGGCGCTTGCGGCCTCGACCTGGTCGGCCGTGCGCAGCGCTGCCGTGTCCATCCAATAGCGGCTGCGGCGGTCGAGCGGAACCTGGGTTTGCTGCTCGGTCAGGGCAATCGCGCTGGGCGCAGGGGCCTGCTGCAACGCCGCCGCCGGCAGGATGTCTTGCGCTTGCGCTGCACCGCAGCTCAGCGCCCACAGCAGCCACGCGGCTGCCAGCGCCCAAATTGTTCTCTTGCTCCTCACCCGGCCATTGTCACAGCAATCTCATCGGGACGCGCCAACGAAAAGGCCCGGCATCGCCGGGCCTGTGGGAACTGTCTCGCCAAACCGACGCCGCCTCTGCGCCTTCAGGCGTATTCGGCCAGCGCCTTGCGCATCTTCTTCATTGCCGCCGCTTCGATCTGGCGAATGCGCTCGGCGCTCACGCCGTATTCGGCGGCCAGGTCATGCAGCGTCAGGCCGCCCGAACCGTCGTCGTTGACCTTCAGCCAGCGCTCTTCGACGATGCGGCGGCTGCGCGCGTCCAGCGTTTCCAGCGCCGTGGCGATGCCGTCGCTGGCAAGCGCATCGCGCTGGCGGGATTCCATCACCGCGGTCGGCTCCTGGCTGCCGTCGGCCAGGTAGGCAATGGGGCCGAAGCCTTCTTCGCCGTCGTCATTCGGCGCGGGGTCGAGCAGCACGTCGCCGCCGGCCATGCGCGCTTCCATCTCGATCACTTCTTCGCGCTTGACGTTGAGGTCGCGCGCCATCACCTCGATCTGCGCGTCGGTCAGGCTGTCGCGGTGGGTCTGGGCATCGGCATCGTCCTTGAAGCCCTGCTTCATCGATCGAAGATTGAAGAACAGCTTGCGCTGGGCCTTGGTCGTGGCGACCTTGACCATGCGCCAGTTCTTCAGGATGTATTCGTGGATCTCGGCCCGGATCCAGTGCAGCGCGTAGCTGACCAGGCGCACGCCTTGGTCGGGGTCGAACCGCTTCACGGCCTTCATCAAGCCGATGTTGCCTTCCTGGATCAGGTCGCCGTGGGGCAATCCGTAACCCAGGTACTTGCGAGACACCGAAACCACCAGCCGAAGGTGCGAGAGCACCAGTTTTCCGGCCGCTTCGATATCGTTCTGCTCCCTGAACTTGCGGGCGAACTCCTGCTCCTCCTGAACGGTGAGCATGGGGAGGCGGTTCACCGCCGAGATGTAAGCGTCCAGATTGCCCAGCGATGGAACGACTGCCCAGGGGTTGGCCATTGCCAACGCCGTGCCGGCCGGGGCTCCAAGAGAGATGGACATACCAGAGACTCCTTTCATATATGGAAAGCTATATTAGCACTCTCTTTGATGGAGTGCTAAGCCCCGAGTTCCATGCCCAGGGTGCCAATGTAGGTGTATATCCGGGTATCAAACCGCCATCCAGTGTGGCGCATCCGGTCGGTTTCGACTTAGCATCGAAACATGTAGTAACAAAAGCCCGGGCTTCCTCGGGTAAGGGCAGGAGGCCGAAGTGAAAGCCATCATCAGCCGGGTCTTTTCCAAGAAAGAAGGGCTTGCCAAGCCGCGTCCCCCCGTGCATTCGGCACTGTCTTCCGAATTGACCCACAGCGACATCGAGACCTATTACCTGCGCATCATCGCCGACTGCCTGCGCCGCCTGCTGGTGCACGTCGACACCATCGAGGTCGGCGTCAAGCGAGCGGGGGTCGGCCCCGACGGCCTCGCTGCCTTCGCCGGCTACGTGCGCATCCTCAAGTGGGATGCCGTGGTGACGCCGGTGCTGCTGCAGAACATGCCGGTGATCGACGCGCGCATCCGCAAGGTGGTGAATGCCTCGGTGATCCTGGAGCACACCCATTTCTCGGGCCTCTGGTTCCAGGCCACCAACCGCACCGAAGGCGCCCCCAAGGCCCTGCTGGGCCTGCCCTGCGAGCTGATCCACCAGCCTGGCGCGGGCCCGGCGGTGGTCTGAGATGTTTGCCCCCACGCTCACTTCGTTCGCTGCCCCCCGAGGGGGTCCAGCCCACCTTGGGAGCGGCCCGGCGTGGTCTGAGACCTACCAGCGCACCCCGAGCCGGGCGAACAGCTTGCTCAGCACGAACAGCGGGCCGACCCACAAGTACTGGAGGTCCTCGAAGAACGAAGGCTTTTTGCCCTCGATCCTGTGCCCCACGAACTGGGCTATCCAGGCCGCCACAAAGATGGCTACCGACATCGGCAACACCCATTCGCCCATCGCTTGCACCAGCAGCAAGGCCAATGCGGAAACCGCGGCCATGGCGGCCAGGAACACCAGCGACAGCCGCGCGTAATAGACCAGGCTGGCCGCTACGAAGGCATAGGCCGCCCACGGATGGGCCGCATACAGCAACCCCAGCAGGCTGAGCATGATGAGCGGTATGGCGACGAAGTGAATGACTTCGTTGCGCGGATTGCGGTGGCTCTCGCCGTAGTGCGCCAGCAATCGATCTACCTTGCGCGCCGCTTGCTCCGGCGCCGCCGCTTCGGTCATGGTGCTCATAAGTGCTCCGGTCGGTGAAACAATGGCCTCGTTCTGGAGGGTGTGCCTGATGGAAGACTGTAAGCCATTTGACATTTTGAGTGTATCCACCACGGTGGGCTCCCAGGCCGCAGCCGAGGTGCTGGCCGGCGAGATCCTGGGCCGCAGACTGGCCGCTTGCGTGCAGATCGAGCAAGGGATTGCGTCGCTGTATCGCTGGCAGGGAAAACTCTGCCATGAAACGGAGGTGCGGCTGGTCATCAAGACGCTGCCGGCCTGCGAACAGGCGCTGCAGGAACTCTTCGCGCAGCACCATCCTTATGAGCTGCCGCAGTTCCTTTCCGTGCGCATGAGCGCCAGCCCGGCCTATGCCGCCTGGGCCGGTGGCGAGATCGCCGTGCCGGCGGCTTAGCTCACCTGCAGGAGGGTGGCCGGCGCGGGCTCGCCCATCCGGCCGATCACGGCGGCATCGGCGAAACCGTGCCGCGCAAAGACGTCCAGCACCTGTTGCACGGACTCGGCGGAGCAGGACACCAGCAGGCCGCCGCTGGTCTGCGGGTCGGTCAGCAGGGCATGGTCGGCGGCCGCGAAGCCGTCCGGCAACGCCACGTCGGCGCCATACCCGGCCCAGTTGCGCGCCGAGGCGCCGGTGACCATGCCGCGCGAAGCCAGCTCACGAACGCCCGCCAGCAAGGGCACCCGCTGCCAGTCGACATGCGCCGTCAGGCCGGCGCCGCGCGCCATTTCGAGCGTGTGGCCCGCCAGCCCGAAGCCGGTCACGTCGGTCAGCGCATGCACGCCGTCCAGCGCCGCCAGGTCGGGCCCCGGTGTGTTGAGGCGGGTGGTGGTGGCGATCATGCTGGCGTAGCCGGCGGCGTCGAGTGCATCCTTCTTGAGGGCGGCCGACATCACGCCCACCCCCAGCGGCTTGCCCAGCACCAGCACGTCGCCGGCCCGCGCGGCGGCGTTGCGCTTGACCCGCTTGGGATGCACCAGCCCGAGGGCCACCAGGCCGTAGATGGCCTCGACCGAGTCGATGGTGTGGCCGCCCGCGATCGGGATCCCGGCTTCGCGGCACACCGATTCGCCGCCGGCCAGGATGCGCGCGATGGTCGCCGTGCCCAGCACGTTCACCGGCATGCCGACCAGCGCCAGCGCCATGATGGGCCGCCCGCCCATCGCATAGACGTCCGAGATCGCGTTGGTGGCCGCGATGCGGCCGAAGTCGAACGGATCGTCGACGATGGGCATGAAGAAGTCGGTGGTCGCGATCAGCGCCTGCTCGTCGTTAAGCTGGTAGACGGCTGCGTCGTCCGCCGTCTCGATGCCCACCAGCAGCTCGGGCGGCAGCGGCAGGCGCGAAGTGCCCTTGAGGATTTCCGACAAGACGCCGGGCGCGATCTTGCAGCCGCAGCCGCCGCCGTGCGAGAGGGAAGTGAGGCGAGGTTCAGTCATCGTGGCACCGGGTTGTTTCGTGTTCATGCCAGCAGAGCCAGCGCGAATTCGCGGGCGCTGAAGGTCTCCAGGTCTTCCAGTTTTTCGCCGACGCCGATGAAGTACACCGGCACCGGCTTTTCCTGGGCGATGGCCGCGAGCACGCCGCCCTTGGCGGTGCCATCGAGCTTGGTGACGATCAATCCGGTCAGCTGCAAGGCGTCGTCGAACGCGCGAACCTGCGCCAGTGCGTTCTGGCCGGTGTTGCCGTCGATGACCAGAAGCACTTCGTGTGGAGCCGTGGCATCGGCCTTCTGGACCACGCGCCGGATTTTCCTGAGCTCCTCCATCAGGTGCAATTGGGTCGGCAGCCGGCCGGCGGTGTCGACCAGCACCACGTCCTTGCCGCGGGCCTTGCCCGCCGTCACCGCGTCGAAGCTCACGGCCGCGGGGTCGCCGCCTTCCTGGCTGACGATCTCCACCGTGTTGCGGTCGGCCCAGATGGCGAGCTGCTCGCGCGCCGCGGCGCGGAACGTGTCGGCCGCCGCGAGCAGCACCGAAGCGCCTTCGTTGGCCAGGTGCTTGGTCAGCTTGCCGATGGAGGTGGTCTTGCCGGCGCCGTTGACGCCCGCCACCATGATCACGGTCGGTTTGAACTCACCGATCACCAGCGGCTTTTCCAGCGGCTTGAGCAGCTGGGTCAGCGAGTCGATCAGGATGTTCTTCACCTGCACCGGCCGGGTGGCGCCAGAAGCCTGCACCCGGCGCTTGACTTCGTCCAGGAGGTGCTGCGTGGCCTTGACGCCGGTGTCGGCCATCAACAGGGCCGATTCGAGCTCTTCGTACAGGTTGTCGTCGATCTGCCCGCCCGTGAACACCTGCGAGATGCTGGAGCCGGTCTTGCGCAGGCCGGCGCTGAGTTTGTCCAGCCAGCGCTGGCGCTCGGGTGCGACCGGCGCCGGAACGGGAATCTCGATCGGCTGCACCAGCGCGCTGCCGATCAGGCTGCCCTTGCCAGGCGCCACCGGCGGCGTCGGCACGGGTCTCGGCGTTGCTGCGGGCGTTGCTTGGGTTACGGCCTGCGGTGCGGGCGCCAGCGCAGCGGTCGGCGCAGGCGTTGGTGGGGGAGTGGGCGCCGGGGTCGGCGCCGGTTTTTTCCTGAAGAAACTGAACATTGAGGCGTTTTCTAGAATCACACGATTCTATGAAACACCCCCTGTGGCGCATTCTGTGGAGTTTTGGCCTCCTTTTCCCCCTGTCCCTCGCGCCGCCCGCACTGGCGCAAGCAGCCCCCCCCACCGAGCAGTTCAAGCTGGACAACGGCCTCACGGTCATCGTCAAGCCCGACCGCCGTGCACCGACCGCTGTCCACATGCTGTGGGTGCGCGTAGGGTCCATGGATGAGGTGGATGGCGTCAGCGGCGTGGCCCATGTGCTGGAACACATGCTGTTCAAGGGCACGGCCGACTTGAAACCGGGCGAGTTCTCCCGCCGCGTGGCGGCCCTGGGCGGCCGCGAGAACGCCTTCACCACGCGCGACGCGACCGGTTATTTCCAGCAGATACCGGCCGGCAAGCTCGAAGAGGTGATGAAGCTCGAAGCCGACCGGTTTGCCCACAATCGCTGGCCCGACGAGGAATTCCTGCGGGAGATCGAGGTGGTGAAGGAAGAACGGCGCCTGCGCACCGAGGACTCGCCACGGTCCCTGATGTGGGAGGTGTTGAACGCCGCCACTTTCCAGGCGTCGCCCTATCGGCGCCCGGTGGTGGGATGGATGAGCGACCTGATGTCGATGACGCCGCAGGACGCGCGTGAGTTCTACCGCAAGTGGTATGTGCCGGCCAACGCGGTGGTGGTGGTCGCCGGCGACGTCGAGCCGGCGCAGGTGCGCCGCCTGGCCGAGAAACACTACGGGTCGATCGGCGCGAGGCCAGTGCCCACGCGCAAGCCCCGCACCGAACCCGAGCAGGCGGGCGTGCGCCGCATCGACTTCAAGGCGCCGGCCGACCAGGCCTATGTGGCGCTGGCGTTCAAGGTGCCGCAACTCACGTCGTTCGAGCCCGGACCTGCGAACGACGAGGCGCTGGCGCTGACGGTGTTGGCCGCCGTGCTGGACGGCTACAGCGGCGCGCGGCTCGACCGTGGGCTGACGCAAGGCGGTGACCGGGTGGCCGACAGCGTAGGCGCGGGCAATGGCCTGTGGGGGCGCGGCCCGCAGTTGTTCACGCTGGATGGGGTTCCGGCCCACGGCAAGACGACGGAGCAAGTGGAGGCTGCCTTGCGCGCCGAGGTGGCGAAGGTGGCGCGCGAGGGCGTCAGCGAAGCCGAGCTCAACCGAGTCAAGACCCGCTGGGTCGCCAGCGAGGTCTACAAGCTCGATTCAGTCATGAACCAGGCCCGCGAGCTCGGCAGTTTCTGGATTCAGGGGCTGCCGCTGGATGCCAGTGAGCAGCTGATCCGGCGGCTTCGAGGCGTCACGGCCGCCCAGGTGCAGGCAGTCGCCGCCAAATACTTCGGCGACGACCAGCTGACCATTGGCGTGCTGCGGCCGCAGCCGCTGGACCCCAACCGCAAACCACGCACGCCCCCGCCGGGCATGCGGCATTGAAAAGAGCTGCCAGCATGCACGTCATTCCCCCATTCATCCGCCGGCTGCCCGCTGGGCTTGCGCTGTGGCTCCTGCTCCTGAGCGGGCCGGCGCTTGCCGCCCTCCCTATTCAGCACTGGACCCAGCCCAGCGGCGCTCAGGTCTTCCTGGTGGAAAGCCCCTCCATTCCGATGGTGGACGTCCGCCTGGAATTCGATGCCGGCGGCCGGCGCGAACCGGCCGAGCAGGCGGGCCTGGCCAGTGTCACGGCGGCCATGACCTCGAAGGGCATCACGGCCCCGCGCGAGGGGCAGCCGCCCGGCACCTACCCTGCGGCGCTGGACGAGAACCAGCTCAGCGAGGCCTGGGTCGAACTGGGCGCGGGCTTCGGCGGCGGGGCCGGCTCCGACCGCATGAGCTTTTCGCTGCGTTCGCTCACCTATCCCGACTTGCTGCCCAAAGCCGTCGAGCTGGCATCGCGCCAGTTGGGTGACCCGGCTTTTCCGCCGCACGTATGGCAACGCGAGCGCGAGCGCCTGGCAGCCTCGATCCGGGAAGCCAACACACAACCGGCGACCGTTGCCGGCATCGCCTACGCCCAGGCGGTGTATGGCGACCATCCCTATGGCTACGACATGACCGAAGCCACCCTGCAACGCATCGGCGTGGAGGACATGAGGCAGATGTATCGGCTGGTGGACCCTTGCCGCGCCAAAGTGAGCATCGTCGGCGCCGTGACGCGGGCCCAGGCCGACAGCCTGGTCACCACGCTGCTGTCGCGCCTGCCCCAAGGCGCCGCGGGCGCGTGCGAGCCGCTGCCGCCGGTGGCGCAGGTGGACCCGCTCGCCGCGCCGCTGGTGCGCAACATCCCGTTTGCCTCGGCACAGGCCCATGTGCTGATCGGCCAGCCGGGCTACCGGCGCCAGGACCCGGATCACTTTGCATTGCTGATCGGCAACTACACCCTGGGGGGCGGCGGCTTCGTGTCACGGCTGTCGCAGGAAGTGCGCGAGCAGCGTGGCCTGAGCTACAGCATTTACAGCCATTTCTCGCCGGGCCTGCACGCAGGGGCCTTCACCATCGGCCTGCAGACGCGCCCCGACCAGGCTGCCCAGGCCACGCAGGTCGCCCAGGAGGTGGTGGCCCGCTTCGTGGCCGAGGGGCCGACGGCGCAAGAGCTGAAGGCGGCCAAGGACAACCTGATCGGCGGCTTCCCCCTGCTGATCGACAGCAACCGCAAGCTGCTGGACAACGTGGCCAACATCGCCTGGCACGGCTTGCCGCTGGATTACCTGGACACCTGGACGGCCCAGGTGCGCCGCGTCACCGCCGCCGATATCCGTGCGGCATTCGCCCGCAAGCTGCAGCCCGCGCGGATGGTGACGGTGATCGTCGGCGGGGCGCCAGCGCGCTGATCGTGCCGGCGCCGGGCGCCGGAAGGCCCTTTTTTGGCGGATTTTCGGTGGCGACCCCTGTCAGAGTTGACAGGGGTCGCCACCACGGATTGATTTTTGCGTTGCAGAATAAATTCATCGCTGTCACACGATCGGCGCCCGCGGGCGCTGGAACTCCAGAAAGCCGGGGGTCTCAGGCCCCCGGCTTTTTCATGCCCCGCCATGGCTTAAGCTTGCTGCATGGCAAGAAGAGAAGTCAGCGCGCCGCGTTCCAAGCCCGCCGCGAGCCGTGCCGCCGGCACCGCCGCGCATGAAGTGCGCATCATCGGCGGGCAATGGAAGCGCACCCGCCTCCCGGTGGCCGACAAGCCGGGCCTGCGGCCCACACCGGACCGGGTGCGCGAAACCTTGTTCAACTGGCTGGGCCAGGAGTTGCCCGGCTGGCGCTGTGTCGATGCGTTCGCGGGCACGGGCGCGTTGGGCCTGGAAGCGGCCTCGCGCGGCGCAGCCGACGTGCTGCTGGTCGAGCAGGACCCGCAGCTCGTCGCGCAATTGCGCGCCATGCAGGCGAAGCTGGCCGCGACCGCGGTCAAGGTGGAGCGCGGCAATGGCCTCACGGCGCTGGCCCGGCTGGCGCCGGGCGGCACCGACCTGATCTTTCTCGATCCCCCATTCGACGCCGGACTGCACGAAAAAGCCCTGGCGCCGGCCGCGGCCGCGCTGGCTCCGGATGGCCTGATTTACCTGGAGGCCCCTGCGGCCTGGGATGACGCCAAGCTGCTGCCGTATGGCCTCACCCGGGTGCGCCATTTGCGCGCCGGGGCGGTGCACGCCCACCTGTTGCAGCGCGCTGCATAATGCAGTGCAGCATACAAGCGGTCCGCCGCCCGTTGAGGAGACAAGATGACGCCCCCACGTTCGCTATCGCTCTGTGCCCCCCGTCGGCCTTGGCCGGAGGCGTGACATGGCCAACAACGTGATCGCCGTCTACCCGGGAACCTTCGATCCCATGACGCTGGGCCACGAAGACGTGATCCGGCGCGCCACCCAGTTGTTTGACCGGGTCATCGTGGCAGTCGCCGCCGGCCATCACAAGAAGGCGATGTTCTCGCTGCAGGAGCGCATCGAGATGGCGCGGGTGGTGGTCGAGCCGTACGAGCAGGTGGAAGTCGAAAGTTTCTCCGGCCTGCTGCGCGATTTCGTGGTGGCCCGGGGCGGCAAGGCCATGGTGCGCGGACTGCGCGCCGTGACCGACTTCGACTACGAGTTCCAGCTCGCGGGCATGAACCGCAGCCTGATGCCGGAGGTCGAGACGGTGTTCCTGACCCCTAGCGACAAGTACCAGTTCATCAGCAGCACCTTCGTGCGGGAGATTGCGGTACTGGGCGGCGAAGTCGACAAGTTCGTGTCGCCATCGGTGCAGGAGCGCCTGATGGAAAAGGTGCGAACGCTGGCGCGCGAGTAGTCGTCGCGTATCGCCGCGGCTTCGCAGCCCGGGTCAAGGCCGCTGTGCGAGGCCGGCCAGCCAAGCGTCCAGGGCGGCATTCACCTCCTGGGGTTTTTCCATCGTCAGCATATGGCCGCAGCGCGCCAGCTTCACCAGCCGCGCCCCGGTCACCAGCGCGGCGATTTCTTCCAGGTTGTCGAACGGCGTGAGCAAGTCCGCTTCACCGCCCATGACGAGGGTGGGGCATTTCAGGCCCGGCAAGTGCGCCCTGGCGTCCGGCCGGCCAATCACGGCGCGGTTTTGGCGGACCAGCTGGACAGGCCCGGCCCGCAGTACGAACTCGAGGTAGGCGGCCGTCAACTCCGGCCGCTTCGCCTGCTCGGGGTGAAAGGCCAGCGCGACGTTCGGCTCGATCACCTCCGCCACGCGGCCCTGCGCGAACAGCTCGATGGCGTCTTCGCGAAGTTTGCGCATCTCCGGCGTTTCGGGCCGGGCGGTGGTCCCCAGCAGTGCCAGTCCGACCACGCGGCCTGGTGCCTGTCGCGCGGCTTCCATGGCGATCATGCCGCCCATCGACGCGCCGCACAGCGCCAGCTCGCCCGGGTTCTCGGCCAGCAGGGCCGCGGCCATCGCCTCGATGCTGTCATGGCGCATGTGAACGTCAGTCACCCGGGGCAACCAGCGCGCCAGTGCGTCGATTTGATCGCGCCACATCACCGAGTCGCCCGCGAGGCCGGGCAGCAGAACTAAACCCCTCATGAACAGGCCCAATGGGGTAAATATTCCCATTCTGTCATCACACCGCACTGGGATAATCCAATCAATGACTGAACTGATCTTGCTGCGCCACGGTGAAACCGACTGGAACCGCGAGTTGCGCTTCCAGGGCCATGTCGACGTAAGCCTGAACGCCATCGGGCTGGAGCAGGCCGAGCGCCTGGCCCATCGTCTGGCCGGCCAGGCCGCGCAACGGCTCTACGCAAGCGACCTGTTGCGCGCGCAACAGACGGCGGCGCCGGTTTCGCGGGAGCTGGGGCTGGCCGGGGTGAGCGATGCGGCGTTGCGCGAGCAGAGTTTCGGCAGCGTCGAAGGCATGAGCGTGGACGAGATCAAGGCGCAGCATCCCCAGGCCTGGGACAGCTGGCTGCGCTTTCACGAAGACTACTGCATGCCCGAAGGCGAAACTACGCGTAAGTTTCACGCCCGCGTGATGGGCGTGGTGCAGCGGCTGGTGGCCGCCCATCCGGGTGAGACGCTGGTGGTGGTCACCCATGGCGGCGTGCTCGACATGATTTACCGGACGGCTCGCTCGCTGGGCCTGAACGGCCCGAGGCAAAGCGAAATCCCCAACGCCGGCTTCAACCGGGTGCGCGTGCGCGAAGGCGGTATCGATATCCTGGCCTGGGCCGACATCGCGCACCTGGCCGACATGCCGGCGCAGCCGGTCTACGATCAGAAGAAACTGCTCGCCACCGAGCCCAGCCCCAGCGCGGCATAGACTTGCGCCGCCCGGCGCTTCAGCCGCGCCGATTCGGGCTGGCCGCGAAGCTGTTGCTGCAGCAGGTGCTGGGCGCCGCCATACTGCCCGCTGCGCACCATCGCATCCAGGTGAACCTGGGCAAAAAAGTCGCGCTGCGCGTGGCTGCCGCCGATCTCGACCAGCCGCGGCAGTGCCTGCCCCAGTTCCTCGACAGCGCGGGCGTGTTCCCCCCGCGCATGCAAGAGCAACCCGCGCCCCGCCGGCACTGCCACGCGTTGCCAGGCGCGTTGCGCATGCGGCGGCGCCTGCTTTGCGTGGGCCTCGATGTTGCGCATCAAGGTGTCGGCCTCGCTTCGGCCCGCGCGCGCCAGGCCGTACAGGTAGTGCAGATCCAGGAAGGGCAGCACGTGGTCGTCCAGGCGGCCGGTCAGGTAGCTGCCCAGGTCCTGCCAGCGGACGCCCACATCGACACCCGCCAATTCCAGCCTGGCCAGCAGGGAAATCGCGTTGACCTGGTCCTGGCTGTATTCCTTGGCGACGCCCCAGACCTGCTGGTCGTACAGCCGCAGCACTTCTTCATGGCGGTCCAGCTCCAGCTCGAACAGGGCCTGGTGCCACCAGTTGTGCGTGACCATGAACGAATTGAGGCCGCTCCAGGTGGCGCTGACGTCCGCCAGGAAGGCATGGCCTTCCGTGATGCGGCCCTGCGTCAGCATCACATGGGCCAGCGCATGGTGGGCCCAGGGCTCCTTGCGGCGCATCGCAATGGCCTTGCGGGCGGCAGCCTCGGCCTGCTCCAGCCCATGGCATTGCTCCCAGGCGAAAGCCAGCATGCCGTGCAGATAGGGCACGTCGCCCGCCGCCGGCAACGCCGCCAGCGCCATCCTCAGCATGCCGGGCGAATCGCCGGCATTGAACAGGTGGTAGTGGCCCAGCTTGAGAGAAGCCAGGTCGCGCGGATGTTGGCGCGCCTGTTCTTCATGCAGCGCGATGGCCCGCGGGATGTCGCCTTCGACCCAGGCGGCCACGGCCTCGATGAACCTGCGCTCGCGCTCGGTGCAGCCGGCGGCGCCACGCTGTGCGGCCTCCATGAAGGGGCGGGCGCTGTCGGCCGCGCCGCGAGCCTCGGCGAACATGTGGACGGCCGCCGCGCAGGCCTGCACGATGGCGCTGGTGTCGGTGGCGGCGGCCTGCAGGATGTTGACTGCGCGCGCCTCGCTGGCGACGAAGCCTTCGACGAAGTCGTTCAGCGCCGCAAGGCCGGACCCGTAGGACAGCGTGACAGGATTGCCGAGGCAGTCAGTCCACATGGTGCAGCGCCTTCGAGGGCGGCTGCGGCCACGGCCGCTGGCCGTCCCTGATCAATTCGAAAGCCCGCGAAACCTGCAGCACGCCCAGATCGTCGAAGCGCTGGCCGGCAATCTGCAGGCCGATCGGCAGCCCGCCCGAGGTGTAGCCGCAGTTGATCGAGGCGGCCGGCTGCTCCGACATATTGAACGGCACTGTGAAGCCGATGTGCTCCAGCGGGCGCATCGGGTCGTTGGTGGGCGAGGGCAGCTCCGCAGGAAAGGCCGGCACCGGCGACGTCGGGGAGATGACATAGTCGAAGGCGCGGCAGGCGTTCACGGCGGCGACGCGGGTGGCGTGGAACTGGCTGGCGGCCTTGAACACCTTCTCGCCCTCCATGCCCGCCGCGCTGTCGGCCCACTCGCGGATGTAAGGCAGCACCCGGGAGCGGGCCTGCGGCGCCAGGGCCTTCATGTCGACGTGCGAGCGCATGCGCCAGAAGTGGTCCATGCCGTCGAGCATGACCTGGGTCATGAACGGCGCCATCGGCGCCACCACGGCGCCAGCCCGCTCGAAGAGGCGGGCCGCATGTTCGACAGCGGCACGCACCTCCGGCTCCACCGCGAGGCCGCAGCCGGCCTCCAGCAGCAGGCCGATGCGCAGCCCCTTGAGTTTGTCCACGCCCTGGTCGAAGCGCAGCCATTCGATCGGCTGGAACGGCAGGCTCATGCTGTCGCGGGCATCCGGCAGCGACAGCACCTGCATGAACCAGGCGGCGTCGGCGACGGTGCGCGTCATCGGCCCGGCCGCCCGCCCGGTGTAAGGCGGCTCGATCGGAATGCGGCCCAGGCTGGGCTTGAGCGTGAAGATGCCGCACCAGCCGGCCGGCAGGCGCAGCGAGCCGCCGATGTCGGTGCCGACGTGCAGCGGGCCGTAGCCGGCCGCCGCCGCCGCGCCGGCGCCGGCACTGGAGCCGCCCGGCGTGCAGGCGAGGTTCCAGGGGTTGCGGGCCGTGGCATGAAAGCTGGAGAGCCCGGACGACAACATGCCGTAGTCGGGCATCGTCGTCTTGGCCACCACCACGCCCCCCGCTTCGCGCACCCGCGCGGCCGGCGGCGCATCGGCGGCAGCCGGATGGAGCTCGGTTGCGGCGGTGCCCAACGGCGTCGGCTCGCCCTCGGTCGCGATGTTTTCCTTCAGGGTGACCGGCACGCCGTCCAGCGGGCCCATCGGTGCGCCCTGAAGCCAGCGCGCCTCGCTTTCGCGGGCCCGCTGCAAGGCGCGCGTGGGCTGGGGCAGGTAGAGCGCCCGCAGGTGGGGTTCCCAGGTTTCGATGTGGCCGAGGACGGATTGCGTCACTTCCACCGGCGAGAACTCGCGCCGGCGGTAGCCTTCGATCAGCCGGGCCGCCGACAGCTCATGCAACGCATGCGGGTACTGCTCTGACATGCGCGCGCGCCCGTCAGGCCCAGGACAGGGCAGTCAGGTCGTTCACGAAGATCGGCATGTCCTTCCATAGTCCCTTGATGTTCTTGTTGGCCACTGTCACCCATTGGGGCTGGTAGAGGAACGCATGGACGCAATCCTCGGCGATCAGGCGCTGGGCGTCGCCCAGCAGCTTGGCGCGGTCGGCCGGACGTGGCGCGGTCTTGATCTTGCTGTAGAGATCGTTGAACTTTGCCGACTGGTAGTTCCAGTAGTAATCGGGCTTGGCGAAGTTGCCGAGGTCGAACGGCTCGACGTGCGAGATGATCGTCATGTCGTAGTTCTTGGCGCCGTAGGTGCCGCTGAGCCACTGCGCCCATTCGACGTTCTGCAGCTTGGCCGTGATGCCGACCTTGGCCAGTTGCGAGGCGATCACCTCGCCGCCCTGGCGCGAATAGGGCGGCGGCGGCAAGGTGAGCGTCAGCTCGAGCGGGCCGGTGATGCCGGCTTCCTTGAGCAGCGCCCTGGCTTTCTCGGGGTTGTAGGGATTGACTTCGGTGGTGTCGACATAGCCGAACGCGCCCGGCACATAGTGGCTACCGATCGGCACGCCGTAGCCGTCGCCTGCGCCCTGGATCACGGCCTTGCGATCGATCGCGGCGGCAATGGCACGGCGGACACGCACGTCATCGAGCGGCTTTTTCTTGTTGTTGAGGGCCAGAATGGTCTTGGCCCGCGAGCCGCTGACCACCACCTGGAACCGCGGGTTGGTCTTGAACTGGGGCACGCTGCGCGGCGTGACGCGCGCGAAGGCGTCGACGTCGCCGGCCAGCAGGGCCGCGACCTGGGCGGCCGGGTCAGGGATGAAGCGGAAGGTGGCTTTCTTCAGCTTGATCGCGTTGGCGTTGCGGTGACCGTCCCACTTGGCCAGCGTGACGGACGAGCCCTTGACCCAGTTCTCCAGCTTGAAGGGGCCCGTGCCGACCGGCTTGGTGGCATTGGTGTCGGCGCTCTTGGGCTCGACGATGATGGCCGTGCCCTGGCCCAGCAGGAACGGGAAGTCGGGGTCGATATCCTTGGTCAGGATCACCACCGTGTAGTCGTCCACCACCTGCGTGGTCAGGTTGGCGAAGGTGCGCTTGTCCTTGTTGGTGCTTTTCTCGCCGCCCGCGCGGTCGTACGAGAACTTCACCGCCTGCGCGTTGAACGGCTCGCCGTTGTGAAACTTGACGCCGCGGCGCAGCTTGAAGGTGTAGGTCTTCAGGTCGGGCGACACCTCCCAGCTCTCGGCCAGCAGCGGAGTGACGGTGCCGTCGGCGTTGATCTTGGTCAGCGGCTCGTAGATGTTGTAGAGCGAGACCTCGGAGATCGAGGAGGCGGCGCCGCCGGTCGGGTCCAGGCCGGGGCTGGGTTCGAGCGCCATGGCCAGCACGATGGAGTCCTTGCGGCCCTGGGCCAGGGCTTGCGGCAGCGCCAGCGGCACGCTCGCCAGGGCAGCGGTGGTGAGCAAGGTACGGCGTTTCAACATGATGGTGACTCCAGTGGCTTCAAAACAAAAGTACAAACGATGAACGGACAGGCTGGCTGAGCTTGCAAGCGCGTTTTACATCATCCCCGAGATTGACGAGGTAAGGCAAGAGGGGTTTGCTCAAGGCGCCGGTTCGGCCTCGGGCACGGCCTCCAGCAAGGCGCGGGTGTAGGGATGTTCGGCCGCGCTGAACAGCCGCTCGGGCGGTCCCTGCTCCACGATGCGGCCTTGCCAGAGCACCGCGACGTCATCGCACAGGTGGTGCACCACCGCCAGGTCGTGGCTGATCAGCATGTAGGTGATGCCGAATTCCGTCTGCAGATCCTGCATCAGGTTGAGCACCTGGGCCTGCACCGATACGTCGAGCGCACTGACCGGTTCGTCGGCGACGATCAGGCGAGGCCGCGTGATCAGCGCGCGGGCGATCGCGATGCGCTGGCGCTGGCCACCGGAAAATTCGTGCGGGTATTTTCCCAGGTCGTTGGCCCGCAGCCCGACCGACGCCAGCACGTCCGCGGCGCGCTGGCGCTGCTCGTCGCGGCTGGTGTCGCCTTGCGCGGCCAGAGGTTCGGTGACGATGCGCTGGACGGTCTGGCGCGGATCGAGCGAGCCGTAAGGGTCCTGGAACACCATCTGGATGTCGCGCCGGGCCTGCCGCAGCTCCTCGCGCGGCAAGGCATGCAGGTCGCGCCCGAGCAGCTTGACGCTGCCCGCGGTGGGCTTGTCCAGCGCCATGACCAGTCGCGCCAGGGTCGACTTGCCCGAGCCGGATTCACCGACGATGCCCAGGCTGCGCCCCGGCTGGATCGTGAAGCTGACGCCGTTCAGCGCATGCACCTTGGGCGGCGGGCCGAACAGCTTCTCGCGCGGCATCGCGTACTCGCGCACCAGGTTTTCGACCTGCAATAGTGGTTCGCTCATGCCGCTTCTTCCTCCTTCCCTTTTTGGGGGAGGGCTGGGATGGGAGCCGCCTTCGCGACCGCGACCGCATCCAGCCGGATGCAGCGGACATCGTGTCCGGGCTCCACCTCGTAAGGCGGTGGCACGGTGACGTGGCATTCCGGGATCGTGAAGCCGCAACGGCCGGCGAACGGGCAGCCCGGCGGCAGGTCCACCAGTTCAGGCACGGTTCCCGCAATCGTCGCAAGCCGCTGCCCTTTTTGCGAGCGCAGCCCGGGCCTCGCGCCGAACAGGCCCAGTGTGTACGGGTGCATGCGATGCGCGAACACGGAACGAGTGGGGCCGCCCTCCACGACGCTTCCACCGTACATCACCATCATGCGCGAGACGTTCTGGGCGATCACTCCGAGGTTGTGCGAGATCAGCATCAGCGCCATGCCGCGCTCGGCCACCAGGCCGCTGATGAGATCGAGGATCTGCTGCTGGATGGTCACGTCGAGCGCGGTGGTCGGCTCGTCGGCGATCAGCAGGTCGGGACCGCAGGCCAGGGCCATTGCGATCGTGATGCGCTGGCGCTGGCCGCCCGAAAACTGGTGCGGGTAGGCGTCGATGCGGCGCGCGGCCTCGGGGATGCCGACCCGGTCCAGCAGCGCGATCGCTTCCTTGCGGGCCGCGCCGGCGGACATGCCGCGATGCAGGCGCAGGGGCTCGGCCACTTGCCGGCCGATGCTGTGCACCGGGTTGAGGGCGGTCATCGGTTCCTGGAAGATCATGCCGATGCGGTTGCCGCGAACCTCGCACAGCTCGCGGTCGCTCTTGCCGGTGAGCTCCTCGCCGTCGAAGCGAATGCTGCCGGTCACTTCGGCGTTATCGGGCAACAGGCCCATCAGCGCCATGACGCTGATGGACTTGCCGCATCCGGACTCGCCCACCAGTCCCAGGGTTTCTCCGCGCTCCAGCGAAAAATTCAGGTCTCGCACGGCGTAGGCCGGGCCGCGGTGCGTTTGCAGCTTGACGTGCAGGTGGCTGACTTCGAGCAAGGGCATGGTGATGGCTTACCTCTTGCGGGCCAGGCGCGGATCGAACAGGTCGCGCAGGCCGTCGCCCAGCAGGTTCAGGCCCAGCACCGCCAGCGCGATGGCCACGCCCGGATAAACCGCCAGCATCGGCGCCTGGAACAGCAATGTCTGCGCTTCGCTCAGCATACGGCCCCACGAAGGCTGGGGCGGCTGGGTGCCCAGCCCCAGGTACGACAGCGCGGCTTCGGCCAGGATGGCGATGGCGAAACGGATGGTGGCCTGCACGATCAGCACCGACACGATGTTGGGCAGCACGTGCTCCATGGTGATGCTGAAGGCGCCCTTGCCGCTGGCGCGCGCGGCCAGCACGAACTCGCTGGCCCAAACCGTATTGGCCGAAGCTCGCGTGATCCGCGCAAAGGTGGGAATGTTGTAGACCCCGATGGCGATGATGGCGTTGACCATGCCCGGGCCGAACACGGCGGTGAGCATGATGGCCGAGAGAATGGCGGGAAAGGCGAAGCCGAAGTCGGCCAGCCGCATGATGAGCTCTTCGGCCCAGCCACGGCGCGCGGATGCCAGGAGGCCGAAGGCCGTGCCGATGATGAGGCCGATGCCCACCGCGATCACGCCGACCACGATCGATGCCCGCGCGCCGACCAGCAGCAGCGACACGATGTCGCGGCCGTACGGGTCGGTGCCCAGCCAATGCGTGCCGCCCGGCGCCAGCAGCTTGTTGCCCATCTCCACGCTGTAGGGCGAGTGGGGTGTCCATACCAGCGACAGCGCAGCGGCGATGACCAGCAGGATGCTCAGCACCGCGCCGATGGCAAAGCTGCGATGCGCCAGCGCCCGCTTCCAGAAGCCGGGGCCGTGCAGGAGGGGTGGCGTTGCGACGGGAACGGCGCTCACATCGAACTCCGCAAGTGGGGGCTTCATATATCGCTCGCCTTGACGCGGGGGTCGATCACTGCGTAGAGGACGTCGACCACGAAGTTGACGATCACCACCATCGCCGCCAGCAGCATCACGCAGTTGCGCACCACGATCAGGTCGCGGTTGGAGATCGACTGGAAGATCAGCCGGCCCAGCCCAGGCAGGTAGAACACGCTTTCGACCACGATGGTGCCGGCCAGCAATTCGGCGAACTGCAGGCCCATGATGGTGATGACCGGGATCATCGCGTTGCGCAGCACGTGGCCCCACAGCGTGCCCCGGCGCGAAACGCCTTTGGCGCGGGCGGTGCGCACGAAATCCTCGCGCAGCACCTCCAGCACGGCCGAGCGGGTGATCCGCGCCAGGATGGCCGATTGCACTACCGCCAGCGAAATGGCCGGCAGCAGCAGCGATTTCAGCCCTTGCAAGATGCCCTCGTCCCAGCCCGGAAAACCGCCCGCCGAGAACCACCCGAGGTGCACCGAGAACAGCAGGATCAACAGGATGGCGAACCAGAAGTTGGGGATGGCGATGCCGATCTGCGACAGCCCCATCACACCGACGTCGCCCAGCTTGTTGTGGCGCGCGGCGGCATAGATGCCTGCCACCAGCGCCAGCACCGAGGTGATCACCATCGCCATCAGGGCCAGCGGGACCGTCAAGGTCAGCCGCTCCAGTACCAGTTCGGACACCGGGGTGCTGTAGGCGTAGGAGATGCCCAGGTCGCCCACCAGCATGCCGCTGACCCAGTTCCAGTAGCGCTCGACCGGGGGCTGGTCAATGCCCAGCTTGGCGGCGAGGGCCTGCACCGCATCGGGGGAGGCATCGGGCCCCATGAGAATCTGGGCGGCGTTGCCCGGCAGGATCTCGAGCACCAGAAACACCACCACCGAGGCGCCTACCAGCGTCGCAATCAGGGTGATCAGGCGCTTGAACAGGAAAACACTCATGAAGCCGCCGATAATGCCAGAAGTGCGGGCCGATTCCCGCGCGCTCGCGAGCGGAGGACTTCAGCATGGCATTGATGATTACCGATGAGTGCATCAACTGCGATGTCTGCGAGCCGGAGTGCCCGAACCAGGCGATCTATCTCGGCCCCGAGATCTACGAGATCGATCCTTCGAAATGCACCGAATGCGTCGGCCACTTCGATGAGCCGCAGTGCGTGCAGGTCTGCCCCGTGGCCTGCATCCCCATCCATCCCGGGCATGTGGAAGACCGCGAAACCCTCTGGCAGAAGTACCAGCGCCTGACGGCGCAGGCGACCCAGCCGGCGCCCGAGCCCGCCGCCAAGTAGCGCCCGGCTTTAGGCGGCCTTCTTTTTCTTGCCGGCTGTCTTGGCCGCCTTCTTGGTTGCCAAGACCTTCGAAGCTGCGGGCTTCTTGGCGCCGGTCACCGTGAACTGGGCCGGCTTCTTGGGCTTGCCGGCCGCCTGGGCGCCGTCACCCTGATTCGCCGCCGTTTTGGACGGGGGCACGTAGACCTGCACCGGCTTGGCTTCTTCCTTCAGCCGGGCCTTTTCCATTGTCGCAGCCACCCGCGCATCACGCTGCGCGGCCTGGCTGGTCTGGGCCCGCTGGCTGGCGCTGCGCGCGTCGTCGGTGGGCACCAGCGTCCCGCCAGGGCAAGGCCGCTGGCTGTAGCTGTCACCGCAGCGGTAGATCTCTTGCGCCAACGGCGGCGCATCGCCGGCCGCCGCCGCGGCGCCCGCAGCCAGCGCCAGCAAAACGAAAACCAGGTGCTTGCCCATCGTCTCTCCTCTTTGGTAAATAGTCAGACCCGTTCAAACACCCTCCGGCCGGGGCGGCTTGGGCCGCGGCGGCTTGCTGGTGTGCACCAGCAGCGTTGCCTTGTCCATTTCGCCCGCCAGCATGGCCGGCACGGCCTTGAGCGTGCGGGCCACGCATTCCTCGATGGCCTCCCGCTGCTCGGGCGAGGGTTTTTTCAGAACCCAATTGATGACTTCGGCTTTCACGCCAGGATGGCCGATGCCCAGGCGCAGCCGCCAGTAGTCGCCCGTGCCGAGCTGCGCGTGGATATCGCGCAGTCCGTTGTGGCCGGCATGGCTTCCGCCGAACTTGAGCTTCGCCTGCCCGGGCACGACATCGAGCTCGTCGTGAACCACCAGGATTTGCTCGGGCTGGATCTTGAAGAACCGTGCCAGCGCGGCCACCGATTTGCCCGACACGTTCATGAAGGTCTGCGGCTGCAGCAGCCACACGGCCTGGCCATGCACCGAGGTGCGCGCCACCAGCCCGTGGTAGCCCCTGTCGTGCACCAGCGCGACTTTCATCTCGCGCGCCAGCGCCTCCAGCCACCAGAACCCGGCGTTGTGGCGGGTGGCCTCGTACTCGGAGCCGGGATTGCCCAGGCCGACAAACAGCTTGATCATGATTAATTAGACAACGAAAAACGGCCCACCGAAGTGGGCCGTTCGCACGCCGCAGCGGTGAAGTATTTACTTCTTCTTGGCGGCCGGGGCCTTGGCAGCGGGAGCTGCCTTGGCGTCGCCGCCCTTGGCTTCCTTGCCGGCCGGGGCCTTGGCATCCGCGGCGGGCGCGGCGGCGGCTGCGGCGGCCGGGTCGGCCACTTCCTCGCCGGCGGTCTGCACCACCGACACCAGCACCGGGTTCGGCTTGCCGCGCGTCACCGGGGTCACGCCCTTGGGCAGCGTGATGTCGGCCAGGTGCAGGGTCATGCCCTTCTTCAGGTCGGACAGGTCGACTTCGATGAACTCAGGCAGATCGGCCGGCAGGCAGGAAATGTCGAGTTCGGACATCACGTGGTTGACGACGCAATGCTCGAACTTCACGGCCTGCGACTCCTCCGACTTGACGTAGTGCAGCGGCACCTTCATGTGCAGGCGGGTCTTGGCGTCCACGCGCTGGAAGTCGATGTGCAGCACCTGCTGCTTGAACGGGTGCATCTGCACGTCGCGCAGCAGCACCTTGCCGGACTTGCCGTCCACTTCCATGTCGAGGATGGTGGAGTGGAAGACTTCCTTTTTCAGGGCGTGCCACAGCGCGTTGTGGTCGAGCTCGACCAGCTGCGGCTCGCCGCCGCCATAAACGATGCCGGGCGTGCGGCCGGTAGTGCGGAGACGGCGGCTCGCACCCGTGCCCTGCTTTGCGCGCTCAAAAGCGACGAATTTCATAACTTGACTCCAGTAGAAGCCCACCGCGACCAGTGTGGCTCCGTTTCAAAAAAGGGCCCGCCTCGCGAGCCCCGCTCATTGTCCCGCCGGCAAACCCTAAAACAGGTTTTCCTGGTCCGAGAACAAACTCATCACCGACTCTCCCTTGGCAATGCGCTGGATCGTCTCGGCGATCAGCGGCGCCACGGAGAGCTGGCGGATTTTCTTGCAGGCGTGCGCCTCATCGGACAGCGGAATGGTGTTGGTCACCACCACTTCATCCAGGGCATCGCCCTTGGCGATGCGATCGATCGCCGGTCCCGAAAAAATCGGGTGCGTGCAGTAGGCGTACACCTTCTTGGCGCCGCGTTCCTTCAAGACCTCGGCCGCCTTCACCAGCGTGCCCGCGGTGTCGATCATGTCGTCCATGATCACGCAGTTGCGCCCGTCGATCTCGCCGATCACGTGCATCACCTCGCTCACGTTGGCGCGCGGCCGGCGCTTGTCGATGATGGCCAGGTCGGTGTCGAGCTGCTTGGCCAGGGCCCGCGCCCGGACCACGCCGCCGACGTCGGGCGAAACGACGATCAGATCGTCGTAGTTCTTTTGCCGCAGGTCCGACAGCAGCACCGGCGAGGCATAGATGTTGTCCACCGGAATATCGAAGAAGCCCTGGATCTGGTCGGCATGCAGGTCCATGGTCAGCACGCGCGAGACGCCCACGGTCTGCAGCAGGTTGGCCACCACCTTGGCGGAGATCGGCACGCGAGACGAGCGCGGGCGCCTGTCCTGGCGGGCATAGCCGAAATACGGGATCACGGCGCTGATGCGTTCGGCGGACGCGCGCTTGAGCGCGTCGACCATGATCAGCAGTTCCATCAGGTTTTCGTTGGTGGGCGCGCAGGTGGACTGCACCACGAACACATCGCGGGCCCGCACGTTGGTGTTGATCTCCACGGTGACTTCGCCGTCGGAGAAGCGGCCGACGCTGGCGGTGCCCACCGAGATGCCCAGGTGGCCGGCGATCTCCGCGGCCAAGTCGGGATTGGCGTTGCCTGTGAACACCATGAAATCGGGATGCGGAACAACCTGCATGAGAGACCCAGCGAGTTAAATATTAATTGGGGTCAGACACCAATTCTTTGACCATTTAATGGGGGTCAGACACCAATTTTGACCGATGCTGTCGACTACACATCAGATCAAAAAATTGGGCTCTGACCCCAATTAAATCTGACCCCAATAAATCTGGCAGGGGAGGAAGGATTCGAACCTTCGCATGCTGGAATCAAAATCCAGTGCCTTAACCAACTTGGCGACTCCCCTACACGGGTTGACGGCTGAAGTCAGCCGCCCACCGATGAATCGTCGCTGGATGCCCATCCCACCAGCGGATGGACCTCCAAATTGCCGCATTCCCGGGCTTGCCAGCCCGCCGGAGCGTTCTGCAAACCCACACGTTGTTGCTGCGGCATCCTTGCGAATACCGCACTGCCCGAGCCGGTCATCCGGCCGTCGAGTCCCTGGGAGCCCAGCCATTCGAGGGCCTGGGTGACACCGGGACAGAGCCGCTGGGCAACCGGCTGCAAGTCGTTCTGGCCAAATCCGTAAGGATTTTCTAGAAACCCACCGAAAGTATTCGGGTTTGCAGCAAAGCCTGAAATTATAGCAGCCTCACTGCTGCGTTTCAGCGCGAGGTCTTGGAAGATGCGTGCGGTTTCGAGTCCTTCGGACGGTTTGACCACTGCAAAGCGTGCCTGCGGCAGCTCGACGGGCGTCAGCTTTTCACCCACGCCTTCGACCCAGGCGTTGCGTCCTCGCACGAAGAAGGGCACGTCGGCGCCGAGGGTCAGACCGATCTCGGCGAGCCGGGCCGCCGGGTAGTTCAGGCCCCAGAGCCGATTGAGCGCCAACAGACAACTGGCCGCGTCGGACGAGCCGCCGCCCATGCCGGCCTGTGACGGGATGCGCTTGTCGATCGAGATGTGGCAACCCTGGTCGCTGCCCGACGCAGTTTGCAGGGCCCGGGCCGCGCGCAGCACGAGGTCGTCCGTGGGCAGAGCCACGCCCAGGTCTTCCCGGCTGAGCGTGCCATTCGGGCGCACCTCGAAGTGCAGCGTGTCGCACCAGTCGATGAGCATGAAAGCCGATTGCAGCAGGTGCATGCCGTCGGCGCGGCGCCCGACCACGTGCAGGAAGAGATTGAGCTTGGCCGGGGCCGGCACGTCATAAAGCGCCTTCATGTCCTCAGTGTTCCAGAATGACGCGCAGGTCGGCTTGCGGCAAGGGATCGAGCCGTTTGGCGAGCAGCCGCCCCTGGGCGAGACCGCTCAGGTCGGCCTGCCATCCGGGCACCCGGGTGTCGACACCGCGCAGCCAGTCGAACAAGGCCGCCACCGGAATCGCTTCGCCGGCCACATGCGCCAGCAGCGAGTCGACGGAAGGAAATTGGCGCGTGTCGTTGCCGCTGCGCAGCGTGGCAGAACCCGGCCGCCAGTTCAGCACGGCGACGATGCCACCCAGCGGCGAATGCAGCACCAGCTCGCCGGTGCCGGCATTGCCCTTGAGTTCGAAGCCGGCCGAGAAAGAATCGCCAGGCTTGTCCTGCACCTGCAAGGCCAGGCGGCCGGCCCAAGGGCCCAGCACCGGGTCGACCGGGCCGGCCGGCTTGGGCGGGCTGGCGCAACCTGTCACCAGCACCAGCAGCGCCAGCCACCCCCAAAGCCAGCGCGTCCGGCCGGCCATCAGGGCTTGACCCTCAGTCGCTTGAGCGTTTCCAGCAGCGTCTCGTTTTCGCTGTTGAGCAGCAGGCCTTCCTTCCAGATCTCTTCGGCCCGGTCGCGCTGGCCCAGGCTCCACAAGACCTCACCCAGGTGGGCAGCGATATCGGCATCGGGCTTGGCCTTGTAGGCAGTGTCCAGGATGCGCAGCGCTTCGGTCTTGTTGCCCATGCGGAACTCCACCCAGGCCAGGCTGTCGCTGATGAACGGGTCATCGGGTGCGAAGCTCAGCGCCTTCTGAATTAGCTCTTTCGCCTCGGGCAGGCGCATATTGCGTTCGGCCAGCGAATAACCCAGTGCGTTGTAGGCGTGGTGGTAGTCGGGCTTGGCGGCCATCACCCGGCGCAGCAGCCGCTCCATCTCGGGCAGGTTCCCCATTTTCTCGGCCAGCATGGCCTGGTCGTACAGCAGATCGGTGTCGTCAGGCGCCTTGGCTGTGGCCTCGGCCAGCAGGTCGAAGGCCGCCTTGTACTGCTTGTGTTCGCGCAGCAGCTGTGTTTCGGCCATCAGCTTGACGCGGGCTTCGTCCGGGTTGCGGCTGGGCAATGAGCGCAGCAGCTTGCGAGCCTCCTCCATCCTGCCCTGGCGCGCGAGGATCGAGGCCCGACGGTGCTGCGCGGCCGCCAGATCCTGCGGGTTTTCGATGCGATCCAGCCAGGCGCCGGCCATGGCGAAATCCTTGCGCTTTTCGGCCACACGGGCGAGCGACAGGTAGGCCTGCGCCAGGCCGCGACTGCGTTCGGCGCCCGCGCGCTGGGCCTGCGCGAGTTCGATGTAGCGCTTGAGCGACGCCTCGGCCGCCGCATCCTGGTTGTCCTGCAATTGCAAGGTGCCCTGGACCAGCCAGGCCTCGGGATAGTCAGGCTTTTCGGCCGTGACCACCTTCAACTGTTGCGCCGCCTCGGCATAGCGCTGGTTATCCAGCAACGCCCGTGCATAACCCATCCGCAGTTCGGGCAGGGGCTTGCCCTCCAGGTAGCGGCGCACCACCGTCTCGGCTTGCGGCAGCTTCGGGCTCATCAGCTCCAGTGCGAGCAGCGCGGGGCCTTCGGCGCGCGCGTTGACAGCCTGGGCGCGGCGCGCTGCTTCCAGTGCGCCGGCCGTATCGTCCGCGGCCAGCCGCAGCCGCCCCACCGTGGCCCACGCCGCCGCGCCCGTTTCGGGTTGTTCCAGGTACTCCGCCAGGGCCTGCTCGACGACGCTCGCGGCCTGCTTCTTGTCGCTCACGCGCGAGTAAGTGCGGGGAATGAGGCCCAGGACGGCGCTGCGGTCCTTGGGGTCGGCCAGGGCAATGTCGGCCTTGAGCGGCTCGGCGCTTTCCACCACCCGGTTCAGCGCCACCAGGATCTGCAGCACGTAACGGTTGGCTTCGCGCGATTTCGGGTGTGCCTGCTTCCAGGCCCGCGCCGCCTGCAGCGCCGCATCGCCGGACCGCGCCTGGAAGGCCACTTCGACAGCCCGCTGAAACAGTGCCGGGTCATCGGTCTTGCGAGCGGCGTCCAGAATCAGCGAATAGCCGGTGGTCGGCTCGATGCCGCGGGCGTTGATCTCTCCCAGCAGCAACTGGTAGAACAGCTCCGCGTCGAGCGCGGTGGGTGTGGCCGGGTCCTCTGACGAGGCCGACTCTGGCGGGGTTTCGGCTGACGTGGGCGGCGGCGGCAAAGTCTGCGCGCAAGCAACCTGCGCCAGGGCCAGCAAGGCCGCGGCGCCGGCCGCGAGGGGAAATCTCTTCATCGAACCATAATAATCCAAGCCCCCGTGCAGCGGCGCGCGCGCCACCATCTCACCGATCGCCTGAAAAATGCCTTGATCCCATGCCTGAACTGCCTGAAGTCGAAGTTACCCGCCTGAGCTTTGCCTCCCGCATCGTGGGTGCGCGGATCGAATCGGTGCGCCTGGGCAAGCCGCTGCGCTGGCCCCTGGGAACCGCGGCCGAACGGCTGGTGGGCCGCGTGGTGAAAGACGTGCGCCGCCGCGGCAAATACCTGCTGATCGACCTCGACGAGGGCCTGCTGCTGCTGCACCTGGGCATGTCCGGCAGCCTGAGCTTTGCCGCGGCCCAGCCCGCGGCCGGCGTCCACGACCACTTCGACCTGGTCACTACGCAGGGCATGCTTCGGTTGAATGATCCGCGACGCTTCGGCGCCGTGGTCTATGCGCCAAGCCAGAACGCGGCAGAAAGTGTGAAGCTGCTGGGCCGGCTGGGCGTCGAGCCCTTGACCGATGCCTTTGACCTGGAGGCCTTTCACGCCGGCTTGCGGCGGCGCAACGCGCCGGTGAAGCAGGTATTGCTCGCCGGCAACCTGGTGGTGGGCGTAGGCAACATCTATGCGTCGGAGGCGCTGTTTCTGGCTGGCATCCGCCCCACGCTGCGCGCATCGCGCATCAGCCGGCCGCGCGCCGCCAGGCTGCATACCGCTGTCCGCGAGGTGCTCGCGCGCGCCGTGGCCAAGGGGGGCAGCACCCTGCGCGATTTCTCCAATGCCGAAGGCCAGTCCGGCTACTTCCAACTGGAGGCAATGGTCTATGACCGTGCGGGGCAGCCGTGCCGGGTCTGCGCCACGCCCGTCAAAACCATTCGCCAGGGGCAGCGAGCGACGTATTTTTGCCCCAACTGCCAGAAATCCTGAGGGCGTCACAGAGGGGGGAATGCTATATTCAAAGGCACCTCGAGGACATAGTGGGCACTTCCTTCAACGAACAATTCGACCAGCATGGCAACTGGCGGCGCGAATTCGCGTTGCGCCTGAAGCTGCTGTCCGAGTGGCTGAAAGACCATGAACTGCTGGATGCCGCCGTGGAGGAGCGCCTGCGCCGCCTGGAAAGGCAGATGCGCTCCGACAAGGTCATGGTCGCCTTCGTTGCGGAGTTCTCGCGCGGCAAGTCCGAGCTGATCAACGCCATCTTCTTTGCAGGCTACAAGCGCCGCATCATGCCGGCCAGCGCCGGGCGCACCACCATGTGCCCCACGGAACTGGGCTACGACAGCGAAGTGCCGCCGTGCCTGCGGCTGCTGCCGATCGAGACGCGGCTGCAGCCCCAGGCATTGATGGAATGGCGCGGCGCCCCCGAGAAGTGGACGCGCGTCGACCTCGACGTCAATGACCCGGCGCAACTGGCCAAGGCCTTCGAGAAGGTGGCCGAGGTGCGCCACGTCAGCAAGGACGAAGCCAAGGCCCTGGGGTTCTGGCACGACGAGGCGCCCGAAGACAACCCCATGGTCAATGCCGAGGGCAAAGTCGAAGTACCCCGCTGGCGCCACGCCCTGATCAACATCGCCCATCCGCTGCTCAAGCAAGGCCTGGTGATCCTCGACACGCCCGGCCTCAACGCCATCGGCGCCGAGCCCGAGCTCACCGTCAACCTGATCCCGCAGGCCCACGCCGTGGTGTTCATCCTGGCGGCCGACACCGGCGTCACCCGGTCCGACCTGTCGATCTGGCGCGAGCACCTGATCACCGAGTCCGACGACATCGACTCGCGCCTGGTGGTGCTGAACAAGATCGACACGATGTGGGACTCGCTGAGCACCCCCGCGCAGGTTCAGGCGCAGATCGATCGGCAGCGCTCCATCTCGGCCGAAATTCTCGGCTTGCCGCGCGAACAGGTCATTCCGGTGTCGGCGCAGAAGGGCCTGGTGGCCAAAGTCAATGACGACGCCGAGCTGCTGCAGGCCAGCCAGTTGCCGGTGCTCGAACGCGCCCTGAGCCAGGGCGTGATGGGCCAGCGCCAGAAGATCCTGCGCTCCGCCGTGTCCGGCGGCATCGCCGAACTGCGCGTCGAGGCGGCCCGCGCGATCAACATCCGCCGGCGCGACCTGGCCGAGCAGATGATCGAGCTGAAGGGGCTGCGCGGGAAGAACACCTCGGTGATCAAGCACATGCGCGCCCGCATCGAGCAGGAGCAGGTCGACTTCGACGTCAGCGGCGCGCGCATCCACGCAGTCCGGTCGGTGCACCTGAAGCTGCTGCGCGAGGTGTTCACGCTGCTGGGCACCAGCACCCTGAAGGCCGAGATGGCGGAACTCACCGCGGCGCTGCGCCAGCCCGGCATCAAGCTGGGCGTGCGCAAGGCCTACGCCGCCACTTTCGAGCGCCTGCGCGCTGGCTTGCGTACGGCGCAATCCACCAGCGGCGAAATCCAGTCGATGCTGACCGGCACCTTCCGCCAGCTCAATGCCGAATACGGCTTTTCGCTGCAGGCCCCGCGCGAGCCCGACATGACGCGCTACGAGCGCGACCTGGACCTGGTGGAGCGCAGCCACAACCAGTACCTGGGCATGGGCAACGCCTTTCGCCTGGCGCAGCCCGAATTCGCCGACCGGCTGGTGCGCGCGCTGGCGACGCGGCTGCGCGTGGTGTATGAGTCGGCGCTGGGTGAGGTGGAGCTGTGGAACAAATCCGCGGCCGCCCAGCTCGATGCCCAGCTGCGCGAGCGCCGCCGCAATTTCGGCCGCCGCATCGAGGCCATCGAGCGCATTCAACAGGCCGCCACCGGCCTGGACGATCGCATCGGCGAGATCGAAGCCAACGAGTCCGCCATCGACCAGCTGGACGCCAAGCTGTCCGAGCTGACCCAGCACCTGGTCAGCATCCCCAGCGCCGACGCGCCTGCCGGGCCGGCCCTGCAGGCAGCATGAGCCGGGTGCCGGCCGGGTTTGCCGGCCGCATCGTGCGCTGGCAGCAAGCGCACGGGCGTAACAGCCTGCCCTGGCAGAACACCCGCGACCCGTATCGCGTCTGGCTTTCCGAGATCATGCTGCAACAGACGCAGGTGGCGACGGTGCTGGATTACTACACCCGGTTCGTGCAGCGCTTTCCCGACGTGGCCTCGCTCGCCGCCGCGCCGCAAGACGAGGTGCTGGGACTGTGGAGCGGGCTGGGCTACTACAGCCGCGCCCGCAACCTGCATCGCTGCGCGCAGGACGTCATGGCTTTGCACGGGGGCCAGTTTCCGCGCAGCGCGCAGGTGCTGCAGACCTTGCCGGGCATCGGCCGTTCCACCGCGGCGGCCATCGCGTCCTTTTGCCACGGCGAGCGCGTGGCCATTCTCGATGGCAACGTCAAGCGCGTGCTGACCCGCGTGCTCGGCTTCGACGCCGATCTGGCGACGGCGGCCAACGAACGCAGCCTCTGGGAACTGGCCGAAGAAATGCTGCCGCGCCGCGGGGTCGCCGAGGCCATGCCGCGCTACACCCAGGGTGTCATGGACCTGGGCGCCACCGTCTGCGTGGCGCGCAAGCCCGGTTGCCTGCTGTGTCCTGTCGGCGATCTGTGCGCGGCCCAGGCCCAGGGCCAGCCCGAGAAGTACCCCGTGAAAAGCCGCAAGCTCAAGCGAAGCGCGCAGGCGCTGTGGCTGCTGGACGCGCGCGCGGACGACGGCGCGGTGTGGCTGCAGAAGCGCCCTTCGACCGGCATCTGGGCCGGGCTGTACTGCCTGCCGGTGTTCGACAGCCGGTCAGCGCTGCAGGCAGCGACGGGGGCTCACGGCCTTCACGACCAGGAACCCTTCGTTCACGTGCTCACCCACAAGGATTTGCATCTGCATCCGGTCGCGGCGCGCTTGCCGAAGGCGGCGCTGCCCAGCCAAGGCAGCGGAAACGAAGAGAAGGGCGGCTGGTTCGCCCCCGCTGACTGGGCCCCGCTGGGGTTGCCCGCGCCGATTCGCAAGCTGCTCGCCAGCTAGATTGCTTTGCCGAAGCGCGCTATTGCGCGTCGAGTTCGCGGTGCCGCTTGAGGGTGATCCAGCGCTGGGCGAACGAAGCGGCGAGTTTTTCCACCAGGAACACCGAGCGGTGCTGGCCGCCGGTGCAGCCGATCGCCACGGTGACGTAGCTGCGGTGGTCGCGCGCCAGCGGCTCCAGCCAGTGGTTCAGGAAATGCTCGATGTGGCTGTACATCTGCTCCACGTCGGCGTGCTGGCTGAGGAAAGCGATGACCGGTTCGTCGCGCCCGGTCAGGTCGCGCAGGGCGGTTTCGTAGTGCGGGTTGGGCAGCATCCGCACGTCGAACACATAGTCGGCATCGACCGGGATGCCGCGCTTGAAGGCGAACGACTCGAACACCAGCGTGAGCTGGCTTACCGGGGCGGACAGCAGCGACTTGACGTGCGCCTGCAGCTGCGACGGCCGGATCACACTCGTGTCGATCACGTGCGCCTGTTCCCGCAGATCGGCCAGCAGCTCGCGCTCGAGCTCGATCGCTTCGACCAGGGCGTGCTGCCGGTCGTGAGCGAGTTCGCCCGGCACAGCGCCCCTGGCGCCGGGGCGATTGCCCGAAAGCGGGTGGCGCCGCCTGGTTTCGGAGAACCGCCGCACCAGCGTGTCGGTGGTGGCGTCCAGGAACAGCGAGCGCAGCTTGACGCCTTGCAGCAGCAGCTCGCGCAGTTGCGCCGGCACCAGCGGCAGCGACGTCGCGCTGCGAACGTCCATGGCGATGGCCACGCTGCCGGCGCCGCTTTGCTGCTCCAGCGCAACGAACGACAGCAGCAGCTCCGGCGGCAGGTTGTCGACGCAGTAGTAGCCGGCGTCCTCGAGCGCGCGCAGCGCCACCGATTTGCCGGAGCCGGACATGCCGGTGATCAGGACCACCTCGAACGTCATGGCCGCACCGGCGTTTCAAAGGCGCCGCCCGATAACATTTCCTTGGCATGGGCGAGCGTCGTTCCCGAGAGATGTTCGCCGCCCAGCATGCGCGCCACTTCGGCCACGCGCTGTTCGCCGTGCACTGCCGTGACGGAACTCGCGACGCCCGAGGCGCCGCTGTGCTTGGCCACGACCAGGTGATGGTCGGCGCAAGCCGCGACCTGCGGCAGGTGGGTGACCGCCAGCACCTGGCGATCGCGGCCCAGCTGCTTCATGAGCCGGCCCACCGTCTCGGCGACGGCGCCGCCGACGCCGGCATCGACTTCGTCGAAGATGAGGGTCTGCGCCGTGCCCAGACGGCTGGTGGTGACCGCGATCGCCAGCGCAATGCGCGACAGCTCGCCGCCCGAAGCCACCTTGCCGACCGGCCGCGGCGTGCTGCCCGCGTGCCCCGCAACCAGGAAGGCGACTTCCTCCAGCCCGCCTTGCGCCGGCTGATCCGTCTTTTGCAGCGCCACCTCGAAGCGGCCGCCCTGCATGCCCAGGCCCTGCATCGCTTGCGTTACGGCCTTGGCCAACTGGGGCGCAGCCTTGGCGCGCGCCTTGGACAGGTTTTTTGCCTCGGCCATGAAGGCGTCGAACGCCTTCTTCTCCGCGCCTTCCAGCGCGGCCAGGTCGGCAGCCGCGTCCAGCCGCGTCAAGTCTTCTTTCCACGAGGCGAGCAGGGCGGGCAGCTCAGGCGGGGTTCGCTTGTAGCGGCGCGACAGTGACAGCCACAGCGACAGGCGTTCGTCCAATTCGGCCAGTCGCTGCGGATCGAGATCGGTGCGGCGCAGGTAGGCGTGCAGTGAATGCGCGGCATCTTCCGCCTGGGCCAGGCTGGAGGCGAGCACCTGCGCCAAGTCGGCGAAGGCAGGCTCCACATGCTCCTGCCCCTGCAACAGGCCCTGCGCGCGAGACAGCGCTCTGGCCGCCCCGCCGCCGTCGTCGCCCTCGAGGGCGTTCAACGCGCCTTGCGCTGCCTCGAGCAGGGACTGGGCATTGGCCAGGCGGGTGTGGCCGGCGTTCAGGTCGTCCCATTCGTGGGCGCCCGGCGCCAGCTTGTCGACTTCACCGATCTGCCAGGCCAGCCGCTCGCGCTCGCGCTGCAGTGAATCCTGTGCGGCGCGCGCGTCCGCCAGCGTTTTCTGGGCCGCTCGCCAGCGCTGCCACAGCGGCTGCAAGGCGGCGGTGCCGATGCCGGCGTAACCATCCAGCAGGCCACGCACCGCGTCGGGCCGGGTCAGGCTTTGCCAGGCGTGCTGGCCATGGATGTCGAGCAGCTGATCGGCGACCTCGCGAAGCTGCGTGGCGGTGGCCGGGCTGCCGTTAATCCAGGCGCGGCTCTTGCCCTGGCTGTCGATGGTCCGGCGCAGCAGCAGCGTGTCGTCCGCCTCGAAGCCCGCCTCTTCCAGCCACGAGGCGACCCCCGCCGGCCGGTCGAATTCGGCGCTGATGTCCGCTCGCTGCGCGCCCTCGCGCACCACGCCGGCATCGGCCCGCGCGCCCAGGGCCAGCTGCACGGCATCCACCAGGATGGACTTGCCCGCGCCGGTCTCGCCGGTAAGCACGCAAAAGCCGCTGTCCAGGTCGAGATCGAGCTCGCGCACGATCACGAAATCGCGCAGCGCAATGCGTCTAAGAGCCATGAGTCCCCCTCGTCACCGGGCCCATCAGTTGCCCTCGTTCCAATGGAGTTTTTCGCGCAGCGTATCGAAATAGGTCCAGCCGCGCGGGTGCAGGAAGCGCACCCGGTGCTGCGAGCGCCGCACGCTGATGCGGTCGCCGTGCAGCAGCGAGGCCAGCGACTGCATGTCGAAGTTGGCGCTGGCGTCGCGCCCGGACACGACCTCGATGGCGATCTCGGACGCATCGGGCAGCACGATCGGCCGGTTCGACAGCGTGTGCGGCGCGATCGGCACCAGCACCCAGCCCGGGGTCGAAGGGTGCAGCAGCGGGCCGCCGGCGGACAGCGCATAGGCCGTCGAGCCAGTGGGCGAGGCGACGATCAGGCCGTCGGCGCGCTGGTTGGCCACGAAATGGCCATCGACCTCGACCCGCAACTCGACCATCCCCGAGGTGGCGCCACGGTTGACCACCACGTCGTTCATGGCCAGCGCGTCGAAGACGCAATGCCCGTCGCGCACGACGCGCGCGTGCATCAGGCTGCGGTGGTCTTCTTCGTATTCGCCGTTGAGCATGGGCGGGAGCGTGGCGCGGAACTGGTCTAGCCGGATGTCGGTGATGAAACCCAGCCGGCCCTGGTTGATGCCGATCAGCGGTACGCCGAAGCGCGCCAGCTGCCGGCCGATGCCCAGCATGGTGCCGTCGCCGCCCACCACCAGCACCAGGTCGCACTGTGCGCCGATGGCCGGAACGTCCAGCGTGGTGTAGCCAGCGATACCGGCCGCGGAAGCCGTTTCCCGCTCGACCACCACGTCGCAACCCTGGGAGCCCAGGAAGTGCGCGATGTCTTCCAGGGCGGCGCGCGTGGAGCCGGCCGCCGACCCCGCAACCGCGGCATGGTACTTGCCGATCAGGCCCACGTTGCGGAATTGGGATTTCATCGGCAAATTACATCATTAAAAGGCCCAGACAGCCCGCTAACGCCAACAATTGCCGGGAAGGCTTGTTACGCCGTCGCTAAAATCATTCATCATGCTCGATGACCGTGCCAAGTTGTTATTGAAAGCCCTGGTCGAGCGGTACATCGCCGACGGCCAGCCGGTCGGCTCGCGCACGCTCTCGCGCGCATCGGGTCTGGAGCTTTCGCCGGCCACCATCCGCAACGTGATGTCCGACCTGGAGGAGCTGGGCCTGATCGCCAGCCCCCACACGTCGGCCGGCCGGGTGCCCACGGCCCGGGGCTACCGGCTGTTCGTCGACACCATGCTGACGGTGCAGCGTGAAAAGATGGCCACGCCCAGCCTGGCAGCCGACCAACCGCAGCGGGTGATCGCCAATGCGGCGCACCTGCTGTCCAACCTGTCGCAGTTCGTCGGCGTGGTCATGGCGCCGCGCCGCACTTCGGTCTTTCGGCACATCGAGTTTCTGCGCCTGTCGGAGCGGCGCTTCCTGGTCATCATCGTCTCGCCCGACGGCGACGTGCAGAACCGCGTGGTGTTCACCGAGGTCGACTACACCCAGACCCAGCTGATCGAGGCCGCCAACTTCCTCAACTCCAACTATGCCGGCATGGCCATCGAGCAGGTGCGCGAGCGCCTCAAGGGCGAAGTGGAGAAGCTGCGCGGCGAGATCGGCGCGCTGATGCAGACGGCGGTGCAGGCCAGCTCGGACGCCATGAGCGAGCAGGACGAAGTGGTGATCTCGGGCGAGCGCAACCTGCTGTCGGTGAGCGATTTCTCCAGCGACATGAGCCACCTGCGCCGGGCCTTCGAGCTGTTCGAGCAGAAAACCCAGCTGATGCGCCTGCTGGAGATCTCCAGCCAGGCCGAGGGAGTGCGCATCTTCATCGGCGGGGAAAGCCAGGTCGTGCCCTTCGAGGAACTGTCCATCGTCAGCGCCCCGTACGAGGTGGACGGCCAGGTCGTCGGCACCGTCGGCGTCATCGGCCCCACCCGCATGCCGTACGACCGCATGATCCAGATCGTCGACATCACCTCCAAGCTGGTCAGCAACGCACTGAGCCACAACAAGTAGGCTCTTACAATCTATCCCGGATGGGGCGTTAGCTCAGTTGGTTAGAGCAGAGGACTCATAATCCTTTGGTCGTTGGTTCAAGTCCAACACGCCCTACCAAATGCCTCCAAGCGTATAACCGACGCGCCTACTTTGAAGGGTCATGGCATCTTCGATCCTTGACTCCAACTGATCTCGTGTCCCCCGGCAGACGCGGGCTCGGTTCGCATCTGCCTTGATGACCAGGCGGGACCGTATGGGGCTGATCACGCTTTGAACTTGGCAGACCTCCGGATCGTGTTCTGTCCCTAAGGCAAGCCATGGAATGCGCTTGTCTCCTCGAACTGACGCGTGTGGGCGCTGGACAACAGTCGTTGCTTTGTACGGTAGCGGACAGACTGCCGCCGCGTTCGGGGCGCAAGCTGTTGAGCTGGCCCCCATTCCGGAGGCACTCAACAGGTCAAAACATGAAAACCGATTCGAATTCCGACAGCAAAGCCCTGCTGGCCGGCCGCGACAAGCTCGCCCGCGACATCGCCACCGTCGCAGGCGATGCCGGTGAAATGCTCAAGGAGTTCAGCGACCGGAAATTGCAACGCGCGCGCCGGGCTTTGACGCAGGCTCAATCGGCCATCAGCGGCGGCGCAAGCGAATTCGGCGCGGCCGCGGGCGACTATGTGCAGGTTCACCCCTGGCGCGCGATGGGTGCCGCGGGCGCGGCCGGCCTGGTGATCGGCTTGCTGCTGGCACGGCGCTGACGGCAAGAGATGGCCGTCACCGCCGTCCCGGCAGGAGCACATCCGGCGCCAGGTACGGGAGCGCGGCCGCAGCGTGCTCGACACGATCCACCGACGCCTGGAACTGGTGGCCTCGGAACTCTAGCCGTTGCGCGACGTTGGCGACGCCTGGTGCTTGCGCCTGCGGCGCTTCCTCTGCTTCCCTCGAAAGAACACCATCATGAAGAGAAACTTACTGTCGCTGGCGCTGCTGGCCTTGTGCCAGAGCGCACTGGCCCAGCAGCCTCCCAGCGGCGGCGGCCTGCTCCAGATCCCGGCGCCGCCGACTCCTCAGCGTGCCGCGCCCGAGATCCGCATCGAGCCGCGCGTCGCGCCTGCGCCTGCGGACGCGCACCAGGCCAGAATTGTCGTTAACAGCCTGCGGGTTACGGGTGCCCAGCGGTACGCCGAGGACCAATTGCTCGCACTCACGGGGTTCACTCCAGGCATCGAGCTCTCGCTGGCCGACCTGCAGGCCATGGCCGCCAGGATCACCGAGCACTATCGCCGCGACGGCTACTTCGCGGCCCAAGCCTTCCTGCCGGCCCAGGACATCAAGGATCGGACCGTTACCATCGCTGTAAGCGAGGGGCGGATCGGCAAGGTGGATTTGCGCAATCAGACCAACCTGGCCGATCATGTGGCCCAGGGCGCCTTACGCGGTTTGAACAGCGGCGACGTGCTGGCCACCCCAGTCATCGAGCGCCGCCTGCTGCTGCTGTCCGACCTGCCCGGCGTTAACGTCAAATCGACGCTGGTGCCCGGCGCCTCGGTCGGTACCTCCGACCTGATCGTCGAGGTCACCCCTGGCCAGCGCGTCACTGGAAGCGTGGACGCCGACAACGCCGGTAACCGCTACACCGGCGCCTACCGTGTCGGAGCGACGGTCAACGTCAACAATCCGCTGGGGCTGGGCGACGTGTTCTCGCTGCGGGCCCTGACGTCCGGCCCAGGCCTGAAGTACGCCCGCGCCTCCTACCAGGTGCAAGTCGGTCTCGCCCAGATCGGCGTGGCTTACAGCCGGCTCGACTATTCGCTGGGCAAGGAATTCGAAAGCCTCCAGGCCAACGGTACCGCGGAGATCGCCAGCCTGTTCGGCCGCTACCCGCTGGTGCGATCGCGCAACGACAACGTCTACCTGCAGCTGGCCCTGGATGCCAAAACCTTCGAGGACCGCGTGGACTCCATCCCGGCGCGCACCGACAG
>JAKFEZ010000065.1:0-37574 GCA_036675435.1 Ramlibacter sp. | reverse complement strand
CGAACAGGCACGGCGAGTCAGTTTACGAAGCGCGCAAGCGCGCCCGACCCCAGGCCGAACATCGCAGCCGCCCCAGAGATCGCCCCCGCCGGGCACCGCCTGCCGCGAGCCAACATGGGTGGTGTGCGAACGAACACCGCGCGCTCATTCGTCTCTGCAAAGGCGGGGTCGGGCGGGCCGTGGCGCATCGTTGCGAGGCGCCTGCGTTTGCTCGGTTTCGCGGCCGCGCGCAGCGCTTCGTGCTCTGACTTGCCGCAACTGTTCGAGCGAAGCGGCCTTAGGGCGCGTAGCGAGTTTTGCGGCGGGCCGTGAAATCGAGCAAACGCAGGGAAGGTGGTGCGAAGCACCACCCGCCTTGTCGATGCGACGCGGCACGCCCGGCCCCGACTTTGCCGCGAGGTCTACCCTGGAAGAACTCCGCCTCGTCAGAGAGAAGTCCTGCTCGCACGCGCAAAGCGCAGATTGCGGACAATGGCCCCATCGACAATCACAACTGGAGAGAACATGGCCGATCACAGCTGCGACCTGTTGGTCATCGGCGCCGGCAGCGGCGGGGTGCGCGCAGCGCGGATGGCGGCGCAGCGCGGCGCACGGGTGATTGTCGCGGAAGCGGCAGCCCTGGGCGGCACCTGTGTCAACGTGGGCTGCATTCCCAAGAAGCTCTACAGCTACGCGGCGCATTTCGCCGATGACTTCCGCGATGCAATCGGCTTCGGCTGGCATGCGGGGCAGCCGCGCTTCGACTGGGACGTGCTGAAAGCCAATCGCGCGGGCGAGATCGCCCGGCTCAACGGCGTGTACCAGAACCTGCTGACGGGCGCGGGCGTGCGCATCGTCACCGGCTGGGCGCAGCTGGTCGACGCCCACACCGTGCAGGTGCAGCTGGCCGGTGGCCAGGAACGCTTCACGGCGAAGCATGTACTGGTGGCCACCGGCGGACGGCCCAGTGTGCCGACGTTCCCGGGCAGCGAGCATGTGGTCACCTCGGACAGCATGTTCGACCTGGACCCCTTTCCCCGGCGCCTGCTGGTCGTGGGCGGCGGCTACATCGCCTGCGAGTTCGCCTCGATCTTCAACGGCTTGGGCGCCGAGGTCACGCAGCTGTACCGGGGCGAGCAGGTGCTGCGCGGCTTCGATGACGACGTGCGGCGTTTCATTGCCCAGGAAATGCGCCAGCACGGCGTCGACCTGCGCACCCATGCCGACGTGAAGCACATCGAGAAGACCGCGGCCGGCCTGAGCGTGACGCTGCAGGACGGCAGCTGCCTCGTCGCCGACACGGTGCTGTATGCGACAGGGCGGGTGCCCAACGTGGCGGGGCTCGGCCTGGAGTTGGCGGGCGTGAAGCAGGGGCGCGACGGTGCGATCGTGGTCGACGATCACTACCAGACGTCGGTGCCGTCGATCCACGCGCTGGGCGATGTGACCGCGCGGCTGCAGCTGACGCCGGTGGCGCTGGGCGAGGCGATGGTGCTGGTGGACCAGTTGTTCGGCGCGGGCCGGCGACAGCTGGGCTACGACTTCGTTCCCACGGCGGTGTTCACCCATCCCAACATTGGCACCGTCGGCTACAGCGAAAGCGAGGCGCGCAAGATCTTTGGCGAGATCACCATCTACCGCAGCGAGTTCAAGGCACTCAAGCACACCTTGAGCGGCAGCGCCGAGCGCACTCTGATGAAGCTGGTGGTCGATGCGGCCACCGACCGCGTCGTCGGGCTGCACATGGTGGGCGCCGACGCGGGCGAGGTGGTGCAGGGCTTCGCCGTGGCGATGAAGGCAGGCGCGACCAAGGCCGTTTTCGACAGCACCGTCGGCATCCATCCGACGGCGGCCGAGGAGTTCGTGACGATGCGCGAACCGGTGATCGCCTGAGCGCTGTTCAGGCCAGCAGGGCGACGTTGCCGCCCGCGGCGGTGGTGTTGATGGTCAGCGTCTGCTCGGCGCAAAAGCGGTACAGGTAGTGCGGCCCGCCGGCTTTCGGGCCGGTGCCCGACAGGCCTTCGCCGCCGAACGGCTGGACACCGACCACCGCGCCGATCATGTTGCGATTGACGTAGACGTTGCCGATGTGCGCGGCCACAGCCAGCGCCTGCGCCCGGCTGTCGATGCGGGTCTGGATGCCCAGCGTCAGCCCGTAGCCGAGTGCGTTGATCTGCTCGATCACGGGCAGCGGGTCGCCGCGCCAGCGCGCGATGTGCAGCACGGGGCCGAAGATCTCGTGGCGGACCTCGGCGATGTCGCCGACTTCGAACGCTTGCGGCGCCACGAAGTTGCCGTCGCCGGCCGCGGTCCGGCCGCTGTCGCCATGGTCATCACCTCCGTGCCGCGCCGCCGTGGCCTGCAGCCGCGCCAGGTGCTTGCGGATTCCCTCGCAGGCCTCGCCGTCGATCACCGGACCGACGTCGGTGCTCAAGTTCGCCGGATCGCCCATCACCAGCTCGCGCGCCGCGCCCTGGATCATCTCGATCACGCTGTCGGCAATGCCCTCGTGCACGCACAGCAGGCGCAGCGCCGAGCAGCGCTGGCCGGCCGAACGGAAGGCGCTTTGCACCACGGCGTCGGCCACCTGCTCCGGCAGGGCCGTCGAGTCGACCAGCATCGCGTTGATGCCGCCGGTTTCGGCGATCAGCGGCACGATGGGCCCGTCCTTGGCCGCCAGCGCCCGATGGATGATGCGGGCGACCTGGGTGGAGCCGGTGAAGACCACGCCGGCGATGCCGGGCTGGTCCACCAGCGCAGCGCCCACGGTTTCGCCCGGACCGTGCAGCAGCTGCAGGGCGTCCGGCGGCACGCCGGCCGCGTGCAGCAGCCTCACCGCTTCCAACGCGATGGCGGGAGTCTGCTCGGCCGGCTTGGCCAGCACGGTGTTGCCGGTCGCCAGCGCGGCGGCGACCTGCCCGGTGAAGATCGCCAGCGGAAAATTCCAGGGGCTGATGCAGGCCCAGGGCCCGCGCGCCACCAGCCGCAGCTCGTTGCTCTCGCCGGTCGGGCCGGGCAAGGCGATCGGCTGCATGATGCGTTCGGCCTCGTTGGCGTAGTAGCGCAGGAAATCCACCGCCTCCCGCACCTCCGCCACGCCGTCGCCCCAGGTCTTGCGGGCTTCCTTGACCAGCAGCGCGCACAGGTTCGGCATCTGGCCTTCCATCGCATCGGCGGCGCGGCGCAGCATCGCGGACCGCGCTGCCACCGGCGTGGCGCGCCAGGCCGGGTAGGCCGACGCGCTGCGGCGGGTCGCGGCGGCAACGGCGTCGGGGTCGTAAAGCGCCACCGCCTCCACCTTCAAGGTTTCGTATGCCGCCAGCAACGGCGCGCGCATGCCCTCGACGGTGAGGTCCAGGCCCATGCTGTTCTTTCGCACGGGACCGTAGAGATCGACCGGCAGCGGCAGCGAAGGGTCGGCTTGCAGGTGCAGCGGCGATTCCAGCAACTGGTCCATGCCGACCGATTCGTCGGCGAGCTGGTGCACGAAGGACGAGTTGGCGCCGTTCTCCAGCAGCCGGCGCACCAGGTAGGCCAGCAGATCGCGGTGTTCCCCGACCGGCGCATAGACGCGCACCGGAACCTCCCAGGCGCGCAGGCCTGCGCCGCTCCCGCTCTCGGCAGCCGAGGGCTTGCGCAAGACTTCGCGGTACACGCCTTCACCCATGCCGTGCAGGCGCTGCAGCTCGAAACGCGCGGGTTCGGCGCCGCCATGGCCCGCGGCCATCTGCACGATGGCGGCGATGGTCCCGGCGTTGTGCGTGGCGAACTGCGGATAGATCACGTCCTGCGCCTGCAGCAGGGCGCGGGCGCAGGCCAGGTAGGAGACGTCGGTGTGGTGCTTGTGGGTGAACACCGGGTAATGCGGCAAGCCCATCTCCTGGGCGCGCTTGATTTCCGCGTCCCAGTAGGCGCCCTTGACCAGGCGGCACATGAAGCGCAGTCCGTACTTGCGCCCGATAGCGGCCACGTGCGCCACCAGCTCCAGCGCGCGCGTCTGGTAGGACTGCAGCGCCAGGCCGAAGCCCTGCCAATGCGGATGGTGGCGCGCCACCTGGGCGGCCAGGGCCTCGAACACGTCGAGCGAGAGTTCCAGCCGGTCGACCTCCTCGGCGTCGATGGTGAGGTTGATGTTGGCGCGCGCCGCCCGTTCGCACAGCTGCCACACCCGAGGCACCAGCTGGGCCAGCACTCGCTCGCGCTGGGCGTCCTCGTAGCGCGGATGCAGGGCGCTGAGCTTGATCGAGATGCCGTCGTTGCGCTCGACCGGTGCGTCGGCAGCGGCCCGCTGCGCGATCGCTTCGATGGCGCCGCCGTAGCTGGTCAGATAGCGCAATGCATCCGCCTCGGTCCGTGCGCCTTCGCCCAGCATGTCATACGAGAATGTCAGCCCCGGCGTCTGCTTGCGTGCGCTGTCGGCTTCTTTCATCGCTTCTCCGATGCTTTGGCCCAGCACGAACTGGCGCCCCAGCAATTGCACCGCGCGCAAGGTGGCGGCTACGACGGTGCGGGCGCCCAGCTTGCCCAACAGGCCGCTTTCCTGCTGGGCGTCGGGCAGCAACTTCTTGGACAGTGCGATGGCGCTGTGCGACAGGCGGGCCAGGGCGCCGTCGCCGGAGCCGCCGAAATCGGCGCGCCCGAGCTGGTCGGCCGTGAGGGCGATGGCGGTCTCGGCGTCCGGCACGCGCAGCAGCGCCTCGGCCAGCCGCATCAGGGCCAGGCCCTCGGCACTGGAGATCGGGTATTCCTTCAGCAGGCTTTCCATCGCCCAGAACGGCGGAGGGTGCCGGCGCACCGCCTCGACCCACGGCCGCGCGGCACGGGCAGCCTTGGGCCAGTCAAGCGGCGCCTCGCCGCGCAGGAATTGCAGCCGGTCGGCGATGACGCCGGCCTCGGGCCGGTAGGGAAAGGGGAGGCGTTGCATGGAGGAATGGCTAAAAGAGTTCAGCAGATGCCCTGATCGTGGCTGGCTTTTCGCTGCATTTCACGCTAAATTTGCGCGATCCACAGAATGATTCACTAGAAAATGCTAGATCAACTAGCCGATATCGACCGCATCGATCTGAAAATATTGAATGTTCTTCAGCAAGACGGGCGCCTGTCCAACCTCAAGCTGGCCGAAACGGTCGCGCTGTCGCCCACAGCCGTGCTGGCGCGGGTGCAGCGGCTCACCCGCGACGGCTACATCCTGGGTTACGAGGCGCGGCTCAATCCGTTGAAGCTGGGCGCCGGCATGCTGGTTTTCGTCGAGGTGCTGCTCGATAGGACCACGGCCAACGTGTTCGACGCTTTCAAGGCCGCGGTGCAGGTGCACAGCGAAATCATGGAATGCCACATGGTGGCCGGCGGCTTCGACTACCTGCTCAAGACGCGCATGGCTGACATGCAGGCCTATCGCCATTTCGCCGGCACCGTGCTATGGCAGTTGCCGGGCGTGCGCGAAACCCGCACCTATGCGGTGATGGAAGAAGTGAAGAGCACGACGCGGCTGGCGCTGGGCGTGTGATGTCCGCACGCCGGCAACGGATGCTGTTTTGCGCAAGACTGCGGGTGCGACAACAACTCCAACCCAAGGACCGCCCGCGTGACCGACCTCTCCACTTTTGCCATCACCAGGAAATGGCCCGCCCGCCACCCCGACCGCATCCAGCTGTATTCGCTGCCCACGCCCAACGGCATCAAGGTATCGGTCATGCTGGAGGAAACCGGCCTGCCCTATGAGCCGCACCGGGTCGCCTTCGACACCAATGACCAGTTGTCGCCCGAGTTCCTCTCGCTCAGCCCGAACAACAAGATCCCGGCCATCCTCGATCCCGACGGCCCGGGCGGCAAGCCGCTGGCGCTGTTCGAATCCGGCGCGATCCTGATCTACCTGGCCGAGAAGAGCGGCCGGTTCATGCCGCGCGATGCCGCCGGCCGCTACGAGACGATCCAGTGGCTGATGTTCCAGATGGGCGGCATCGGCCCGATGTTCGGCCAGGTCGGTTTCTTCCACAAGTTCGCCGGCAAGGACTACGAAGACAAGCGCCCGCTCGACCGGTACGTCGCCGAATCGAAGCGGCTCCTGGGCGTGCTGGACCGGCGCCTGGCCGGCCGTGCCTGGATCATGGGCGACGACTACGGCATCGCCGACATGGCCACCTTTCCATGGGTGCGCAACCTGATCGGCTTCTATGAAGCCGGCGGGCTGGTGCAGATCGATCAGTTTCCGCAGGTCACGCGGGTGCTGCAGGCGTTCGTGGCCCGGCCGGCGGTGCAGCGCGGCATCGAGATTCCCAGCCGCACCTGACGCTGGTGCGGGGCAAGGCCCGAAGGGCCGTGGTCGATGACAGAATAAGCCATGACCTACCTCCTCGCACTCGACCAGGGAACCTCCAGCTCGCGCAGCATCGTCTTCGACCCGCAGGGGCAGGTCGTGGCGATGGCGCAGCGGGAGCTGCCGCAGATCTATCCCCGCCCCGGCTGGGTCGAGCACGACCCGATGGAGATCTGGCGCACCCAGCTGGCCACCGCGCGCGAGGCGCTGGCCCAGGCCGGGCTCAAGGCATCCGACATCCGCGCGCTGGGCATTACCAACCAGCGCGAGACGACCCTGCTGTGGAACCGCAAGACCGGGCAGCCGGTGCACCACGCCATCGTCTGGCAGGACCGCCGGGCCGAGCCGGCCTGCGCGCAGCTGCGCGCCGACGGCCACGGGCCGCTGATCCAGTCGCGCACGGGCCTTCTGATCGACGCCTATTTTTCGGCGACCAAATTGAAGTGGCTGCTCGACCACGTGCCCGGGGCGCGCGAGCAGGCGGGGCGCGGCGAACTCGCTTTCGGCACGGTGGACAGCTGGCTGCTGTGGCAGCTGACCGGTGGCTCGCTGCATGCCACGGACGTCACCAACGCCTCGCGCACCATGCTGTTCAACGTGCACACCAACCAGTGGGACGGCGAACTGCTGGCGCTGCTGGACATCCCGCCGCAGCTGATGCCCCAGGTGCTGCCTTCGAGCGCGCATTTCGGTGAATGCCAGGCGTCGTTGCTGGGCGCGCCGGTGATGATCGGCGGGGTGGCCGGCGACCAGCAGAGCGCGCTGTTCGGCCAGGCCTGCTTCAGCGAAGGCATGGCCAAGAACACCTACGGCACCGGCTGCTTCATGCTGATGCACACCGGCGAGAATTTCCAGACCTCGACCAACGGGCTGCTGACCACCAGCGCAGCGCAGCTCGGCGCGCGGGCCGGGCAACCCGGCGCCGGGCCGGTCCAGTACGCTTGCGAGGGCAGCGTGTTCGTCGGCGGCGCCGTGGTGCAGTGGCTGCGCGACGGGCTGCGCGCCATTCAGGGCAGCGGCGAGGTGCAGGCGCTGGCCCAGAGCGTGCCCGATTCCGGCGGCGTGATGATGGTGCCGGCGTTCACCGGCCTGGGCGCGCCCTATTGGAAGCCCGATGCGCGCGGCACCATCACCGGGTTGACGCGCGGCACGACGGCCGCCCACATCGCGCGCGCCGCGCTGGAGAGCATCGCCTACCAGAGCGCCGCCCTGCTGCAGGCGATGAGCCGCGATGCGGTTGCCGCGGGCGCGGCGCCGGTCAGTGAGCTGCGCGTCGACGGCGGCGCCTGTGTCAATGATCTGCTGATGCAATTCCAGGCCGACCTGCTGGGCATCCCGGTGGTGCGGCCGGCGGTCACTGAGACCACCGCGCTGGGCGCCGCGTACCTGGCCGGCCTGGCCTGCGGGGTTTATCGCGGCACGGACGAGCTTGCCGTTTTGTGGAAGGCCGAGCGCACTTTTTCGCCCACGCTGGAGGCGGGTCGCGCCGCCGAGCTGATGGCCCGCTGGGAGCACGCGGTACGGCAGGCGACTGCGCCCTGACCGGCGCCGGATCTGCTTTTGCTTTGCCGGGCGCGCGGGCAGAATAGTCGTTTTCCAAGTGAGGCAACGCATGAAACTGCAGCACCTGATCGCGGCCGTCTTGACGGCATCCGCCATGGGCGCCGGCGCCCAGACCCTCAAGCCCGGGCTGTGGCAGGTCACGAACAAGATGCAGACGAGCGGCGCGCCCGCGGTCGACATGTCGCAGATCCAGCAGCAGATGGCCAACATGCCGCCCGAGCAGCGCAAGATGATGGAAGAGATGATGGCGAAGCAGGGCGTCAAGATCGGGCCGGCCGCACCGGGTGGCGGCATGAGCGTGCAGATCTGCATGACGCGCGAGATGGTGGAGCGCAACGAATTGCCGGCGCAGCAGGGCGACTGCCGCACCACCCGGCAGTCGCGCAGCGGCAACACGCTGAAGTTCGCGATGGCCTGCACCCAGCCGCCGTCCACCAGTGAGGGGCAGCTGACTTACCTCAGCCCCGAGGCCTACACCATGAAGATGGTGATCGACAGCCGCGCGACGGGCAAGCCGGAGAAGGTGACCATGGACGGCGCCGGCAAGTGGCTTGGCCCCGACTGCGGCAACGTCAAGCCGATGGCGGCGCCCGGCAAGTAGCCGGGCGGCAAGCCATGCCGCCATTTACAGATGCCGGGTTTTGATACCCGGCGGCGGCTGGCGCTGTGGTGTAGTGGGGCATGACCCAGCGCGCCGGCATCTTTCCCACCTTTTTTCTCTCGGGTTTCGAGTGCTCCACCTTCCTCTGGAAGGACGGCCGCCGCCGCGACCTGGTCGAGGAAACACGGCACCGCGAGAACGCGCTGGGCGACTACCGGATGCTCCAGCAACTGGGGATCGCGGTGGCCCGCGAGGGCGTTCCCTGGCCGATGGCCGACCGGGACGGGCGCTACGACTTCGGCGCGGTCGAGCCGATGATCGAGGCCATGAAGCAAACGCGGGTGGCGCCGATCTGGGACCTGTGCCACTACGGCTATCCCGACGGGCTCGACCCGTTCGCGCCCGATTTCAGCCGGCGCTTCGCCCGCTACTGCGGCGCCTTCGCGCGCCACATCGCGCAGCGCCTGCCCGGGCCCTGCTACTTCACGCCCATCAACGAGATCACCTTCTTTGCCTTCTGCGGCGGCGAATGGGGCTGGGTCGCGCCGTACCGCAAGACCCGCGAGGACCGTGAGCAGTTCCGGCTGGCGCTGTGCCGGGCCTCGATCGCCGGCGTCCAGGCGATCCGTGAGGTTTTGCCCGACTCCCGCATGATCCATGTCGATCCGCTGGTCCAGGTCATTGCCCCGCCGGACCGGCCGGACCTGATCGAGGCCGCGGCCCACGAGACTTTCGTCGATACCTTCCTGGCCTGGGACATCCTGTACGGCAAGGCCCATCCCGAGTTCGGGGGCGCGCCGGAGATACTGGACATCGTCGGGGCGAACAACTATTCCTTCGGCCAGATGGAATACAGGGAAAGCGGGCCGCACAAGGCGCTGGAGCCTGGCCACGAAGGCATCGAGCCCCTGTGCGCCTTGCTGCAGCGGATCTGGGAGCGCTACCGCAGGCCCATGGTCATCGGCGAGACCAGCGGCATGGGGCGTGGCCGCCCCGACTGGCTGCGCGACGTGATGCACGAATCCCTGGCCGCCGTGAACCAGGGCATGGACCTGCATGGCATCTGCCTGTTCCCGGCCGTCGACATGCCGGACTGGCACACCGGAGAGTGGCTGCACAACGGCATCTGCGACGTGGTGGAGTGCGATGGCCAGCTGACGCGGGTGCCGCACCAGCCTTACGTGGACGAACTGCGCCGCTGGCAGCGGGAGTTGAATCGCGTCACCGCGGTGGACGAGGATCCGTACAGCGACCCGGTCGAACTGCAGGACGTGATCGACGCGGCAAGGCGGCTGCGGCCCCAGCCCGACAAGAACTGGCATTGACCGCGCACCGGCCAGCCAACGCCGCCAAATCGGCGATGCGAGGCCTTCAGGCCGGCGGCCGCCCGCCAAAGATGGCGGTGCCGATCCGCACCATCGTGCTGCCGGCCGCAATGGCGGCTTCGAGATCGGCGCTCATGCCCATCGAAAGCGTATCCAGCGCCATGCCTTCGGCGCGCAAAGCGTCGAACAGGGCCCTGGCCTGCTGGTGCAATGCCTTCTGGGCCGCAAAACCCGCGGCCGGCTCGGGGATGGTCATCAGCCCGCGCAGGACCAGGCGTGGCATTTGCGCCACTTCGCGCGCCAGCGCCGGCACGTCGTCGGGCGCGGCGCCCGACTTGGTGGCGCCGCCGTCGACGTTGACCTGAATGCACACCTGCAGGGGCGGCAGGCCGTCCGGGCGCTGCTGCGACAGCCGCTCGGCGATTTTCAGCCGGTCCACGGTGTGGGCCCAGTCGAAATGCGCCGCCACCAGGCGGGTCTTGTTGCTCTGGATGGGGCCGATGCAATGCCATTGCAGGGGCAGGTCCTGCAGCAGCGCGATCTTCTCCACCGCCTCCTGGATGTAGTTCTCGCCGAAGGCCGACTGGCCCGCCGCGAAGGCGTCGCGCACCGCTTCCGGGCCGAAGGTCTTGGACACCGCCAGCAACGTGACTTCGTTCACGGGGCGTTGCGCGCCATCGCAGGCCGCGGCAATCCGCGCGTGAACACTCTGGAGGTTGTTACGAATCGTGGTCATAATAAACCGGGCAACCTGCACGCATTACGAAAAAGAGGGACTCGTGGATATTACCCAGCTGCTCGCATTCAGCGTCAAGAACAAGGCGTCCGACCTGCACCTGTCCGCCGGGCTGCCGCCGATGATCCGGGTTCACGGCGACGTGCGGCGCATCAACGTCGAGGCGCTGGACCACAAGCAGGTGCATGCCATGGTGTACGACATCATGAACGACACCCAGCGCAAGACCTACGAGGAGTTCCTGGAGGTCGACTTTTCGTTCGAGATCGAGGGGCTGGCGCGCTTTCGGGTTAACGCGTTCAACCAGAACCGTGGCGCCGGCGCAGTATTTCGGACCATCCCTTCCAAAATTCTTACGCTCGAACAGCTGAACGCCCCCAAAATCTTCGCTGACCTGGCGCTCAAGCCGCGTGGCATGGTGCTGGTCACCGGGCCGACCGGCTCGGGCAAATCCACCACGCTGGCGGCGATGGTGAACTTTCTGAATGAAACCGAGTATGGCCACATCCTCACCGTCGAAGACCCGATCGAGTTCGTGCACGAATCCAAGAAATGCCTGATCAACCAGCGCGAAGTCGGCCAGATGACGCTGTCGTTCGCCGCCGCGCTCAAGTCGGCGCTGCGGGAGGACCCGGACGCGATCCTGGTGGGCGAGATGCGCGATCTCGAAACCATCCGGCTGGCCATGACTGCCGCCGAGACTGGCCACCTGGTGTTCGGGACGCTGCATACGTCGAGCGCGGCCAAGACCGTCGACCGGATCATCGACGTGTTTCCGGCCGAAGAAAAGGAGATGGTGCGGGCCATGCTCTCGGAGTCGCTGCAGGCGGTGATCTCGCAGACCCTGTGCAAGACCAAGGATGGCACCGGCCGGGTGGCGGCGCACGAGATCATGATCGGCACCTCCGCCATCCGCAACCTGATCCGCGAGGCCAAGATCGCGCAGATGTATTCGGCCATCCAGACCGGCAGCAGCGTGGGCATGCAGACGCTCGACCAGAACCTGTCGGACCTGGTCAAGCGCAACCTGATCAGCCCCGCCGAAGCGCGCGGCAAGGCCAAGACGCCCGAGAACTTCCCCGGCTGACCAAGCTAAATCTGTCCAAGGAGCTACATTGAAGGGCGTACTGGACCTGCTGAGGCGCGCGACGCCCCGCGAGGAGGAAAAGACCGACTCGGTGCTGTTCACCAGCGCTTTCGCCGAGCAGGGCGTCGACCCGGCGATGCTGGTGCCCTGGGACGCCCGCGCCAACGAGGTCGGCGCCAAGCGGCTGGCCGCGGCGCGCGGCGTCAAGCTGCTGCAGGCGCTGTGGGCCAAGGACAAGTACATGAGCCGGCTGGAGGCCGGTGCGGTGCAGCGGCTGGAGAAGTTCTTCGACTTCGCCATCGTCGATGCCGACCGCGACGTGATCCGCCAGGACGAATACGGCAACTTCATGATCGTCGTGCTGACCGGCACCATGGCGGTGGACCGGCTGCAGCCCTGGGGCGAGCGGCTGCGCCTGACCGAGGCCCGGCCGGGCGACATCCTGGGCGAGATGTCGCTGCTGGACAGCGGCAAGCGGTTTTCCCAATGCACCACCCTGGCCGAATGCGAAATCGCCGTGCTCGGCACGCAGGCGATGGACGAGATGATGGGCGCCGACGCGGCCCTGGCCGCCGGGCTGGTGGCCCTGCTGGCGCGCAAGCTGTCGATGCGGCTGCGCGTGGTGGGCGCGCGCCTGTCGGAACATCGCAACTGAACTGATCAAAAAACCGAAGGAGCGCCATGGAACGCGACCAGGCCAGTAAATTCATCAACGACCTGCTCAAGCTGATGGTCAGCCGCAATGGCAGCGACTTGTTCATCACCGGCGACTTTCCCCCGGCGATCAAGGTCGATGGCAAGGTCACCAAGGTGTCGCCGCAGCCGCTGAACGCCGGGCATACCCTGGCGCTCGCCCGTTCCATCATGAACGACAAGCAGGCTGCCGAGTTCGAGCGCACCAAGGAGTGCAATTTCGCCATCTCGCCACCGGGCATCGGCCGATTCCGGGTGAACGCCTTCGTGCAGCAAAGCAAGGTGGGCATGGTGCTGCGGGTGATTCCGCAAGTGCTGCCGACCATCGACGGCCTGAACGTGCCGCAGGTGCTCAAGGAAGTGGTGATGTCCAAGCGCGGCCTGTGCATCCTGGTCGGTTCGACCGGCTCGGGCAAGTCCACCACGCTGGCCGCCATGATCGACTGGCGCAACGAGAACTCGCAAGGCCACATCATCACCATCGAGGACCCGGTGGAATTCGTGCACCCGCACAAGAACTGCGTGGTGACCCAGCGCGAAGTGGGCCTGGACACCGACAGCTGGGAAGCCGCGCTGAAGAACACGTTGCGCCAGGCGCCGGACGTGATCCTGATGGGCGAAATCCGCGACCGCGAGACGATGGAGCATTCCATCGCTTTCGCCGAGACCGGCCACCTGTGCATGGCCACGCTGCACGCCAACAGCGCCAACCAGGCGCTCGACCGGGTGATCAACTTCTTCCCCGAAGAGCGCCGGGCGCAGCTGCTGATGGATCTGTCGCTCAACTTGAAGGCCTTCATCTCGCAGCGTCTGGTGCCCAAGCAGGATGGCAAGGGCCGCGGCGCCGCCGTGGAGATCATGCTGAACACGCCGCTGGTGTCCGACCTCATCTTCAAGGGCGAGGTCTCGGAGATCAAGGAAGTGATGAAGAAGAGCCGCAACCTGGGCATGCAGACCTTCGACCAGGCGCTCTTCGACATGTACGAGAACAACATCATCACCTACGAGGACGCCCTGCGAAACGCCGACTCGGTCAACGACCTGCGGCTGCAGATCAAGCTCAACAGCCAGCGCGCCAAGAGCTCGGACCTGTCCGCCGGCACCGAGCACTTCGCTATAGTGTGACGGCTCCTCGCGCGGATCGCATAGCGGCGTCGCGGGGCTCATCGGGCAATCCTCACGTACCCTGAAGTACGTCGCGGTTGCCCGCCACCCGCGCGCCTTGCTCTGAAATTCCGCTGGCGACGCGGCGCCAAGTTGTAGAAGGAACCGAAATGGCAACCACCAATCCCAAAACCTACGAATCCACTCCCTCACGCAACGTCGCGTTTCTCGGCCTGGGCGTCATGGGCCTGCCCATGGCCGGGCACTTGGCCCTGGCGGGTCACCAGGTCACGGTCTACAACCGCAGCCCGGCCAAGGCCCAGGCCTGGGCCGCCGAGTTCAAGGGCGCTGCGGCCGCGACGCCGCGCGAGGCGGCCGCCGGCCGCGACCTGGTGTTCTGCTGCGTCGGCAACGACGACGACCTGCGCTCCGTGGTGCTGGGCCCCGACGGCGCTTTTGCCGGCATGAAGCGCGGCGCGGTCTTCATCGACCACACCACCGCGTCGGCCAACGTGGCGCGCGAGCTCAGCGCCAAGGCTTCGGAACTGGGCCTGCATTTCATCGACGCGCCGGTATCCGGCGGCCAGGCCGGGGCGCAAAACGGGCTGCTCACCGTGATGTGCGGCGGCGAGCCGGCGGCCTTCGAGGCCGCGCGGCCGGTCGGCATGGCGTTCGCGCGGGCTTTCACCCTGCTGGGCGAAAGCGGCTCCGGGCAGCTCGCCAAGATGGTCAACCAGGTCGCCATCGCCGGGCTGGTGCAGGGCCTGTCGGAGGCCATCGCGTTCGGCCAGAAGGCGGGCCTCGACATGGCGCAGGTGCTCGAAGTGATCGGCAAGGGCGCCGCCCAGAGCTGGCAGATGGACAACCGCGGCAAGACCATGATCGAGGGCAAGTTCGATTTCGGCTTCGCCGTCGACTGGATGCGCAAGGACCTGGGGCTGGTGCTGGAAGAAGCCAAGCGCAATGGCGCCCGGCTGCCGGTGACGGCCCTGGTCGACCAGTTCTATGCCGACGTGCAGAGCATGGGTGGCCAGCGCTGGGACACTTCCAGCCTGATCAAGCGCCTGAAATAAACCGGCCGGCGGCAGTGCCCCCGGTTGCGCTCAGCGCGCGGGCGGCAGCGGCGGCAGGGGCGTCGGCGTGGCCGATGGCGCCACCGGAACCGCGCCGGGGGTCGCCGGCGGCGCGGCAGGCGCCACCACCGCCGGGGCAGCCCGGGGCGCGACCGTCGCCGGTGGGGTGGGCGCCACAGGGGCCGACCGGCCGGTCTGGGGAACCAATCTGCGCAGTTCTTCGTCGGTGATGATCTCGAAAATCCGCACCACCCGTTGAACCCCGCCGATGGTCCTGGCGATCTGGGTCGCGCGGTCGGCTTCGCGCTGCGTCACGCGACCCATCAGGTAGACCGTGCCGCGCTCGGTGACCACCTTGAAGGCGCCGACGTAGAGGCTGGTGTCGTCCACCAGCGAGGCCTTCACCTTGCCGGTGATCAGGGTATCCGAGGAGCGCTGGGCCAGCGTGGTGTTGGGCAGCACCGCCAGGTCGTTGATGACGCCCTTGACGTTCTCCACCCGCGAAACAATCTGTTCCGCCGCCTGCCGGGCCTGCGCAGTGGGCACCTCGCCGGTCAGCAGCACTTGCCGGTTGTAGCTGTTGATGTTGATGTGCGCGGTGCCCATCGCCTCGCGCAGGCGGCTGGCGCCGCGCAGCTCGATGCCTTCGTCCTCCAGTTGCGCGCCGGAGGTGCGGCGGTCGAACGTCACGATGGCCCCCACCGCGGCGCCGCCGATGATCAGGGGCGCGCAGGCGGACAGGGATGCGGCCAGCGCGGCGGCGGCAAGCGCCAGCGACAAAGGTCTGAAGCTGAAATTCATGAAGGGGTTTCCTGTTCTCCGAGCAGTTGGGCGTCGACACCGTCGCAGATGCAGTGCAGCGCCAGGATGTGCACTTCCTGAATGCGCGCGGTGCGCTCGTGGGGCACACAGATGTGAACGTCGGTCTCGCGCAGGGCGTGGGCGATCTTTCCGCCGCCGCGGCCGGTCAGGGCCACCACCGTCATCTCGCGCTCGTGGGCGGCGGCGATGGCCGCCAGCACGTTGGCCGAATTGCCGCTGGTCGACAGCGCCAGCAGCACGTCGCCGGCCTGGCCGAGCGCGCGCACTTGTTTGGAGAAGATCCGCTCGAAGTCGTAGTCGTTGGCGATGGCGGTGAGGATCGAGCTGTCGGTGGTGAGTGCGATGGCGCCGAGCTCGGGCCGCTCGCGCTCGAAGCGGCCGACGAATTCGGCCGAGAAATGCTGGGCGTCGGCGGCCGATCCGCCATTGCCGCAGGCCAGCACCTTGCCGCCGCTCGTGACGCAGGCGAGCACCGCCTGCACAGCGGCCGCAATCGGCTTGCTCAAGGATTGCGCCGACTGGTATTTGAGGTCGGCGCTGTCGATGAAATGCTGTTGGATGCGTTGTTCGAGCATGGCTGGCGATGATAACCGGCAGCGGCCTGCCAGGTGGCAGGGGCCGGGCCTTGCGGCCGGGAGCTAGTCGGCGCGCAGGTCGAATTCACGCAGCATCACCGGCTCGATCGAGCCCTGGGCGACGCGCTTGCGCACGGCCACCTCGATGGCCGCGCAGTGATTGCGGAAGGTTTCCACCGGATCGTCGCCCTGGGTGCCGGGCCTGAAGCGGTGGTGCAGCACGTCTTTGCCGACGCTGGCGCCCATCAGCTTGCCCTCCACCTCGACCCAGAAACGCACGGTCCCGGAGCTTTCGTGGAAGAACGGTGCATCAGTGGTGTCGGGCATCGGCCCATGGTACAGGGGATCGCGCAGCCATGAGCCCTCGTCGTCCGCCGGCAAGGAAATTTACTCCGGCCTTTGAGGCTCAGGCAGAGCCGGGGGCAGGCGCGCGCCAGCGTCGTCGAGCCGATACGAGCCGAACACACCGGCCGCTTTTCTGGTTTCCGGCAGCACATAGACGATGCCGGCGCTGCCGCGGAAAGCCGGCAGCACCACATCGTCGAAGAACTTCACCGGCACGTTGATGCAGCCATAGGTGATGCGGCGCTCGAGCGGCGCGTGGCTGGCCAGGCGCTGCAGGCGGCGTTCCTTGGGAGCCGTCGCAATGACCCGATGCAGCGCAATGGCCGCGTCGTAGTCGACCCACAGGATCTCGTCGCCCTGGAGGCTTTTCGCCAGCGAGGCCACGAAGCGGCCCGCCGGCGTGGTCCGTTCGTCCGGCCCGATGGTGGACATCTTGCGCTGGCCGATGCCCGGCGACGAGTCGTCGCCGCGCGCCAGGCCGAGCAGCGCGGGCGCGGCGCCGAGCAGCCGACCCTGGGCATCGAATACGAATACCCTGGAGTCGACCTTGTCGACGATGACGAAGGGCATGCCGCGGTTGTCTCTCGAGTGAGCCACCCAGTCACCGACGTGCCGGGCCTCAGCGGAAGCCGTCTCCTGCATGAAGTCGGCGCGCTGGGCGGCTGCCGGTGCAGCCTGCCAAAGCAACACGGCCGCCACCAGGGCCGGGCACAGTGCCCTCAGCCCGAAGCGGCGCGCATGCGGCCAGCTCAATTGCGGTACGGCTTCGGCTCCAGCTGCGGCGCCACATACGGGGCTGGCGGCGGAGGCGGTGGCGCCATGACAGGAGCGGGCGCCGGGGCGGGGCGCGACACGACCGGAGCCGGCGCCGGCGCAGGCGCGGCCACCATCGGCGCCGGTGCGGCAGCCCGCGCCACCGCCGGCGTGCCGCCGAAGCGGTAGACCAGGCCCACCGACACCATGTCGACGTGGCCCTTGTTGCCCACCGCGTCGTTGATGCGGTAGCGCTCGGCTTCCAGGCGCATGGCCCACGACGGACTGAAGTCGTACATCAGGCCCGCGCCGAACTTCACGTTCGTGGCCCGCTCGCTCGGGCTGGCGCTGCTGTAGGGCAGGGTCACCGCCCCGGTGGCGCCGAAAGTGCCCTTGGTGCGGGCGGTGGTCACGCCCACGCGTCCCAGCGCCGACAGCTTCTCGGTCAGGGGCAGGATGCCCACCAGGTCGAGGTTCAGGCCGCGGATCCGCACGTCGCCATTCAGGGTGCCGGCCGGCAACGTGTTGGCCGTGTACCCGAAGCGGCCCAGGTCGAAGAAGCCGGCCTCCACCGCGAAGTTGCGGTTGAGCTGGTAGCCGCCGAAGATCTTGTAGCCGTGGTCCTGGTCGCGGGCATCCAGCGAACTGGTGGCCAGGCCCTGGGCGGCCAGGCCGCGGATGATCCGGTCATCGTCGATGCTGGCGCCGGTGCGGCCGATGCTGGCACCGCCGTACCAGCCGCTGTGGTCCTGCGCCATCGCGAACTGAGGCGTGAGGGCCGCCAGGGCCGCGACGGCCAGGGCGACGGAGGTCTTGGTGAATGTCATGGTCGTTGTCCTTGTGAGTGATGCGCGGGCATCAAGGTGCCGGCACGTTGATGACGGTGTTGACCATCGTGACCGAGGCCCCGAGCGACAGCACGCGGCCGTTGATGCGAACCACGGCGGCGTTGTCCGGCGTGGAAATCGCCACGCCGTCCTGGGCGATGATGGTTCCCACCATGGTTCCGCCGCCGGCGGCATTGATGGTGGCGGCACTGCCGACCTGCCAGAACACGTTCTTGGCACGGGCGCCGTTGGCCAGGACGATGCTGGACGGGAAGGCCGCGCCGGGGCCGCCGACGGTGAGCGTGGTCGCCATCTGGAACACCCACACGGCATTGGCATTGCCCTGGGCGTCCAGGGTCAGGTTGCCGCCCTGGATCCTGAAGCTGCCGGCTGCGGCCGTGTAGACGCCAGGGGCCAGCGTCAGGTTGGCCAGATTGCCGGCGCCGGGGTCGGGACCGCCGGGCTTGGCCACCAGAGCGTTGTACGCGGCCAGGGCGTCGCCACGGGCCTTCGTCGCGATGGCAAACGTCACGGCGGTGCCTTCGCTCGGGCAGGCGACCGTCGGCGGGGGCGCGGCGGTATAGATCAGGCCGTTCACGGTGCCGACGTTGAGCGGGGTCTCGGTGTAGGTGCAACCGGGGCCGGCGTCGTGGAAGCCGGTGACGGCCGTGGAGACAGCGGTCGTGCCGATGTCACCGTTGACCACCGTGTTCAGGCCCTGGCTGGTGATGCCGGCACTACCGCCGAAAGCGCCAAAGGTCGAGGCCGAACCCAGCGGGATCGCGACGGGCACCGGGGGCACCACGCAGCTCGCGGCCGTGAAGCTCCAGGTCTTGTCGGCGAGCATCGCATTGGCCGGGATGGCCAGGTCCTTGGCGCCGGTGTTGCCGCCCTTGATGGTGGCCGTGTAGGTCACGCCGGGGGTCAGCGGCGCCAGCGGGGTAAAGGTGGCGATGCGGCCGGTATCTTCATCGAGCACCACCGAGGCGGCAGTGACGGGGCCGGGGCCGGCCAGCGTGAACACCGCGGAGTTGATCGTGGCGGGGTCCATCTGCAGGCCGGACGGCACGTTGAACGTGGCGTTCACGGTGGCGTTCGGGCAGATGCCATTGGCGTTGGCCGAGGGGTTGCTGGATTGCACGGTGACGTTGCCGGTCGGCGCTGCCACGGCGGCCGTGGTGAACGTCCAGCGATGGTTGCTCGAAGCGGGCAGCGCGGCCTGGTTGCCGGCGAGTGCGTTGCCGGCCAGGTCAGTGGCGCCGGTGGTGACCGTGGCGACGTAGGTGGTGTTGGCGGCCAGCGCTGCGGCCGGCTTGAAGATCGCCGTCCGGCTGCCGACCACATAGGTCACGGCTCCGGCCGGCGCCACGCAAGGCGCTGTACAGCTCAGGGTGAAGCTCGCGGCCGAGATCGAGGCCGGCGCCATGCTTTCGGTGAACACGGCCGTGATGGCGGTGTTGATCGCCACACCGGCGGTCGGGCCGGGACTGGTCGTTGCCGGGACCGTGAGCGCGACCCTCGGCCGCGTCGTGTCCGGCAGTACGCCGGTGCTGAATTGCCAGATGAACGGGGCCGTCATCGCCAGGCCGGTGGCCAGGCTGCGGGCGCCAGTCACCGTGGCGGTGTAGGTCGTGTCGGCTGAAAGCTGGGTGCCGCCGGCTAGAGTGTAGGTGGCGATGCGGTTGCTGCTGTCGAGCGCCACGCTGCCGGTGGGGCTGACGCAGGGCGCCGCGCAGGACACGACGAAGCTTGCATCGCCCGTGATGGGTGCCATGGGCTCGCTGAAGTCCGCTGTGATCACGGCGTTGTTGGTCGCCACGCCGCTGGTGCCGGGCGCAGGAGCCACGGCGGTCACTGTCGGCGGCGCCGGGGGGGCCGGGTCGAAGCCGAGGATCGGATCTTTTCCGCCGCCGCCGCCGCAAGCGGCCAGCGCGCCCACCAGCAGGGCCGCAAGCCACGGCCTCATGCTGCTTTGTAATCTGTTCATGGTGTGTCCTGATGAGATGGGGCGGACTCGCACATTGCGAATCCCGGGCCTCAACTCAACAGGTTGCGCCTTCGCTCGGCCGCGTTCCGTGCGGTAGCGCGCTTAGTGACGCGGACGAGGGCTTGTCCTACGGCCGAGGTGGCGTCGTGACAACATGGGCAGATCAGGCGCGCGCCCGAACAGCGCGCTTGCGGGGCGGCTTTGGCGTGGCCTGAATGTCCTCGGGCTCCGCTGTGCTATCCACGCCTGCCAGGATGCGCAAGCACCGAATGAAGTCCGGTCGCAGTTCCGCGGGTATGGGCGCAATGATCTTGGCCTGCACTTCAAACGATAGTGGAATCAGCTCTTCCAACTGCGTGAAGCCGCTGGGAGTGAGGCGTATGTCGTATGCCCTGGCGTCGAGGCGAGATGGCTGCCGGCTCGCCAACCCTTTCACGATCAGGCGGTTCAAGGTGTCAGCCAGGGTATTGCGGTCGAAGCCAGTCTCTTCGGATAGCTGGGCGTGGGTGGCCGCCGGTCGATGCGCGATGGCAATCATCAGCGCAACCTGCTGTTTGGACAGGCCGGTCTGGCGGCCGACCAGCTCATCGAAGATAGCGCGCGCCCGCGAATGGCACCGCCTCAATAGATGCCCGGGCGCATTGTGCAGGTCGAATTTATCGACCAGGTCAGATTGCCGCGAGGAAGGTCGGCCTTCAGGGTCGCCTGCGACAGCGGCGGATAGGACGGGCGACGACTTGGGGCGCTTTGCGGTCGGGCGGGTTGCGTTTTGCATAACTGCATTGTGCTTGCGAAACGTGCTTGACTTAGGTCGTGTACTACCTATAATAAAGGTCGTGTACGACACATCTCCACTTTCTCCCGCGTGTGCCACGAAGCCGTCGTCGATCGTCATCGTGGGCGGCGGTCAGTCTGGCGCGTGGGCGGCGAAGACCTTGCGCGACCAGGGCTACGCGGGCGCCGTCACGCTGGTCTGCGACGAGTTGCATTCGCCGTATGAGCGGCCAGCGCTGTCCAAGGCCGTGTTGTCCCGAAGTGCCGAGCCGCACACCACTCAGGTCTTCGCAGCCGATGTGCTGGAGAGCCTGGCACTGCACTGGCGCAGGGGCATTCGAGTCGAATCGTTGGACCGGCCAAGCAAGCGACTCTTTCTTTCGGACGGCAGCGAGCTCGTCTACGACAAGCTCATCTTTTGCACCGGGGGAAGAGCACTGCGTCCGCGAATTCCCGGCATCGATCTTGCCGGTGTTCATACCTTGCGCACGCTCGATGATTGCCAGTATCTGGGCGAGGCCATGCGGCGGTCGCGCAGCGTCTGCGTCATTGGCGGGGGCTGGATCGGGCTGGAAGTGGCGTCGGCGGCGGTGGGCATGGGCAAGGCGGTCACGCTATTGGAGCGAAGCACCAGGCTATGCGAGCGTGCGCTTCCCGCGGAAGTGTCCGCCCATGTCCTGGATGTGCACCTGGCGGCCGGCGTGGACGTCCGTCTCGGCATGGAGGTGGAGGCCCTCGAACGCTCCGGCGCTGGCCTGTGTGTCGTCTCGGCGAACGCCGCGACCGTACGGGCGGACATTGTCGTCATCGGCGCCGGCCTCGTTGCGAACGACGAAGTGGCATCGAAGGCCGGTCTGCTATGCGACCACGGCATCGCGGTCGATACCCGGTGTTCCACGTCGGACCCCGACATTCTTGCGGCAGGCGACGTTGCGCTTGCGCCGAACCAGTGGGCCGGGCGGCGGGTGCGCCTGGAGTCCTGGCAGAACGCCACCGATCAGGCCGTGGTGGCGGCCAAGGCTTGCCTCGGCATCGAGGCGGCCTACGACCCGCTGCCCTGGTTCTGGTCTGATCAGCATGGCGTGAACATCCAGATCTACGGCTGGCCCGGTGCCAAGGGCCTGATCGTCACCCGGCCCGTGAAGGCGCCGGGATCGTTCGTCACCTTCCTGCTGGAAGAAGACCGGATCGTCGGGGCAGTCGCGGTGAACGCGGCCCGCGAACTGCGCATGAGCCGCAAGCTCATCGAAGACAGAAGGATCGTGCGGCCCGCTGAGCTGGCAGACCCCGCCTTCAAGCTCTCATCACTGTGAACTCGCTCTCCCACCACTTAAAGGAGCCTTCCATGAAGTTGCCGCTACATTCCACCTCCATTGGCGTTCCCTGTCTGCGCATCGGAATCGCCGCCCTGTCGGTGGTGGCAGCGTCGCTGTCGCACGCGGCCGAAGACGGGACCACCTTTCCGAGCAAAGCAGTGAAGATCGTCGTGCCTTTCACGCCCGGCGGTACCGGAGACCTGCTGCCGCGAGCCGTCGCCGAGAAACTCACCGGCATCTGGAAGCAGCCGGTGATCGTGGACAACAAGCCCGGCGCCGGCGGCAACATCGGCGCCAGTGCCGTGGCCCATGCGCCCGCGGATGGCTACACCCTGCTGGCCAGTCCGCCCGGGCCGCTTGCCATCAACCAAAGCATCTTCCGCACGCTGCCGTACGATCCGGCTGGGCTGGTTCCGGTCAGCCTGTTCGCCACCGTCCCGATCGTGCTGGCAGTGCGCACCAGCCTGCCGGTCAACTCGGTGCAGGAGCTGATGGCGATGGCCAAGGCCTCACCGGGCAAGCTTACTTACGCCTCGGCCGGCAGCGGCTCGACCCCGCATCTGGTCGGCTCGATGTTCGCCAACATGGCGCAGCTCGATCTCGTCCACATTCCGTACAAGGGCAGCAGCCAGCCCGTCACCGACCTGATAGGCGGTCAGGTGGATATCTACTTCGACAATCTCACCAACGCCCAGCAATTCCACAACAGCGGCCGGATAAAGGTGCTGGCGGTGGCCTCGGCCAAGCGCTCGGCCAACATGCCGGGAGTTCCAACGATGGCCGAGGCCGGTCTGCCGAACTTCGAGGCCAGCACCTGGTATGGCGCGGCGCTACCCGCGGGAACACCCGCAGCCATCGTGAACAAATGGAATACCGGTATCAACGAGGCGCTGGCCAACCCGGAGATGCAGAAGCGGTTGCGCGACTGGGGCGCGGAGGTCGTCGGCGGTACACCTGCCGACGCGGCGGCCTTCATGAAGTCGGAAGCCGTCAAGTGGAAGAAAGTGGCGTCCGATGCCAAGGTTCTCGCCAATTGAGGCCTACGCAACACCCGTCGCCATCGAACAATGCACATCAGGAGCACGCAGGCATGAACCCAACGGACTGGACCTACGCGGGCGAGGCCGCCGAATTGTCCGAAGAGACGCCGCTCACGGCCACAGCGAACGGCATGGCCGTCGGTCTCTACAGCGTCAACGGGGCGATCCACGCCCTGGAAGACATCTGTCCTCATGCGGAGGCCTTGCTCTCGCAAGGCTTCGTGGATGGGGAATACGTGGAATGTCCACTTCACGGCGCGCTGTTTCACATTCCCACCGGCAAGTGCACCAAGGGGCCGGCGGAGCGCGATGTCGTCAAGTTCGAAACCCGCGTGGAGAGCGGAAAAATTTACCTGCGCAAGCAGTCCTGAGAGGTACAAGGTATGAAGTCGGCATATGGACGGGTCGTGCCCGGCCCGGATCTTGAATTGACGTCCGTGAAGCAGGGCACGCCCATGGGCGAGCTCATGCGGCGTTATTGGCAGCCCCTGTGCCTGTCGGATGACTTGGCCGACGTGCCGGTGAAAATCAGGATACTGGCCGAAGACGTGGTGGCGTTTCGCGACAAGCAGGGGCGTGTAGGCGCTTTGGAGCCGCACTGCTCGCACCGCGGCACCTCTCTGGAGTTCGGCCGCATCGAAGAACGGGGCCTGCGCTGTTGCTACCACGGCTGGCTCTACGATACCCAGGGCCAGTGCATCGAGATGCCATGCGAGACGGCCGCGTTCTGCGAAAAAATGAACGTGCAGCACCCGGCCTATCAGACGATGGAATTCGGCGGACTTGTGTTCATCTACATGGGCCCGCCCGACGTGCCTGCGCCGCTGTTCCCCATGCTCGACATCATCGATACCCGTCATCGCGACGACGTCGTGCTGCGCGGCATGCGCCTGTGGGATGACAGGGCGATTGGCTTCGTGCGAGATTGCAACTGGCTCCAGCACTTTGAGAATCAGCAAGATCCTTGGCACCTGACGCAGTTGCACAATCTCATCAGCGGGGACCAGTTCAACAGCGTCCTTAGCGAAAAGGCCGGGCAGGTTGCGCCGAAGATCTCATGGGAGAAAACCAAGCTGGGCCAGCGCTACAACATGGTCAAGCGATTGCCGAATGGCTTGTGGCTGGAGCGCCATACTGAAGTGATCCTGCCCAACATCCACCTGGTGGCCAACATTCACCAGCACGGTGACCAGCCCCTGTGGCGTGAAAAGGCGACCGAGATGAGCTGGTGCGTGCCGGTGGACGACGAGCACATCCGCGGCATGAGCATCGTGGCCTGGCCCAAAGGCGAAGACGGTGAACCCGTGGCAGACTGGCTGCCGGGCACCTGGACCAAGACACCGTTCCGGCCGGGCCAGAAGGAGCGCCCTTACGCCGAAGCTCAGCGCGAACCCGACGACCTGGAGGCGACCGAGTCGATCGGCCCCATCGCGATTCACGCGCGCGAGAATTTCGGCCAGTCTGACATGGGCGTCGCGATGCTGAGAAGGACCTATCGGCAGGTGCTGCGCGATCTGCGCAACGGCAAGGAGCCATTCAACATCATTCGCGACGAGGCCCAGAACCATGCCCTGGAAACCGCCTGCTGGAACACGGTGATGACAGCCGAGCAGTACGAGGCGCGGGCGGCGGCAGGCGAGATTCAGTAGCGCCCCGCAGACGAGGAGGCGCCCAGCCCGGCCTCGCGCCCCCAGCTTCAGGACGCGTCGAAGGCGGCCCGTAGCCATTCGATGCCCCCGGCTTCCACGCCCACCACGTCGAAGCGGCAGGGCGGCGGCTGCGCCAGGCGCATGAGGTAGTGGCGGGCGGCAAACACGATGCGCCGCTGCTTGGCATGGCTGACGCTGGCCGCGGCGCCGCCGAAGGAACGGCTGGCGCGATGGCGCACCTCGATGAAGACCAGCGTGCCGCCCGGCTCGCGCATCACCAGGTCGATCTCGCCGCCGCCGCGCCCGGGCGTCCGATAATTGCGCGCCAGCAGCTTCAGACCGCTGGCCACGAGGTGGGCCAGTGCCTGGTCCTCGGCGGCGTCGCCGGCCTGCTTGGTGGTGGTGGCGGCCGCGGCGTTTTTCTTGCGGGGGATTTCCATTGAGCGCTTCTTTTTCCTTGGCCCTGGGCGCCGCACGCGAAGCGGCGGCTTCTCAGCATTATCCGCAAGGCGCCCTCTACATCGTGGCCACGCCGATCGGCAACCTGGCCGACATCAGCCTGCGGGCACTGCACTTGCTGCAGCTCGCCGACAGCCTGGCGTGCGAGGACACCCGCCATACCCAGGCCCTGCTGCGCGCCTACGGCATCGACAAGACGCCCGCGCAACTGCTGGCGGTGCACCAGCACAACGAGGCCGAGGCCGCACTCGCGGTGATCGACCGGCTGGCGCAGGGCCAGCGCGTCGCCTATGCCAGCGACGCCGGCACGCCGGCAGTGAGTGACCCCGGCGCCCGGCTGGTGAGCACTGTGCGCGCCGCGGGGCACCGGGTGGTGCCGCTGCCCGGCGCGAGCAGCGTCACGGCGGCGCTGAGCGTGGCGGGGGCGATGGAAGGCGGTGCGGGGTTCGTATTCGCGGGCTTTCTGCCGGCCAAGGCGGGCGAGCGCGAGGCCGCCGTCGGCTTGCTGGCGCAGGAGCCGCGTGCCGCCGTGCTGCTGGAGGCGCCGCACCGCATCGAGGCGCTGGCCCGCGCGCTGGCGGCGCTGGGCGAGCGGCCGGTGACGGTGGGCCGTGAATTGACCAAGCAGTTCGAGGAAGTGGCGACGCTGCCCTGCGCCGAGCTGCCGGCGTGGCTGGCCGCCGATCCCCAGCGCACGCGCGGCGAGTTCGCGCTGGTGCTGCATGCCGCGCCGCAGGCTCCGCAGGGTGACGAAGGCTTGCGGGTGCTGGCATTGCTGCTGAAGGAGCTGCCGCTGAAAAGCGCGGTGAAGCTGGCCGCGGAAATCACGGGAGCGCCGCGCAATGAGTTGTATGAGGCGGCGTTGCGGCTGAAGGGGGCGTAGCGAGGCGCTTCATGGGCTTCACTCCCTCCCCTTCGGGGGAGGGCGGGGTGGGGGCAACGCGCCGCGACCCTGCCCCCACCCCCACCCTCCCCCGGGAGGGGAGGGAGCAAGTCCCCCGTCAGATCGCTAAGGGGTCCACGTCCACTGCCCAGCGGATCAGTCCCTTTTCGCGGGTGGCGTGCAGCACCGGCTGCCAGGCCGCCAGGAATCGCTGCAGGGCGGTGCGCGACGGGCTTTCCACCAGCATTTGCGCGCGCTCGATGTTGGCGATGCGCTGGATGCTCATGGGAACGGCCGAATACAAGGTGACTCTCGCGGCGTCTTCCAGCGCCTGTGCGGCGGCGCTGGCGCGCACCAGGAAAGCTTGCGCGATCTCCTGCGTGCGCGCTTCGGCCCGCACCAGCGCCTGGAAGCCGAACGGCGGCATGCCGGCCTGCTCGCGCTCCTTGAGCTGCTGCGCCGCGAACGCCGGATAGTCGTGTTTCTTCAGGGCGGCGAACAGGGGATGTTGCGGGTGCCAGGTCTGGACCCACATTTCGCTGGCCCCAGCCTGGGCCGCATCGCGGCCGGCGCGGCCCGCGGCCTGCATCAGCAGCCCGAACAGGCGCTCGGGCGCGCGAAAGTCACTGGAGTACAGGGCCGAGTCGGCATTGAGCGCGGCCACCAGGGTGATGCGCCGGAAGTCGTGGCCCTTGGTCACCATCTGCGTGCCCACCAGGACATCGACGTCGCCGGCGTGCATGCGCGCGAGCTGCTGTTCGAGCGCACCCTTGGCGCGGGTGCTGTCGGCGTCCATGCGGGCGATGCGAACCGGCGCGCCATCGGCCTGCGTCACGCCTGCGAGCAACTGCGCGAGGTGCTCTTCCAGCCGCTCGGTGCCGCGCCCCATCGGCGCGATATCGACGTTGCCGCAGCTTGGGCAGGCCCGCGGCACGCGCTCGGCAAACCCGCAGTGATGGCAGCGCAGGCTGCGGTCGATCTTGTGGAAGACGCGATAGGCGCTGCAATTGGGGCATTCGCTTTTCCAGTCGCAGGCGGTGCACGAAAGCACGGGCGCGTAGCCGCGGCGGTTGAGGAAGACCAGCGACTGCTCGCCGCGCGCGATGCGCTGCTGGATGGCTTCGAGCAGCTGCGGCGACAACACCGTCTGTTTGGGCTGCAGGTTCATGTCCACCAGCCGCACCGCCGGGAACGCCCCTGCCGCGCCGCCCTGCCGCCCCACGCGTGACGCCATCACCAGCCGCTGGTAGCGGCCCTTTTCGCTGGCCTGCCAGCTTTCCAGCGAAGGCGTCGCCGAGCCGAGCAGGATCTTGGCGCCTTCGGCATAGGCCCGGTACACCGCCAGGTCGCGGGCCGAATGCCGCGCGCCCTCCTGCTGCTTGTAGCTGGGGTCGTGCTCTTCATCGACCACGATCAGGCGCAGCGCCGGCAGCGAGGCGAACACCGCCATGCGCGTGCCCAGCACGATGCGGGCGGCGCCGGTGTGCGCCGCCAGCCAGCTCTTGAGGCGCTGCGCCGGGGTCATGCCGCTGTTCATGGCGACCACGTTGGCAGCGCCGAACCGTGCCACGAAGCGCGCCTGCAGCTGTGGCGTGAGATTGATCTCCGGCACCATCACCAGCGCCTGGGCCTGCGGCTCGCGCGCCAGCATGCTTTGCACCGCCTGCAGGTACACCTCGGTCTTGCCGCTGCCGGTGGCGCCGAACAGCAGGAATGGGCCGCGATTCGCCTCGAAGGCCGTCAGCGCGTCTTGTTGCTCAGGCGTCGGCTGGGCGGCGGCGGACGGCTCGAGCGGCTCGGCGGGAGCCGGAGCGCGCTTCAGCCGGCGGGCCAGCTGGACAGTATCGAGGTCGCGCAGTTGCGGCGGCAGGCCGGACAGCGCGACCTCCCCCAGACTGCGCTGGTAATAATTCGCAGAAAAAGTAACTAAATGTCGCCAGCCCTGGCTTAGCGGCAACAGACCCTGAAGTGGGGCGCTGACCGGTCGGAGTTCGCCCTGAGGCAGGTCGAACGCACTACTGTCGAGTAGGTCCCAGACAACACCGAGCACCTCACGCCGGCCCAACGGCACTCGCACCAGCGTGCCCGGCGCAAGTGGAAGCTCACTTAGATAGCTCAGCGGTTCGCGGAGCGAACTGTGGGCCGGGGTGGGAACAACGACGGCGAGCCGGTGGGGCATGAGTAGCTGCGTTTAGCCAATTAAGTTCAGGTCAAATTCCGAAACAGCGTTTAAGTCTTTGATTTGTAAGTGCTTTGCTTAGAAGCGCAGATTTGTGTGGATAACTTTGTTGATAGCTCCTCTGGCATGCCGTCCGGAGCTTGGAAAATCAAGGGCTTGGCTGGAATGCCCGGAAAAAGGGCATCCGGCGATTCCTTTATGAATCAACAACTTACGTTCGCTATGGGTTTTGTAGCAACGACCTGCGCCAAAAGCCCCGGGGGTCGTCTTTTTTGTGCATAAGTCAAGTGCCTGGCAAAGTTTTTGCCCGGCCGTGTGCTAGGGAACACCCTGATGACGAACTCATTGATCAGGTGCTTGCCGCGCTTCTCAGCCGCCGTGAGTGGGCATGCACGGCATCGACCAGCACCCGCACATGATCCGGCGGCGTGTGCTGGCTGATGCCGTGACCCAGATTGAAGATGTGGCTGGGGCCGGTGCCCGGACCCGCGTGCGGGGCGCCGAAACTGTCCAGGAGCTTGGCGGTTTCGGCCTCGATGCGTTCGGGCGGCGCGAACAAAATGTTGGGATCCAGGTTGCCTTGTAACGCTTTTCCGGCACCCAGAAGCTCGCGTGCCCGGCCCAGGTTGACCGTCCAGTCCACGCCCAGCACTTCGCAGTCGAGTCCGGCCATCTCCTGCAGCCACTGGCCGCCGCCCTTGGTGAATACGATGCGAGGTATGAAAGCGCCGTCGTGCTCGCGCTTGAGCTGGGCCAGCACGCGAGCCGTGTAGGCCAGGCTGTATTGCTGGAAGGCGCCGTCGGCCAGCACCCCGCCCCAGCTGTCGAAGATCATCACGGCCTGGGCACCGGCGTCGATCTGCGCATTCAGGTAGGTTGCCACTGCATCGGCGTTGATCTCCAGCATGCGGTGCATCAGGTCGGGCCGGCTGTACAGCAGGGTCTTGACCAGCCGGTAGTCGTCGGAGCCGGCGCCTTCGACCATGTAGCAGGCCAGCGTCCAGGGGCTGCCGGAAAAGCCGATCAGCGGCACCCTGCCGTTCAGGGCCTTGCGGATCGAAGTCACCGCGTCGAACACGTAGCGCAGCTTCTCCATGTCGGGCACGCGCAAGGCGGCCACCGCGGCTTCGTCGCGCACCGGCGACCGGAAGCGGGGCCCTTCGCCCAGCGCAAAACTCAGGCCCAGGCCCATCGCATCGGGCACCGTGAGAATGTCCGAAAACAGGATGGCGGCGTCCAGCGGATAGCGTTCCAGGGGCTGCAGCGTGACTTCGGTGGCGTAGTCCACGTTGGTGGCCAGGCCCATGAAGCTGCCTGCCCGGGCACGCGTGGCGCGATATTCGGGCAGGTAGCGGCCGGCCTGGCGCATCAGCCAGACGGGCGTGTGCGGCGTGGCCAGGCTCTGGCACGCACGCAAAAATGTGTCGTTCTGCAATGGCGCGAATCTCATGAGCCGATTGTCGCAGGGGCGGGCGGGCTCTATGATCGGGCGCAAGCAACTCCCCTAATGGGCGATGACCGGCAACTTTGAACAAGCCAGGGATTTCTTCGTGCAGGGCCTGGCGCACTACGAGTCCGGTCGCTGGCGCCAGGCCGAGACCAGCTTCGCCGCGTCGCTGGCGCTGCTGCCGGGGCGCCCGTCCACGCTCACCAATCTGGGCGCAACCCGCCTCAAGCTCGGCCGCTTCCAGGATGCCGCCGACTTGCTGCGCGAAGCGCTGGTGGCGGAGCCCGGCAATGTAGAGGCTCGCGCACACCTGGCAACCGCCCTGGCCGAACTGGACCTGCCGTCGCAGGCGCTGGAGCAGGTGAGCCAGGTGCTGGGCCTCGACCCCAAGCTGGGAGTGGCCTGGAGCCTGCGGGGCAGCCTGCTCAAGCAGCTTGGCCGGATGGACGAGGCGCGCGAGGCTTACGAGAACGCCGTCGCCCAGGGCGCCGACACCGAGCTGAACCGCTACTACCTGGCGGCGCTCAGCTCACAGCAGGCCCCGGCAGCGGCGCCGCGCGTTTACGTGGAGTCGCTATTCGACGGCTACGCCGACGGGTTCGAAGACCACCTGGTGCACGTGTTGAAGTATCGGGCGCCGGAAGTGCTGGCCGCACAGCTGCGCCGCATGGGCCGCGGCTTCGAGCGCGCGCTCGATCTGGGTTGCGGCACCGGCCTGTGCGGCGTGGCGGTGCGCCCGCTGGCAGCGCGGCTGGAGGGGATCGATCTGTCCGCCAACATGGTCGAACGCGCTGCGGCGCGACAGGTCTATGACGAAGTCGTGCAGGACGACCTGGTGCACTACCTGGACACGACGCAGCGGCGCTACGACCTGGTCGCGGCAGCCGATGTCTTCGTGTATGTCGGCGCGCTGGAGCGGGTCTTCCAGGGGGTGGCGCGGGTCCTGGCGCCAGGCGGCGTGTTCTGTTTTTCGCTCGAGGCGGCAGGCGAGGAAGGACCGGACCTGGTGCTGCGCCCGAGCCTGCGCTATGCCCATTCGCGCAGTTACATCCAAAAGCTTGCCGAACAATACGGTTTCGAAATCAGCGCCACGGCAGAGCACCCCATCCGCGAGGATCAGCGAAGCCCGATCGCGGGGCTGTTCGCCTGGCTCAGCAGGCCCTGACGCCTCGAGGCAGCCCGCACGGCCTGCCGTTTGCCCGCTTGTGGCGGGACCCGTCCCGCTTCACACAGGAAAAGGAGTAATTCTTGGATTTCGCCTACCCACGCCCGCAATTGCAGCGTGCGCAATGGACATCGCTGAACGGCCCCTGGCGCTTCTGTTACGACGACCAGCGCGCCTTCACCATCCCCGAGGACATCGCCGACTGGCCGCTGCAGATCACCGTCCCGTTTCCGCCGGAATCCGACGCCAGCGGCATCGGCGATCGAGGGTTCCATTCGGTTTGCTGGTACCAACGCGACTTCGAGCTTCGCCCCGGCCCGGACCGGGTCATCCTGCGCTTCGGCGCGGCCGACTATTCGGCGCGGGTCTGGGTCAACGGCTGGCTGGCCGCCACGCACGAGGGCGGGCACACGCCGTTCTGGGCCGACATCACCCACATGCTCGACGGTTCGGGCCGCCAGACCGTCACGGTGCGGGTCGAGGACGACCCGCACGAGCTGACCAAGCCGCGCGGCAAGCAGGACTGGCAACTGGAGCCGCACTCGATCTGGTATCCACGCACCACCGGCATCTGGCAGACGGTCTGGCTGGAGCGGGTGCCGCGCACTTACGTCGACAAGATCCGCTGGACGCCGCGGGTCGAGGGCTACGCTATCGGCTTCGAGGCGCGGGTAGGCGGCGATGCCGCCGAAGACTTGTCGATGGAGGTCACGCTGCGCCACGGCGAACGGCTGCTCGCGCGCGACCGCTACCAGGTGATCGACGGGGAAGTCGACCGTGCCATCGTGCTGTCCGACCCGGGCATCGATGACTTCCGCAACGAGCTGCTGTGGAGCCCCGAGCGTCCCACGCTGCTGGAGGCCAGGGTGCGCATGCTCCAGGGCGAACAGGTAGTCGATGAGTTCAGCTCCTACACGGCCTTGCGCTCGGTCACCATCCTGCGCGACCGTTTCATGCTCAACGGCCGTCCCTACCTGCTGCGCATGGTGCTCGACCAGGGCTACTGGCCCGACACGCTGCTGGCCGCGCCGAGCGACGAGGCCCTGCGCCGCGACGTCGAGCTGGCCAAGGCCATGGGCTTCAATGGGGTTCGCAAGCACCAGAAGATCGAAGATCCGCGTTATCTGTACTGGGCCGACAAGCTGGGGCTCCTGGTGTGGGAGGAGATGCCCTCGGCCTACCGCTTCACCCGCACTGCGATCAAACGCACGGTGCGCGAGTGGTCGGAGGCGATCGAGCGCGACTACAGCCACCCCTGCGTCATCGTGTGGGTGCCGTTCAACGAGTCCTGGGGCGTGCCCGAGCTCACCGCCATCCGGGTCCAGCGGCATGCCGTGGAGGCGCTCTATCACCTGACCAAGACGCTCGACGCCACGCGCCCCGTGATCGGCAACGACGGCTGGGAATCGAGCGCCACCGACATCATCGGCATCCACGACTACGACGCCAACAACGAGCACCTGCGCCAGCGCTACGGTGCCGAGATCCAGCCCGAGCAGCTGTTCGACCGGCGCCGCCCGGGCGGGCGCATCCTGACGCTGGACGGCTATCCGCACCGCGGCCAGCCCATCATGCTGACCGAGTTCGGCGGCATCGCTTTTTTCCAGCGCCACCCGGGCCCGGGCACCGACCAGAAAAAGATCTGGGGCTACACCGAGGCCCAGGACGCGGAAGAGTTCGCCCAGCTTTATGAAAAGCTGCTGGACACCGTGATCCACACTGCGCTGTTCAGCGGGTTTTGCTACACCCAGTTCGCCGATACTTTCCAGGAAGCCAACGGCCTGCTCAACGCCGACCGCAGCCCCAAGATCCCGCTGGAGCGCATTGCCGCCGCCACCCGGGTCTCGCGCACCTACATCCCCGGCGGCGTGTAATCAGGGCTTGCCTCATGCACCGACTGCTCCTGACCAAGCCCGATGGCCGGCACCTCACCTTGTACGGGCGCGACCCCATCGACGCCGGCGTGCAGGCGCCGAGCCCGTTTGCCGAGCCACTGAATGCCAGCGCGCACCTGCGCTGGCATCCGCTGCGCGGCGAATGGGTGACCTACGCCGCATTCCGGCAGGACCGCACCTTCCTGCCGCCGCCCGAGTACAACCCCCTGGCCGCGACCGTGGACCCAGCCAACCCGACCGAGGTGCCGGCCGGCCGCTGGGACGTGGCGGTGTTCGACAACCGCTTTCCCTCGCTCGGGCTGGCGCAGGGCGGCGCGCCGCCGCCGCAGCTGATCGTGCCGACGGCGGCGGCTGAAGGTCATTGCGAGGTGGTGGTGTTCACGCAGGACCCGAAAGCCTCGCTCGGCGCCTTGCCCCTGCCGCACATCGAGCTGCTGCTGCAGGTGTGGGCCGACCGCACCGAGAAGCTGGGCGCGCGCACGGAGATCCAGTACGTGCTGCCGTTCGAAAATCGGGGCGCCGAAGTGGGCGTCACGCTGCACCACCCCCATGGGCAGATCTATGCCTATCCGGTGGTGCCGCCGGTGCCGGCGCGCATGCAGCATGCCGCGGCCGAGCATTTCGTCTCGCGCGGCAAGGGCCCGCTGCAGGAACTGATCGAGGGCGAGCGCCGCGGCGGTGAGCGCATCATCTATGAAGGCCCGCATGCCATCGCCTTCGTGCCGGTGTGCGCGCGCTACCCTTACGAAGTCTGGGTGGCGCCGATCGAGCCGACGGAAAATTTCGCGGCGCTGGGCGCGGCCCAGCGGGCCGACCTGGCACGCGCGCTGAAGACGACGCTGCTCAAGTACGACGGACTGTGGCAACGGCCGCTGCCGTACCTCATGGCCTGGTACCAGGCGCCCACCGATGGCCAGCCGCATCCCGAGTCGCACCTGCACGCCGAAATCTATCCGCCCTACCGCACACGCGACCGCCTGAAGTACCTGGCCGGCACCGAGATCGCTGCCGGCTTCTTCGCGATGGACGCGCTGCCCGAGGAGAAGGCGCGCGAGCTGCAGCAAGTGATGGTGAACCTCGCATGAGCGACCTGGCCGATGCTTTCCAGCGCGTCTTTGGCGCCGCGCCGCAGGCCGAGGCCGACGCGCCCGGCCGCGTCAACCTGCTGGGCGAGCACACCGACTACAACGATGGCTTCGTGTTGCCCATCGCCATTGCCCAGCGCACGCGGGTGGCGATGCGGCGCAGTGCGGGTACGCGCTTCTCGCTGCACGCGCAGGGGCAGGGCGGCACGGTGCATTTCATGCTCGATGTCCCACCAGCCGAGCATTTCGCCAGCTACGTGTATGGCTGCCTCATGCTGGCCCGCAGCCACGGCGCCAGCATCCCACCGCTGGAGATTCATGTCGAGTCGGAGGTGCCGATGGGCGTCGGCCTGTCCTCGAGCGCGGCGCTGGAAGTGGCGACGCTGCGCTGCCTGCGTGGGCTGTTGAACCTGTCGCTCGACGACGTGACGATCGCCCAGCTGGCCCAGCGCGCCGAGATCGAATACGCCGGGGTGCACTGCGGCATCATGGACCAGATGGCATCCAGCCTCGCCGACACCGACCGGGCCCTGCTGCTGGACACGCGAACGCTGCAGCGCCGTTTCGTGGCCCTGCCACCTGGCAGCGCGGTGCTGGTGATCGACTCGGGCATCGCCCGGTCGCTGGCGGCCAGCGGCTACAACCAGCGCCGCGCAGAATGCGAAGAGGCGGCTCGGTTGCTGGGCGTGCCGTCGCTGCGCGACGTCGGTGATGCCGCGGCGCTGGCCGCGCTGCCGGACCTGTTGCGCTGCCGCGCCCGTCATGTGGTGACCGAGAATGCCCGCGTCCTGCAGGCGGTGGCTTGCGGCACGCCGCAGGAGTTCGGTGCGTTGATGAATGCTTCGCATGCCAGCCTGCGCGACGACTATGAGGTGTCGATACCGCAGCTGGATCAGCTGGTGGCGCTGCTGCAGGCCCAGGATGGCATTTATGGCGCGCGCCTCACCGGCGCCGGCTTTGGCGGGGCCTGTGTGGCCTTGTGCAGGGCCGATGCGGTGGCGCACGCCGGGGCAACGGTCGTGGCCCAGTACGGCGCGGCGGGCCAGCGCGGCACCGTGCTGGTGCCGCCGGTCAGCGCGGCCTAGCGGCTCAAGCCACGGCGCGCTCGTGCGGCGGCGCCGCGTTGGCCAGCGGCCAGTGGCCGGCCATCCGTTCGCAATCTCCCAGATAGCGACACAGCGCGTCATCCAGCGTGGGCATCAGCAAGTGCCGCTCGCTGCCCAGCGCACAGTAGCGCGGTCGCGGCGCGGTCTGCCCCAGCTCGCCGGTGGGAAGCGGATGCACCAGCCGCATGTCCAGCGAAGCAGCTTCCGCGGCCATCTGCGCGAACCGGGCCCAGCTGACCGCGCCTCGATTGCTGAGGTGCCAGAGCCCGCGCTCACCGTCCACCAGCAGGTCGAGCGCGGCCTGGCACAGGTCCGGCACATAAGTGGGCGAGACGCACTGGTCCTGTGCCGCCCGCCAGGGCTGGCCGCGCCGCAGCGCCTCCAGGCCCTGCGCGACGAAATTGTGCCGATCCCAGGGGCCGAAGAACGCCGCGGTGCGGACCAGCAGTGCCTCGGGCGCGTGTTCGAGGATGCGGCGCTCGGCTTCGAGCTTGGCGCGGCCGTAGGCATTCAGCGGGGCCGGCAAGTCACTCTCCAGATAGGGCGATTCCTTGCCGCCGTCGAACACCAGGTCGCTGGAGAAACTGATCAGGCGGACCCCGCGGCGAGTGCATTCGCGTGCCAGCAGTTCCGGTCCGGCGACGTTCTCGCGCCATTGCCGCGGGTCGCTTTCGGCCTCGTCGACCCGCACGAAACCAGCGGTGTTGATGACGGCCCACGGTTGCCACCGGTCGAGCGCCGCCGCCACCGACGTCGGCTCGGCGATGTCCATTTCGGCGCGCGTGAGCAGGCGGCAAGGCAGGCCACGCAGTTCGCAGAAACGGGCAAAGGCGCGGCCCAGGGTGCCGGTGGCGCCGGTGATCAGCAAGGGCCGGCCGGTAACCGGCAGCGACTCGAGGTCGCCATGCACCGGGTAGGCCAGACGCAGCTCGCGCTGCCACCATCCGGGCGCCTCGACCACGGGGCTCGACACCGCCTCGCCGCGCGCCAGTTGGCTCGCGAGCGCGGCGAGCGCCGTTGGCCGCGGCGCGCCGGTGCTCACGTCCCACAGCCCCGTTTCGTAGTGGCCGATGTCGCGGGTCAGCAGGCTGTCCCAGTCGTAGGTGCCGAAGGCGGCCCAGGCCGTCACGGCGCGAACGTCATACCCGTCGGCGCGCACCGCTTGCGCCGCTTGCCAGGCCTGGTGCAGCCAGCGCAGTTGCTCGTCACGGCTGCAGCCCAGGTGCGCCTCGGTGATCGCCATGGGCAGGCCGTAGCGTTGCGCGGCTTCCCGCAGGCGCGCGGCAAATCCGCCGATGGCGCGGCCGTGCACGCGCGCCAGCTCGATGTCGACGTACGCCTCGCGCCCATTGCCGCCGTGCAGGTCGGGCGGATACAGCCAGGTGCGCTCATCCAGGAACCGTTCGCTGGTCACGTAGCAGTTGATGCCCAGGATGTCGGGCGGGCAGGGCTGATCGACCAGGGCCTGCAGTTCCTGCTCGCTCGCACCGTGGTTGCGCAGGTAGGCGCGCATCGGATGCTGGGCATCGATGCGGCCGCACAGCAGGTCGAAGCTCAGCCAACGGCGCAGGTTCTCGAACTCCGCCTGGTGGCGCAGGCGCGGCGAGCTTTCCACATGCCCCAGGTCCTCGGTCTGCACCAGCTGCGCGCCCGGATGGATCTCGCGGATTGCCCGCATGGCGAGCACGGTGGCGCGGACCTGGTTCAACAGGGCCCGCACGAAGCTCTTGTCGTCGCGGCGGTGCGGATACCACAGGCCGTAGAGGGCACTGAAGCGGGCGGTGGTGAGCGGCTCGTTGACGGGCGTGTAGGCGTCGATCTGCGGATAGCGGGTGGCGACCCCGCGCGCATAGCCGGCCAGCAATGCCGGAAATGCCGGATCGAGCAGGTGCGTGTGGCGCGGTCCGCTGCCGTGGTGCAGCAGGCCGGCCACGAAGGGCAGTCCCAGCTCGCGCAGGCGCTGGATGCGGGCGTCGCTCCAGCGCCAGTCGCAGGCGCCGTCCGCCTCGGGTGCGGTGCGTTCCCACAGCAGCGGAAAGCGCAGCCGCTGCACGCCCAGCGTTGCCAGCCGGTCCAGGTCATCGAGGCGCCGGTCGAAGCCGCTGGCGACCAGCTGGTCGCGGAACTCCTCGCCAACCCGGTTGACCGTGCACTCCGGCCCGGCCCACAGCTCCAGCGGCTTCATTCGCCCGCGCCGGCCGGCGCAACCGTCGCCGCCAGCGGCAACGCCTCGCGGCCTGCCGTCGCGGCCTCCTGGTGGCGCTTTTGCAGCCGCTTGAACGCGGCCAGCGCCTGGCCGACCACCTGGTCCATGTTGTAGTACTTGTAAGTCGCCAGGCGGCCGACGAAGGTGACGTTCTCGGTGGCATCGGCCAGGGCCTCGTAGCGCCGGTACAGCTGCGCATTCTCGGGCCGCGGCACCGGGTAATACGGGTCGCCTTCGGCCCGCGGGTATTCGTACACCACCGACGTCTTGGGGTGCGACTGCCCGGTGATGTGCTTGAACTCACTGATCCGCGTGTAGCCGTAGTCGTTGGGGTAGTTCACAGTGCCCACCGGCTGGAATTTCTCCTGCGGCAGCGTCACGTGCTGGAACTCCAGGCTGCGGTAGGGAAGCTTGCCGTATTGGTAGTTGAAGAATGCGTCGACGGGGCCGGTATAGACCATGTGTTTCCAGGGCAGCACGTCGACCACTTCGCGGTAGTCGGTGTTCAGCATCACCTTGATGTTGGGGTGATCCAGCAGCGCCTCGAACATCCGCGTGTAGCCTTGCAGCGGCATCGCCTGGAA
>JAKFEZ010000003.1:0-8483 GCA_036675435.1 Ramlibacter sp. | reverse complement strand
GTGGTCACCGAATTGGCGATGAAGCATTCCTCGTGGGCCTTGTGGTGCAGCGCGTCGATCTGCTCACGGCTGGGCCGGCTCACGCCTGAGAAGACCACCTGGGGACGCAGCGTGACCTGTGTCATGGCCATCTTGCCGCGGGCGTTGCGCGCCATCACGCCCTGCGCCTGGTCGGCGTAGTTATCCACGCAGAATCCCTGGCGTGCCGCGAGCGACAGGAACCACAGCATGTGGCAGGCCGAAAGCGATGCAACGAAGGCTTCCTCGGGGTCCACCGCCGTTGGATCGGACAGCGGCGCAGGCACCACCTGCGGTGACGACGATCCCGCCAGTTCGGCGCCCCCATCGAAGCGGATGAGGTGGCGGCGGCTGTAGCGGTCGGCCAAAAAGTCCTGGTCGCCGCGCTGCCAGGAAACTTGCGCCGTGTACTGTGACATGTGGAACCTGCGTACGGAAATTGAAAGAAAGAGGGAAAGAACGGGAACAGGCCGCCAGTGTCGCCACGCCGGCACGCCTTGTCCAGCAGCAAGCAAGCTCAGGGCGCCTCAGGCGGCACTGGCAACATGGGCGGCGCGCGCGACCAGGCGCCGCAGCACCTCCAGCACCAGGGCCGGTTCAGTGAGTTGCGGAAAGTGGCCGCTCTTGCCGGCGATCACCTGCTCGCCTTGCGGCGACAGCCGCGCCAGCTCGTGTTGGTGCGACCGGCGCGCCTGCAACGCGGCCGGCGACATCAGCCATTGGGGCGGGCGGCTCCCGCCCGTCACTACCGAGACCGGGATCGGCGGAAAGGCGCCGGCGGCCGAGACCTCGTCCACCAACTGCCCGACGGATTCGATCTCGGAGTGCAGGTTGGCCCTGAACAGCCGCTTCGGCAATGCGAACACGCGGGTGAGCGCCTGTGCCAACCGGGTCTCGTGCTCTCGCAGCGCCTGTTCGTCGCGCGGGTGTGTCGCCTCCAGGAACAGCACGGCCGCCACTTCCTGCGGATACAGCCGTGCGTAAAGATTCGCGTACAAGCCGCCCAGCGAATGGCCGACCAGCACATAGGGCGGCTCGAGTCCGGCGTACGTCAATACCTCTCGCAGCGAGGCCAGCACCACGGCGCCGCTCTGCGGCATCCGCGGCGCGTCGCTGCCCTTGACGCCGAAGCGGTTCCAGGCGAAGACCGTGCCCAGTTGCTCGATGCCGGGATAGAGACAGCGCCAGCCTTCCAGCGAGACGCCGGCGCCATTGAGCAGCACGATGCGCACCGGGCCCTCGCCGGAGGCCACGTACTCCAGGGTGCCCGCGCGGGTCTGCAGTTTTTTCGGCGCCGGCAGAATGCCCAGGCGGAAAGGCTTGGCCGCTATGCTCATCCGCATCGGTAGCGGCACGCAGACATCTTCAGGCGCCGCCGATGCCCACCGTGACGCGGCCCGTGCCCTGGCACATCGGGCAATCCGCGCCGGCCCGCTTGCCGCTGCCGCCGCATTCCGGGCAGACATCCTCACCGGTGCCGGGCGTGCCCGGCGCCGCTTCGTCGCCTGGACTCATGGGCGCTTGCGCGCCGGCAGGCTGATCGCCCCGTGCTCCCGCGGGCTGGTCGGAGCGGCCCGCCGGCGCCGCCGCGGCCGGCAGGTCGATGGACGCGCCGGGATCTTCCTCGCCCGCCACCGACTCGCCGAGGTCGATCTCGTCGCTCTTGGGTCCAGTGCCCAGCGGCGCGGGCGAGATGCCGGCCATCACGCCGCCTCTTGCAGGACAGCCTGGCGCAGCCAACCGCGAACCATCTCGACGTGCTGCCGCTCCACTTCCAGCGCGGCCGAGAACTCGGTCGCCATCTCGTCGTGGCCGGTCTGCTGCGCCAGCTCGACCAGCAAGTCCCAGCTGGCGTTGTCGGTCAACTCCGCCGTGAGCAGCGCGTTCAGCGCCTGCGCCACTGTCGTGCGGGGATCGCTGATCACTTGCATCAGGCCCATGCCCTGCATGCCCACCACGTCCGCACAAGGCGTCATGGCCGTGGGATCGGCGCCCAGCCGCTCGATGAACTTGTGCACCAGATGGAAGTGCATCTCCTCGTCGTCGCGGATGCGCGCCAGCGCCGAAACGTCGATGGGATTGTTCGCGCTGTCGGACGCACCGCACTTCAGCAGCATCGCCTCGTACAAGCGGGTGCCCGCGCGCTCGAAGGCCAGCCGCTCGCCCAGCTTGTCGATCAGCACTTCAGGCTTCTTGCCGGTGAGCTTCGAGGCGGCCGTGTTGGCCATGCCCTTGACGGTAGCCGGGACCGGCACCGAGCCGAGGCGCTCAGCCTCCTCGATGTACGCCATGTGCACGGCCTCGAACGACCCGTCGCTCTCGGGGGTTCGCCCGGCCTCGGCCTGGGCGTACTTGACCATGTCGCCTTTCGACAGCGGCGCCATGTCCAGCCCGGTGCGATTCATGCCCGTCGCAACTTGGTTTTCCATTGATTTGCTCCTGTGTGGGGTTCAGACGACCGTCGGCTCGGCTTCGGCGCCGGTCACGTAGTTGAGTTCGGTGCCGGGGGTCCAGTGCCAGCCACCCGAGACCGCGGTGGACGGGGACCCCTCGGAGTTGAGGTGCTCGCGCCACGCGATGGACGAGGCGGCCTCGCTGCCCTCGTCGACGAACTGGGTGCCGTCCTTGCGCATCTGCGTTTCCGCGGCGACCACCTTGCGCACGAACTCGCGCTGGCTCTCGAACTTGATGCGCGGCGGCAGCTTGCCGTCGCCGAGCACCTCCGCCGGGTCGCGCCGCTCGAAATCCTTGAACAGCTTCATCGCCACCTGCAGATGACCCAGTTCGTAATCCAGGAAGCGCTCCCAGATGGCGCGGATCCGCGGATTGGTTTCCTGCTCGGCGCAGCCCTGGTAGTTCCACACCTCCGTGGCCTCGCCGATCAGCAGCTTCTCCAGCGGGGTTTCCTCGGGGTTGATCATCGAGCCGTAGTGCGTGATGTGCTGGGCCTCGACCGAGGCGATCTCGGCGTAGAGCTGGCGGGCCAGCGGGTCGGCGAAGATCGGGCCGATGTTCATGTAGTAGTCGTGCGTCTGGTATTCCCCACCGGTCAGCGTCAAGGCGTGCAGCTTGGTGGCCAGCGCCGCCTTGGGGCCATACGGCTCGAGCAGGTCGCTTTCCGGCGAGCGGTGGTGGACCATGGTCGGGCGGGCGGGGACGATGTCGGTATAGCCCTGCGTGATGTTGTTTGCGTCCTTGCCTTCCAGCCGGTCGAGCAAGGCGCTGTAGCGGTAGAGATGATCGAAATCCTCCAGCAGCGCGTAGCGGTAGCCCTGGGCCAGGTAGGGGTCGGGCTCCAGCTGCGCGACCGAGGCCGTCACCTCGATGGCCGTCTGCTCGAAGCCGATGGTGGTCTCCAGCGGCGAGTGATCGGCCGACAACAGCCAGTTGATCATGGTGGCCTGCTCATGCTCGATGCGCATCAGATGCGCCAGCGGCACCCGCGCGTCACGGCTCATGCGCAGCATGATCTGCTTGGTGCGCAGGGCGTCATGCTCCAGCCCGTTCATGAGGATGATGCGCACTCGCGTGAACGCATCGTCGTCGAGCTTGCTGATGGGTTTTTGCACCAGCTCCTTCCAGGTGAAACGTTGCCGGTCCAGCGGACAGCCGCCGGTATCGAAGAGATTGATTGCCATCGAACGAACCTTTCTGATGGGGTTGACACTGCAGGTAGAGGATTGAAAGGGGGCAACTCGCATGCCTGCCGAATCGCAATCTGGTTGCGGCTCCTTCAGAGGCGCGAGCCCGTTGCTTCATTCCACAGCAGAACGCGAACCGGCGGGCCGGGCCCGGTGAAACAAACGCGGAAATTGCGTAACCGCAGCCAACGCGCCAAGCGTTGCGACCGTCGGCGCCTGTGGCGGTCAGTGGCCGAGCCAGCCGGCGCTGCGCTTCTCGATGAAAGCGTTCACGCCCTCGCGAAAGTCATCGCTGCCATAGGCGCGCAGGATCAGGTCGCGCGCGTCGGGCAACCCCTGCAACGCGAGACGGCGAAGCGCTTCCTTCGTTACCGCCTGGGTCACCGGGGCCAGGGCAGCCAGGCGCTCGCACAGGTTCGAGGCCGCGGCATCGATCTGCGCCGGCGCCACCTGTTCCATCAGGAAGCCGCAGGCCGATGCCTCATCGGCCGTGAGCAACTCCGCCCCGATCAACATGCGCTGGACGCGCGGCTGGCCGAAGCACGCCACCAGCCGCGCCAGATTGGCCATCGACAGGCAGTTGCCGAGTGTCCGGGCGATCGGCACGCCCAGCCTGGCCGAAGGTGTGGCGATCCGGATGTCGCAGGCACAGGCGATGGCGAGGCCGCCGCCCACGGCCCAGCCCTCGATCACGGCCACAGTGGGGATGGGCAGCGCCTCCAGGCGGGCGATGCCCTCGTCGATGCGCTGCTCGTAGGCCAGCCCCGCCTCGCCGCCCCGGAAATGCTTGAACTGCTCGATGTCGGTGCCGGCGACGAAGGCCTCGCCGCCGGCGCCGCGCAGGCAGACCACCCGCACTTCCGGGTCGGCGGCCAGACGGTCGCAGATGGCCCCGAGCTGCTCGTACATGACCCAGGTCATCGCGTTGCGCGCCTGCGGCCGGTCGAACAGGATCGAGGCGACGCGGCCCCGGACCGTCAGGCGAACGGCGCCTTCGGTCGTATTCATGCCGAAAAAGCGCCCTGCGCCTCGAGCCGCGCGCGCTCCTCCTCGCCGATGCCGATCTCGGCCAGCACCTGCGCCGTATGCTCCCCCAGCAGCGGCGGATGGCGCCGAACCTGCTGTGGCGTGCCCGAGAGCTTCACCGCGAAGCCGATGTTGGGCACCTTGCCTTCGACCGGATGGTCGATCTCCATGCGCATGCCCCGCACGCGCGCGTGCTCGCTCGCGAAAGCCTCCGGGTAGCCGAGGATGGGACCGGCCGGAATGCCGGCGGCCAGCAGCGTTTCGACCCACTCGTCCTTGGAACGCTGGCGGAAGGTGCGCTCGAGCTCACCTTCCAGCGCGGCGCGGTTGGCGAGTCGCAGCGAGATGGTGGAAAAGCGCTCGTCGGCCAGCAGGTCGAGTCGGCCAATGACGTTGCACAGCAGATGCCACAGCTTCTGATTGTTGGCGCCCATCACGAAGTAGCCGTCGGATGCCGCCATCGCCTGGTACGGCGCCGTCATCTTGTTGGAGGTGCCGAGCGGCTCGGGCGGCTTGCCGGTGCCCCAGTAGTCGCAGATGTCCCAGACCGAGAACGCCAGCGCAGAGTCGAACAGCGATGCATCGACGTACTGGCCTTCGCCACTCGCCTTGGCGCCGATATAGGCCGACAGGGTGGCATAGACGGCGAACAGCGCGCAGCCGATATCGGCCACCGGCACGCCCGCCTTCACCGGGGGGCCGCCCGGATAGCCCGTCACGCTCATCACGCCCGACATGGCCTGCGCCATCAGGTCGAAGCCCGGGCGGTCGGACCAGGGCCCGGTCTGGCCGAAGCCTGAAATGCTGGTGTAGACCAGGCGCGGGTTGACCTGCTTGATGTCGTCGTACCCCAGCCCCAACCGCTTCATCGCGCCGGGACGGTAGTTCTCGATCAGGATGTCGGCATCCCTCGCCATGCGCAGCAGCACCGACCGCCCGGCTTCGGTCTTGAGGTTGAGGGTGACGCTGCGCTTGTTGCGGTTCATGTTGAGGAAGCCCATGCTGTCGGCTCCCTTCATCTTGAATCCCATGGCGCCGCGGGTCTGATCGCCGCCGCCGGCCGGCTCGATCTTGATGACGTCGGCGCCCAGATCGCCCAGCAGCATGCAGGCGTAGGGGCCCGCCATCACCTGGCTGATATCCAGCACACGGACACCGGCCAGGGGCAGCGGGCGGCCGCCTGGCTTGCGTTGTGTTTGCACTCGAGTACTCCCGGCTTCTTCAGCGGTAAAACAACTCCACCAGCCCCAGTCCCGTAGCGGGCACGTAAGTCACCAGCCCCAGCACCGCCAGCAGCACGGCGATGAACCAGACGTTGACACGGGTGACTTCCCAGACCGAGGCCTTGGCGATCGCGCTCGCCACCATCAGCACGCTGGCCACCGGCGGCGTCTGCTGGCCGATGCCCAGGTTGATGGTGACGATCAGGCCGAAGTGCACCGGATCGATCCCCACCGAACGCACCAGGGGCATGACGATCGGGATCACCAGGATGATCGCTGCCGCCGAGTGCAGGAACATGCCCAGGAACAGGAACAGCACGTTCAGCAAGGCCAGCACCACCCATTTGTTGGAGGTGAAGTCCGACACGGCCTTGGCCAGCGCCTGCGGCGCCTGCACCTCCGTGAGGTAGGTGCCGAGCAGCGCACTCGTCGCCACCAGCAGCATCACCACCGCGGTCTGCACGCCGCCTTCCATGATCGCCGCGCGCAGGTGCTTCATGTCGAGTTCGCGGTAGATCACCAGGCCGACGAACAAGGCAGCGACCACCGCCAGCGCCGCGCCCTCGGTGGCCGTCACGAAGCCGCCGAAAATGCCGCCCAGGATGATGATGGGCAGCAGGAAGGCCCACAGCGCGTCGCGGCCGGTCGTGCGAACGCGCTTCATCGAGAACCTTTCTTCGCGCGGCAGGTTGTAGCGGCGCGCCAGAAAGGTCGCCATGCCCATCAGCCCGAACGCGCCGATCAGCCCCGGCACGATGCCGGCCACGAACATCTGCACCACCGAAGTCTCGGCCATCACCGCATACAGGATCATCGGAATCGAGGGCGGGATGATCACCGCCAGCGTCGCGGCCGAGGACATGGCCGCAGCGGCGAACGGGCTCGGATAACCCCGGGCTTTCATGCCCGGAATCAGGATGGAGCCGAGCGCCGCCACGTCGGCCACCGCCGACCCGGAGATTTCGGCGAAGAACAGCGAAGCGCCGATCGACACATGCGCCAGGCCGCCACGCACCCAGCCGAACAGGGCCGAAGCGAAGGCGATCAGCCGCCCCGAAATGCCCGAGGCATTCATGATGGCGCCCGCCAGGATGAACAGCGGAATCGCCAGCAGCGGGAAGTTGGTGGCGCCGTTGTAGACCACCACCGCCATGTTCGGCAGCGAGTCCAAGCCGTGGCTGGCCAGCATTGCCGTGACGGCGACGATGCCCAGGGAGACGGCGATCGGCACGTTGATGAGCACCAGCGCCAGCACGGCGCCGAAGAGGGTCAGCATGGTGGACATGAAGTTCCCCTCAGTGCAGGCCGTCGGCCAGCGTGGAGCTGGCGCGCGCCCGTCCGCCCGCGGCCAGCAGGTCGACCAGGTGCATGATTTCCGCCACCAGGATCAGCGCCGACGAAATCGGGATCACCGACTGAACGAAGTTCATCGACACCCACGGCAGGCTGACCAGCGCGTCGCCCACCAGGATGGGCATGATAGACAGGCCCACCCATCCCAGCAGCATGAAGAACGCGATCACCAGCAGCTGCGCCAGGATGTTGGCCAGGCGGCGAAAAGCCGGTGGCAACTGGTCGACGATTTCCGGGCAGCCGATGTGCGCCCGCTTGACCGACGCCAGCGCCGAGCCGTAGAAGGTCAGCCAGGCGAGCATCACGGAGGCGACCTCGTCATACCAGACCAGCGACTGGCCGAGCGCGCGAAAGACCACCCCCAGCGTGACCTCCACGGCCAGGGCGACCATCAGGACCATCACCACCCATTCGAGCACCAGCCCATAGCGCTCGCGGAACCGGTGCATTGCACCCAGGGCGCCGGACGCCGGCGCTGCGGCATGCAGTTCCGCGCTCACTTGCCGAGCGCCACGGCTTTGTCGACCAGCGGCTTGGCGCCGGCGACTTCCTTGCCGAAGTCCTCGTAGATGCCCTTGCTGGCGGCGATGAAGGCGTTCTTGTCGACCTCATTGACCTGCATCCCGCTCTGCTTGAGCTTGCCCAGCAGCTCGGTCTCTTCCTTGGCGGCAGTGGCATAGACGAAGGCCTGCGTTTCGCGGGCCGTGTCTTCCAGCACCTTGCGCACCTCGGCCGGCAGCGTGCCATAGCGGCGCGAACCCACCACCAGGTAGGCAGGGGTGTAGACGTGCCCGGACAGCGACAGGAATTTCTGCACTTCCTGCAGCTTGGCGGAGTAGATCTGCGTGAAGGGGTTTTCCTGGCCATCCATCACGCCGGTCTGCAGCGCGGTGAACAGCTCGGAGAATTTCATCGGACTTGGGTTGGCGCCGTACTCCTGGAACATCTTCACCCGCCACTTGCCCTCGGGCACCCGCAGCTTGATGCCCTTCAAGTCTTCAGGCACCTTGATCGGCTTCTTGTTGTTGGTGATGTGGCGGTAGCCGTTCTCCCACACCGCCAGGATTTTCAGGCCCTTCTTCTCGGCCTCGGGCGCCATGCTGGGCCAGAACACGTCCTTCTCGATGCGGCTCATGTGAGCACGGTCCTTGACGATGTAAGGCAACTCGAACAGGCCGAACTGGTCGATCTCGGACGTCATGACGGTGGACGGCACCGCCAT
>JAKFEZ010000308.1:0-37968 GCA_036675435.1 Ramlibacter sp. | reverse complement strand
AGGGGCACCAGCACGGTCGCCTCCGCGGCTCGCTCTGGCGGCAACTCTCGAGCTGGCGCGGCGCGCACGAAACGCAACGGCCGAGGTAGCGGCGCCACTTAGATGCGGAATACCTGAAATTCAGGCGTCACCTTAAATCGCAGATACATGAATTTGCACGGCTTGCGCACACGATTCCTGAACTGCGCGAGCTAAGCGCGCAATGCCTGAAGGAAAACTGGAGCCAGGGAAGCCGGATACCTGAAGCCCGTTCAGGTATTGTGCACCGGCACTCCAATGGAGATTCGCCGTATCAACGACTTACTGGACGTTCTTCTAGTTACCTAAATACGTCCCCGCTCATCTCCATTCAGCTGTATTTCACTTCATCTTTAACCTGAGATTTCGCCCTCAAACCCCAGTCACCATTTGCCTTTTGGCTGTTTGGATCTCGTCGCGGAGGCGATCAGCTCCGCGGACTCCTTGCGCTCGGCACGGTTGGCAAAATCAACGGCGGTCAAGCCCAGCTGGTTCTTCATGGTGGCGTCGGCGCCAGCCTCCAGCAGCAGCTTGACGGCGGCATGCGAGCCGTAGTGCGCAGCCATCATCAAGGGCGTGGTTCCGTTCGGCGACTCCGCATCGATGAAGGCATGGTGCTCCAGCAGCAGCGACATGATGTCCAGGTGCCCGCCAGTGGCCGCGTAATGCAGAGGCGCCCAGCCCGGCTTGTTGACATCGGCATCGCGCTTGATCAGCTTCTTGACCAGCTCCAGATGTCCCTTGAGCGCGGCCATCATCAACGGGCTTTCGTCCTGGGCCGTGCGGATCTCGACATTGGTCTTGGGCCAGGCGATCAGCGCCTCGGCGGCCTTGAGGGAGCCGTCGCGCAAGGCCAGGTACAAGCCGGGCACTCCCTCGGGATCGACCGTGTTGGGATCGAAACCGCGGTTCAGCAAGGTGGTGATGATCTTCGGGTTGTCCTGCTTGATGGCAACGAAGAAGTCCTCATACGAACCAGCATGAGAAGCACAAACGGCAATAGCAGCAACAAGATAAAGCAGATATTTAAAGTAATTTCTCATGTAGTCGCACCCTTGAAAAGGCGCTCGAAATTGGTGCTGGTGCGCTGGGCGATCTCTTCGACCGGAAGCTGGCGCAGCTGCGCCAGTTGACGGGCGACATAGGGCACATAAGACGGGTTATTGGTCTTCCCGCGATACGGCACGGGCGCGAGGTAGGGGCTGTCGGTCTCGATCAGCAGCCGGTCGAGCGGCACGAACGCCGCCACGTCACGCAGGTCCTGGGCACTCTTGAAGGTCAGGATGCCGGAAAACGAGATGTAGAAACCCAGGTCGAGCGCGGCCCGTGCGACCTCGGCGGTCTCGGTGAAGCAGTGGAAAACGCCGCCGGCCGAACCCGGCGATCCGTCCTCGCCCTCTTCCTTCAGGATGGCCACGGTGTCCGCTGAAGCCGCGCGGGTATGGATCACCAGCGGCTTGTCCACCTGTCGAGCGGCACGGATGTGGGTGCGAAAGCGCTGGCGCTGCCATTCCATGTCGCCCACGGTACGCCCGCCCTTGCGCTCGTCCATCTGGTAGTAGTCCAGGCCGGTCTCGCCAATGGCGACGACCCGCGGCAGCGCCGAGCGATTCACCAGGTCATCCAGCGTCGGCTCGGTCACACCCTCGTTGTCGGGATGCACGCCCACCGTGGCCCAGAAATTGTCATATTGCAGGGCCAGCGCATGCACCGATTCGAACTCTTCCAGGGTGGTGCAGATGCACAGCGCCCGGTCGACCAGGGCCTGTTCCATGGCTTGCCGGATCTCGGGCAGTTTCTCGGCCAGCTCCGGAAAGCTGAGGTGGCAGTGGGAATCGACGAACATCGGCTTGAGAAATGCGGTGGCGGAACCCGCGGGGTTCCGGAGAGGCTACAAAAATTGTAGCGATTCAGATAGTCTGGGTGGGACGCTCGGATGCCAGGTGGGCGCCCAGGATCTCTTCGATCTTGATCTTCAGCAAGCGCGACTTCTCGTCGGAGGGGAACCGGATGCCGACCCCCTGCGTGCGGTTGGCGGCGGCTCGGGCCGGCGTCACCCACGCCACCTTGCCGGCCACCGGGTAGCGCTGGGGATCGTCCGGCAACGACAGCAGCACGTAGACATCATCGCCCAGCTTGTAGTCGCGGGTGGTCGGGATGAACACGCCGCCGTCCGCAAACAAGGGCACATAGGCGGCGTACAGGGCGGCCTTTTCCTTGATCGCCAACTGGATGACGCTCGGGCGGGGGGTGGTGGCGGAAGGTGCGCTCATCGGATTCAAGCCCTGGAGTTTAGGGCCGAGCGGGCTTGGCTCACAAGCGATTCGAGCATCAGCCCGGCATTGAATGGGTGCTCTGCTGTGCGCGCGCTACGCGCCAGCGCCCGCGACCATTCGCCGAGTGCGCCGAAGGTTGCGGCGGGCGGCAAGTCCCCCGCCGCGAAAAAGCGCGGCGCAGCCCCGGCCCGCACCGCCAGCAAGTCATGGCAGAGCTTCTGCAGCGAGTCGATCGCCTCGGCAGGCGTCTGGTTGGCCAGCGCGGCAACGTCGCCCCGCGCCACGGCCTGCGGCAACAGGCTCCAGGTCTTGGCGTCGCGGCCCGCCCGGGCATAGGCCAGTGCGTCGTCGGGCCGGCCGCCCGAGGCACGCAGCAGCGCCGCCACGTCGCCAGGGGCGACGCCTTCTGCGCCCAGCCAATGCGCCGCTTCCCCCGCTTGCGGCCAGGTCATCGCATGGCCCAGGCAGCGGCTGCGAATGGTCGGCAGCAATTGATGGGCGGCCTCGCAGGCCAGCACAAACCGAAGATCGCCCGCCGGCTCTTCCAGCGTCTTGAGCAGCGCGTTGGCCGTGACGTGGTTCATGCGCTCGGCCGGATAGACCAGCACGACCTTGCCTTGTCCGCGCGCATTGGTGCGCTGCGAAAACTCGACGGCATCCCGCATGGCTTCGATGCGGATTTCCTTGCTGGGCTTGCGCTTCTTCTCGTCGATCTCCCGCTGGGCTTTTTCGCCGAGCGGCCAGTCCAGTTCCAGCATGACGGTTTCAGGCATCAGGACACACAGGTCGATATGCGTGCGGACTTCGATAGCGTGGCAACTGGCGCAGGCGCCGCAACCGCCCTGCGGCGTCGCGCGCTCGCACAGCCAGGCCCGGGCCAGTTCGAGCGCCAGGCTGTACTGGCCCAGGCCCGACGGCCCGTGCAGCAGCAAGGCGTGACCACGCTGGGCCAGCAACTGGCGCGCCTGCGCCGCGATCCAGGGCGCCCGCTGCGTCATGCCAGCCAGCCCCGCGCCCGCACCGCCGCCAGCACATGTTGCCCGACGGCTTCGCGCGGCTGGTCGGCGTCGATACGGGCGAAGCGCTCGGGGTGTTGCGCCGCGCGCCTGTCGTAGCCGGCCGCCACGCGGGCGAAGAACTCCACCGGCTGCGACTCGAACTTGTCCGGCACCCGTGCGCCGGCCAGGCGCTGGGCGGCTATCTCGGGGCGCAGGACGAACCAGAGGGTCAGGTCGGGCTGGCGCAGCGGTTCGGCCGTGCCCTGAACCCAGCGCTCCAGCTGGGCCAGCACCTCCCAGTCGAAGCCCCGCCCTCCTCCCTGGTAGGCAAACGTGGCGTCGGTGAACCGGTCGCACAGCACGGCGTCGCCGCGGGCCAGCGCCGGCTCGATCACCTGGAGCAGGTGGTCGCGCCGCGCGGCAAACATCACCAGGGCCTCGGTCAGCGCGTCCATCGGCTCGTTCAGCGCGAGTTCGCGCAGCTTTTCAGCCAGGGGCGTGCCGCCCGGTTCGCGCGTGACGACCACAGCCCGCCCCTGCCGGCGCAACGCCTCGGCGACTCCGGCCACGTGGCTGGATTTGCCGGCGCCGTCGATGCCCTCGAAGCTGATGAAAAGTCCCGGCTCGGTCATTGCCGGCGCTGGTATTTGTTGACGGCACGGTTGTGCTCGTCCAGGCTGGAGCTGAAATGGCTGCTGCCGTCGCCCCGGGCCACGAAGTACAGGGCCTTGCTCGGACCCGGCTGCACCGCCGCCAGCAAGGAGTCCTTGCCCGGCATGGCAATGGGCGTGGGCGGCAAGCCGGGACGGGTATAGGTGTTCCACGGCGTGTCGGCCTGCAGATCCTTCTTTCTCAGGTTGCCGTCGAACGAGGGGCCCAGTCCGTAGATGACGGTCGGGTCGGTCTGCAGCGGCATGCCTACGCGCAGCCGGTTGTTGAACACTGCCGAGACCATCGGCCGGTCGACTGCCTTGCCGGTTTCCTTTTCGACGATGCTGGCCAGGATCAGTGCTTCGTCAGCCGTCTTGGCGGCGGTAGCCGGCATGCGCTGCGCCCAGGCGTCGGCCAGGCGCTTGTCCATCGCGCGCAGCGCGCGCCGCAGCACGGCCACATCGCTCGAGCCCCGGGCAAAGGTGTAGGTGTCGGGAAAGAAGCGGCCCTCCGGGTGCTGGCCGGCACGCCCGAGCAGGTTCATGACGGCGTCGTCGGGCAAGCCCCGCGTGTCGGGCCTGAGAGCATCTTCCTTGGCGAGCGCCGCGCGCAGCTGCCGAAAGTTCCAGCCTTCCACCAGGATGACGGCACGCAGGCTCTCCTCGCCGCGCGCCAGCTTGGCCAGCAAGCGGTGCGGCGTGATGCCGGCTTCCAGTTCGTAGCTGCCGGCCTTGATTGCCCGTCCCTGGCCCGAAATGCGAAACCACAGGTAGAGAAGATCGGGGTTGACGTCGACACCGGCGTCCTTCACGGCCTGAGCCACGCCGCGCGGCAGCGTGCCTGATTCGATCGACAGGTCCACCGCCGGGGCCGGCAGCCGCAGCGGCTGGTGGACCCACCAGAGGCCCGTGCCGCCCAGCGCCAGGGCAGCCAGGGAAACCAGCAGGAAAATCGTCAACAGAAAGCGCCGCACCGACCGCTGCCCCTATGCCATGGAGTGAATTGAAGCAGCCATGATAATTCAGCGGATGAACGATCGACTCGAGGGTGTAACGGCGCTGTCCCATCTGGGCGTGATCGCCGTGGAAGGCCAGGATGCGGCGAGCTTCCTGCAAGGGCAGCTGACGCAGGACTTCGCGCTGCTCGGCCCTTCGCAGGCGCGGCTGGCGGCGTACTGCACGGCCAAGGGCCGGGTGCAGGCCAGCTTCATCGGCCTGAAGCGAGGCGACGACGAGATCCTGCTCGTCGTCAGCCGGGACATTCTGGCAGCGACGCTCAAGCGCCTCGGCATGTTCGTGATGCGCGCAAAGGCAAAGCTGAGCGATGCAAGCGACCGTTTCGACCTGTATGGCCTGGCCGGGCAGCCCGTGCGGGAACTGGCTGCCGGGCTGGGCGAACCCTGGAGCCGCGCCGATGTTGGTCCGGCCAGCGTGATCGGCCTTTATCCGGCGGATGGCCAGGCGCGCGCTCTGTGGCTGGCGCCCGCCGGTGAGCCGCCGCCGCCCGGCGCTTCGCTCGGCCATGCATCGTGGCTATGGGGCGAGGTGCGCAGCGGCATCGTCACCGTCACGGCGCCCATCGTCGAAGCGCTGGTGCCGCAGATGCTCAACTATGAGTCGGTGGGCGGTGTGAACTTCAAGAAGGGCTGCTACCCCGGGCAAGAGGTGGTGGCCCGCAGCCAGTTCCGCGGCACGCTCAAGCGCCGGGCTTACCTGGCGCATTCGCCGGCCGCGCTACAGGCGGGCCAGGAGTTGTTCCACGAGTCCGACCCCAGCCAGCCGTGCGGGCTGGTGGCGCAGGCCGCGCCCTCGCCGGACGGCGGCTGCGACGCGATCGTGTCGATCCAGATCGCCGCGGCCCAGGGCGGCAGCCTGGCTGTCGGCGGTCCGGATGGCCCGGCGGTGTCAGTGGCGCCGCCGCCCTACCCCTTGTTGGCCGACGTCTGAGGAGCGGCAGGCGCGAGGCCCTCCAGGCCCAGGCGCTCACGGTAGGCGGCGGGAATCTGCGGCAGCAGGGTCTTGCGGTCGGCCTCTGACGCCAGGGCCACGGCTTCCCGAAACGCCGCCAACGCCCGTTCTCTGTCTTTCAGCCCGGTGTCATACAGCAGGCCAAGCTGGACCAGGCCGTGAACGCGCGATGAGGGCCAGCCCGCCATCCGCAGCCGCAAGGCTTGTTCGGCCAGCGCATAGTCGCGGGCACGCATCGCCAGCACGAAGGTGGTGTTGGCCAGATCGAAGTCCTGCACCTTGTCGGCAATGGCCTGACGGCCTAGGTCCAGCGCCTGCGCCTCCTGGCCCGCACGGCCAAGCAGGATGACTTCCAGCGAGCGCACCGCCGGCGCCCGCGGCTGGATCTGCTTGGCTCTTTCCAGGTAATGCAGTGCCTTGGCGTGCTGGCCCATCGACGTGTAGCCGCGCGCGATGTTCGACAGGATCGCAACGATATGAGGCCGCGACGACAGCACGCTTTCCCAAATCCAGACCGCGTTCTTCCAGTCACCCCAGCGAGCCAGTTCGTCGGCCACCATCGGCGTGATCTTCCGGTAGTGCGGATTGATCGCCACGCCCTCCTCGATCAGCTGGAGCATTTCGCGCTTGGCCTGCGCCCACCGGGGATGGTTGGGCTGGCCTGACGCCGAGATCGTCAGGGCCTGCTTGGTCGCCTTGACGATCTTCTGCTCGCTCTCGGCGGCGCGCTGCGTGATGACCGCCGCCAGTGTGAGGCCGGCGACGGTGAACGCCGCCGCGGCATGCGAGAACGACGGCCGCCACGACAGCCGCATCGCGCCCCAGTGGCCGGCCGCCCCCAGGCGGGCATCGGAAGCCGCCAGCCCGGCCAGGCACAAGGCAAACAGCGCCCCGGTGCTGGCCATGCGCCAGGGGAAACCGACGTTGCTGACGACCAGCAATGCCAGCAGACTGCACAGCAGCACGGCGCGCCAGGGTGCCTCGGCTCGCGCCGCGGGCGACAAGTCCAGCAAGGTCCGTGAGGCGGCCCTCAGCAGGTAAGCGGCCAGCGCCAGCAAGAATAGCCAGCCGACCAGGCCGTATTCGGCCAGCAGTTGCAGGTACTCGTTGTGCACGTAGTAGTCGGTCTCGAGCTGGGCGCCTTCGGCCTGGTAGAGCGGAATTTCGTTTTCCCAGGCGCCGGCGCCGACGCCTGCCAGCGGCCGCTGCTGGATCAGGCGCCCCGTGGCCTTCCACATGATCATGCGAATGCCCAGCGACGGATCGTTGGCGGAGATGGAGCCCGCTCGGTCGAAGCTGCGCGCCAGCGGCGTGGTGCCGCGGCCCTCCTCGGCAATCTTGGCGTCGCCCGTGGGGATGAGGCCCAGCCCCGCCACGGTGCCGATCAACACGCCCGCCGCCAGCCAGCACCTGCCGCGGCTCCATCCGGCAAACTGGTCGCGCAAGAGCCAGGCGGCGAGCGGAAACACCACGAGCAACTGCAATGCGAGCGCAATCAGGGCGGAACGCGTGCCCGTCATCAGGATGGCCACGATCACGAAGCCCGAGCTGGCTGCCAGTAGTGCGACATGCGAGCTTTGCCTGGCGCGGGCCAGCAGGATCGCCGCAAACGGCAAGGTGCAGACGGCGAACTCGGCGAAAAAATTTCGGTTGACGAAGGTCGACGCCGGGTGCGGCCCCTGCGGAAAGAACCGGAAGTCGGCCCAGAACTGCAGAGCCGTCCAAAGCGAGGCCACCAGCGCCCCGCCATGAATGCCCCAGGCCAGCAGCGGCAGGCGATCGCGCGACAAGGTGTTCAGGCCCAGCCAGAGCAGCAGGCCGAAGACGAACCAGCGTATCGCCTCGACGCCGGCCAGATAGGTGTGCGACCAGGCCATGCTGCCCAGGGCGTAGGCCATCAGGGCCAGCGGCAGCCACATCAGGGCGTGCCAGCGCAGGGGCTCGGTGCGTTCGCGATGCCGCCAGAAAAAAAGCAGCGCGGCGGCCAGCGCCGCGAACGAGACGATGATGGACTTGAGGGTGTCTTGCAGCATCTCCTCGTGCGGCACGCCCAGGGCCGGCGCCAGGAACATCACGACCACGAGCAGTGCCGCCGTCTCCGCCCCGCCGGCCTCGGCCGGCAGGGCGCCTGGGCTTGCCAGGGAAGCAGGCGCGGCGCTGGCGGAGGCGACCCCCTCGGTTCCGGGGTCCAGCGGGCCCCGGTTTCGTTTCTTGCGGGCCATGGCTCAGGCGGCGAGCGGCCGCACCATCTCGATGTGGGCGATGCCGGCTTCTTCGAACGGCTCGCCTCGCGGCTGGAACCCCAGGCCGGCATAAAAAGATTCAGCGCTGCGCTGGGCGTGCAGGACCACTTCGCGATCGCCCCGTGTTGCCGCCGCGGCCATCAGGGCCTGCAGCACCTGGCGGCCGATACCCGTGCCGCGCAGCGCGTGGTGCACCGCCATCCGGCCGATCCTGGCCACCCGCGGTTCGGGCTGCAGCAGGCGGCCGGTGGCCACGGCCTGCCCCAGCCGGTTGTAAGCCACTGCGTGCAAGGCGTCGCCGTCGGCTTCGTCCCATTCCATTTCGGCCGGGATGCGCTGCTCATCGATGAAGACGCGGGTGCGGATGGCGCGGGCGTCAGCGTCCAGGTCGGCCCAGGCGCCCGTGCGCACGTTGATCATGGCTTCGCCGGCTTCGTAGCCGGTCAGGATCTCGCGCAGCAGCGGCGGCACCGGCCGCGAAGTCTGCGTAGCCGGATCGGCGAACACGTACACCAGCTCGCAGGCGATCAGCAGCTCGTCTGCCCTGAAGATCGCTGCCGTGAATCCCATGGAGGAATTGCCGATGCGGGCGCACTTCAGCCCGATATCCAGGCAGTCGTCCATGCGCGCCGAGGCGTCGAACTCCACCGTGGCCTTCTTGACGTACAGATCGCCGCCGAGCTGGTGCATGGCCTGCTCGTAGGGCAAGGCCAGCGCCCGCCAGTAATCGGCCACGGCCGTGTCCACATACATCAGGTAGTGGGCGTTGAACACGATCTTCTGCATGTCCACTTCGGCCCAGCGAACCCGCAGGCGATGGAAAAACCGGAAGTCTTGTCTGTTCATGTTTCGGGTGGCGCCAGGGCCTGTGCCAGGGCGCGCGCCGCATCCCGGTGGGCTTGCCGGGCCTCGGGGATCGCGCGCCCCATCTTGATGAATTCATGGGTTACGCCGCGATAGATTTCCAGGTCGACGGCGACGCCCGCCGCTCGGAGTTTATCCGCGTAGGCGAGGCCATCGTCCACCAGGGGATCGCACTCGGCCAGGCCGAACCAGGCCGGTGCAACGCCCTCAACGGCCGGCGCGTTGAGCGGGGCAAAGCGCCAGTCCGAGCGCTGGCCGACGGGTATGTACTGATCGAAGAACCAGTCGATGTGTGCTTTCTCCAGCACGAGGCTTTGGCCGAAGCGCTGGTGCGAGGCCGCCTGCGGCGACTCGGCGCAGCCGGGATAGAACAGCAACTGCAAGGCCACGGGGACTCCCTCGTCGCGCGCCAGGATCGCGCAGACGGCGGCCAAGGTTCCTCCGGCACTGTCGCCGCCTATGGCCAGCCGGCTGCCGTCCAGGCCCAGGCTCTTCCCATGCGCGGCCAGCCAGCAGGTGGCTTCCCAGGCATCGTGCACGGCCGCGGGAAAGCGGTGCTCGGGTGCCAGCCGATAGTCGAGCGACACCACGGCGCAGCCACTCAAGCGGCTCAGTTCGCGGCAGAGAACGTCGTGGGTTGCGACGCTGCCGATGGTGAAGCCGCCGCCGTGCAGGTAGAGCAGCACCGGCAGCGCGGACTTTTCCGGCGCGTAGAGCCGTGCCGACAGGGGCTGGCCGTCGCGGGCCGGAATGCTGAAATCCTCGACCCGCGCCAGATCGGCCTTGGGCACCTCGAGCACGCCGGAGCCCGCCTCATAGGCGGCCCTGGCCTGCTGGGGCGTCAGCGTGTAGGCCGGCGCGTAAGCGGCCCGCGCCATTCGCTCGAGCACTGAACGCATTGCGCCAGTGAGCTGCGGGTACTGCGACAGAAAGCTCACTTGAACTGGACGGACACCGGCGTGGCCCCTGGCAGGCCATGGTAGGTGGCGGTGGCCTTGAGGCCCGGCTTGGGCGGCAACAGCGGCGAGAACGAGCCCAGGCTGATCAGGTCGCCCGGCTTCATCGCCAGCCCTTCCTGCGCAATGGCGCCGGCCAGCCAGACCACCGCGTTCAAGGGGTGTTCCAGGATGTCGCTGCCCTTGCCCCGGCCCAGCTCGACGCCGTAGCTCTCCGTCAGCACCACGTTCATGTCGCGCAGCGCGTTCAACATGGCGTAGCGCTCGGCGCGGGTCGACGGCACCGGGATCGGCTTGCCAGCCACGCCCAGCCGGGCGCCGACATTGATGGCGCTGATGCCCGGCCCGCCCAGCTTGGGTGGCGCCTGAACCACCAGGTCGGGAAGCTCCAGGAAAGGAATCACCTGATCGACGGATTGCAGCACCTCCATCGGCGTTCTGGCCGTGTTGATGTCGCTGCTGCTGACCCGCACCAGCATGTCGGCCTCGAACAGCGCGCGAGCGCCGAAAGCCGCCTCCACCGTGGCGCCGTCGGCCAGCACCATGCCCTGGAACAGCTTCCCCCAGACCGGCTTGTCGTAGCCGAAGCGCTTTTGCACCGCCGGGTTGGTGAGGCCGGCCTTGTAGCCGATCACCGGCCCATAGCGTTTCTCGAGCAGCGCATTGACTTTGGCCCGGCTGCACGCGCCCTCGGCCTCGCTCAGGCCTTCAGGCGTCACCGCCGGCGTCTTGGCAACGAACTGGGCAACCAGGTCAGCGGCCTGGGCGTCCGTGAGGCAGGCGGAATTCGCGGCCGCCCCGGCCGCCACCAGGGCTGTTGCCACCAACACGTGATGAATGCGCATAGTCGGTCTCCTCCAGTTAAAGTTGGACTTTCCATCGTAACGGAACGCGCCATGGCCTTCATCTACTACGTGACCCAGATCCAGTTCGATTTCGGCGCCGTCAAGCTGCTCAAGCAGGAATGCGAGCGGGTCGGCATCACGCGGCCCCTGATCGTCACCGACCCCGGCGTCAAGGCCGCCGGCGTGCTGCAGAAGGCGCTGGACGCCTTGCCGGGCATGCAGGTGGCAGTGTTCGACCAGACGCCGTCCAACCCCACCGAAGCCGCCGTGCGCGCTGCCGCACAGGCGTACAAGGATCATGGCTGCGATGGCCTCATCGCCGTGGGCGGCGGCTCCGCCATCGACTGCGCGAAGGGCGTGGCCATCGCCGCCACGCACGAAGGCCCGCTCACCCGCTACGCCACCATCGAAGGCGGCTCGGGCCTCATCACCGAACGGGCCGCACCGCTGATTGCCGTACCCACCACCAGCGGCACCGGCAGCGAAGTGGCGCGCGGCGCCATCATCATCGTCGACGATCACCGCAAGCTCGGCTTCCACTCCTGGCACCTGGTGCCCAAGACAGCGATCTGCGACCCGGAACTCACCTTCGGCCTGCCGCCCAAGCTCACGGCCGCGACCGGCATGGACGCCATCGCGCACTGCATGGAGACTTTCATGTCGGCGGCCGTGAACCCGCCGGCCGACGGCATCGCGCTGGACGGGCTGGAGCGCGGCTGGGCCCACATCGAGCGCGCCACGCGAGACGGCAGCGACCGTGAAGCGCGCTTCAACCTGATGAGCGCCTCGATGCAGGGCGCGATGGCCTTCCAGAAGGGCCTGGGCTGCGTGCATTCGCTCAGCCACAGCCTGGGCGGGGTCGATCCGCGGCTGCACCACGGCACCCTCAACGCGATGTTCCTGCCGGCGGTGGTGCGCTTCAATGCGCAGGCCGAATCGGTGCAGAAGGACAGGCGCCTGGAGCGCATGGCCCACGCCATGGGGCTGTCCTCGGCCGGCGACATTGCGGAGGCGATCCGCGACATGAACGCGCGCCTGGCGCTGCCCACCGGCCTGGCCGCCATGGGTGTTCAGCGCGACTGGTTCGACCAGATCATCAAGGGCGCGCTGGCCGATCACTGCCACAAGACCAACCCGCGCATCGCGTCGGCGCCGGAGTATGAGGAGATGCTGGCGGCCTCGCTTTAAGGCTTCCTCAGCCCCTGCAGCTTGGCGAACGCGCCGGCCATGGCCGTGTTCGCGGGCGTGTTCTGCTGGGGCGCCCGCTGGCTTCGCCCCGCGCCTTCGAAACGGTTGTCGCGCGGGCCGTCGCGGCGGGCCGGCGCATCGCCGAGTTTCATCGACAGCGCGATGCGCTTGCGCGCCACATCCACTTCCACCACCCTGACCTTGACGATGTCGCCGGTCTTGACGATCTCGCGGGCGTCGTTGACGAACTTGTGCGCCAGCTGGCTGACGTGCACCAGCCCATCCTGGTGCACGCCCAGGTCGACGAACGCGCCGAAGGCTGCGACGTTGCTCACCGTGCCTTCCAGCACCATGCCTTCGCGCAGGTCCGCGATGTCTTCGACGCCTTCGTTGAAACGCGCCACCTTGAAGTCGGGCCGGGGGTCACGGCCGGGTTTTTCCAGCTCGACCAGGATGTCCCTGACCGTGATCACGCCGAATTTTTCGTTGGCGAACAGCTCGGGCTTGAGCGTCTTGAGCATCTCGGCCCGGCCCATCACTTCGGCCACCGGCTTGCCGCTGGCGGCGATCATCTTTTCCACCACCGGGTAGGTTTCCGGGTGCACGCCGGTCATGTCCAGCGGGTTGTCGCCGCCGCGGATGCGCAGGAAACCGGCGCTCTGCTCGAAGGTCTTGGCCCCCAGGCCGCTGACGTCCATCAGTTGCTGGCGGTTCTTGAAGGCACCGTGCGCCTCGCGCCAGCGCACCACCGACTTCGCAACGGCAGCCGACAGGCCGGAAACCCGTGACAGCAGCGGCACGCTGGCGGTATTGAGGTCGACTCCGACGGAGTTCACACAATCCTCAACCACCGCTTCCAGCGTCCGTGCCAGCTCGCTCTGATTCACGTCGTGCTGGTACTGGCCGACGCCGATGGATTTGGGATCGATCTTGACCAGCTCGGCCAATGGGTCCTGCAAGCGCCGCGCGATGCTGGCGGCGCCGCGCAGGCTCACGTCGACGTCGGGCATTTCCTGCGAGGCGAATTCGCTGGCCGAGTAAACCGAGGCGCCGGCCTCGCTCACCACGATGCGCTGCATTCCTTCGTGCCGCTTCATCAGGTCGGCTGCCAGCTTGTCGGTCTCCCGGCTGGCGGTGCCATTGCCGATGGCGATCAGGTTCACCCCGTGCTTGCGGCATAGCAAGCCGAGCTGGTGCAGCGAGCCTTCCCAGTCGCGGCGCGGCTCGTGCGGATAGACAGTGGACGTTTCGACCAGCTTGCCTGTGGCATCGACCACCGCCACCTTGACGCCGGTGCGAATGCCAGGGTCCAGCCCCATGACGACCTTGGGACCGGCCGGGGCGGCCAGCAGCAGGTCGCGCAGGTTGTCGGCGAACACCTTGATGGCCACTTTCTCGGCGTCTTCGCGCAGCCGCGCGAACAGGTCGCGCTCGGTCGACAAGGACAGCTTGACGCGCCAAGTCCAGGCCACGCACTTGCGCAGCAGGTCGTCGGCGGGCCGCGCCTGGTGGCTCCAGCCCAGGTGCAGCGCGATCTTGCCTTCGGCCAGCGACGGCTTGCCGGGCTCGGGCTCCACCGGCAAGACCAGCTTGGCGTCGAGGATGTCGAGCTGACGGCCGCGAAACACGGCCAGGGCGCGGTGCGAGGGGACCCGGCCGATCGGCTCGTCGTAGTCGAAATAGTCACGGAACTTGGCAACGTCCGGATGGTTTTCGTCCTTGCCGGCCATGAGCTTGGAGCGGAAAAGGCCCTCCTGCCACAGCCACTCGCGCAACTGCTGCACCAGCGCAGGCGCTTCGGCCCAGCGCTCGGACAAGATGTCGCGCACGCCATCCAGCACGGCCTGGGCGGATGTGAAATCCTCGCCCCCCTCCCCTTTTTCCGGCTTCACGAATGCCGCGGCTTCCTGGGCGGGATTCAGCGAAGGATCGGCGAACAGCTTGTCGGCCAAGGGCTCCAGACCTGCTTCGCGCGCGATCTGGCCCTTGGTGCGGCGCTTCTGCTTGTACGGCAGATAGATGTCTTCCAGGTCCTGCTTGGTAGGCGCCGCTTCGACGGCGGCGCGCAGTTCGGTGGTCAACTTGCCCTGCTCGTCGATGCTCTTGAGCACCGCAGCACGGCGCTCTTCGAGTTCGCGCAAGTAGCCCAGGCGGTATTCGAGTTCGCGCAGTTGCACGTCGTCGAGCCCGCCCGTGGCCTCCTTGCGATAGCGGGCAACGAAAGGCACGGTGGCACCGCCGTCCAAAAGGTCGACGGTGGCCTTGACCTGATTTTCCTGGACCCGGAGTTCGGCGGCAATCTGCCGGAGTATTTTTTGCATGCTGGTACTGCTGAGAGCGCGACGGACGCGGGAGTTTGCCACACCGGACGGACACGGAAACGGCGCATTCGCTGACAACAGCGCGGCCGTGGCCGTCCCAAGAATATTGGATGCCTTCCCAAGGAGACGACACATGCGCGCACGAATGATTCTTCTCGTCGTTGTGATATTGGCGGTAGCCGGCTTTGCAGCCCTGAACTGGCCCCAATTCATGACATCCTCGCCGCTGAACTTCGGCCTGTTCCGCATGGATGCGCCGCTTGGCGCCCTGCTTCTCGGCTTGCTGGCGCTGGGGCTGGTGCTTTTCCTGCTGAGCAGCACGGTGATGCGCTCGCGCATGCGGACCACGGAAAACAGGTTTACTCGCGACTTGCAGGCCCAGCGCGATCTGGCCGACAAGGCGGAGGCGTCGCGTTTTACCGAGCTGCGCCAGTATCTCGACAGCCATTTCCGCGAGGATCGCCAGCGTGGGTCGATCAATTCCAGTGAGTTCGAGCGGTCGATGATCCAGGGGCAGCGCGAGTTGCGTACCCAACTCGACCAGATCACCCGCGCCCTGGAATCGCGGCTGGGGCAACTCGAAAGCCGCGTCGAGCCTCGCGTTGAGCGCGTGGAGCGGGTTGAGCCGGGCATGGATATGCGCTCTCGCCCGGTCGATCCGGCGAACAGGGACCACGTAAAACTCTAGGACCGGGCCGCCGAAGGCGCCACGCCGGGCAAGTCTCGCGCAGGATTCAGTCGAAAAGGCCCGGCTCGGGGCCCAACTGGGCGCGTTCGATCTGCAGCATCCGCAGCTTGGTGGCGACGCCGCCTTCGGCGGAAAAGCCGCCCGAGCTATTGCGGGCAGCCAGCACGCGATGGCAGGGCACGACCGGCGCGAAAGGGTTATGGCCCAGCGCCTGGCCGACCGCCCGCGCCGCGTTGGGCTCGCCCAGCAGTCCTGCGACCTCGCCATAAGTCATGGTGCGGCCCGGCGGAATGGCTCGGGCGATCTCATAGACACGCTGATGGAACGGCGGCACGTCGTCCATCTGCAGCGGGATATCGGCCAGGTCGTCGTGCTGGCCATCCAGCAGGGCTTGAATGCGGCCGATGGCGGCCTGGACCCAGTCCGGCGGAATCGATTCAGTGCAAGCCGGAAAGCTCCTTCGCATTCGCCGATGGGTGGCCGCCTCGCTCGACTCCGGCAGCTGCACACCCACCAGCGCCGCGTTGCCCCAGGCAATACCGCATGCGCCCAGCACGGTATCGAACAGGCAGTAGCCGCAGGCCGGTGTCATGGCAGTCCGCGCGCCGGCTCAGGCGACTTCCGCCTTGCGCAGGACATAGCCGATGCGAGGAAAATGCACGTGCAGCATCCCGGCCCGGGCGTCCTGGCGGCGCAGGGTGAAGTGGGTGCGGGTAGCCGCCATCAGTTCGCCCTCGGTCGGCTCGGGCCCGAAGCTCTCGGCCGTGACGGTGACGCGGCTGCCCAGGGCGATGCCGTGATCGTCCTGAAAGGCACTGTCGATGAGCAGGTTCTGGCCGGGCGGCAGCGGCTCGGCGTTGCTCGCCACGGTGATGGCGTCGGCCGCGCTGAACTTGTCCATGGACCCGTGGCCGACAGCCGCCATGCGGTCCATCCATTCGCCCACGGCCGGCGTGGCGTTGAGAATGTCGGCCAGCAGCGGCACCTGGGCGCGCGTGTACCAAAGCCCGTGGTAAGCCGCGAAGTCGGCGACGCAGGGATCGATGCCGAACAGGAAATCATGTTCTTCCGCCATGTGGGCGATTCGCCGCAAATAGGAGCGATAGGCCGAGGTGGCATCTGCCGGTCGCAGGCGAACCATGTTGCCGCTCATCGCCTTGCGGTCTTCGCCGAAGGCCTTGGCCACCTCCGGCGGCGCCTTGGCGAAAACATGCGCGGCGCCGCGGGGCTGCAGGTTGTAGGCCATGGTCGCCCAGAACAGCGTCGTGTCGGCCCACTGCGCAAACACGCGCGAGACGCCTTTGAGGTGAGGCGGGTAGAGCGTGGGCTCGGCCTGCACGTGCTCCAGCACGTCGCAGATCAAGGCGCTGTCGCAGTAGACGTCGGCGCCGACCTGCAGGATGGGCGTCTTGCGGTAGCCGCCCGTCAAGGCCAGCACGTCGGGCTTGGGCATGACGGGCGGAATCACGACAGACTTCCAGGCCAGCTTCTTGTAGCCCATCACCAGGCGGATTTTCTCGGAGAACGGCGAGCTCGGGTAGTGGTGCAGGATGAGGTCGGGCATGTGCGGTTCTCTAGGTTGTTCTCAGCGCGGCAAGGCGCGTGTGATGATGGCGTCGAAATCGGTGTTGGCGCCCAAGGTGCCGAAAGCCTGGCCCCAGTTGCCGGCCAGCCGCGAATCGCAGAAGGCGGCGAAGACGGCGCCCGGCGCGCTCTGGTGCAGCAGGGCCGCCTGCACGGCCAGAGCGACGTCTTGCGCCAGGCGGCGCGCTTCCACTTCGGTAGCCATTTCTTCCACCCGCGCTGGCAGCGCCGCGACCAACCGGTCCAACGCTGGATGAGCACCTTTCGCGGGCGCGAGCTCGTGGGCCAGGGCCGCCGCCGCGTCGGCCTTGCGCAGCGCCCGCAGCAGATCCAGCGCCATGATGTTGCCCGCTCCTTCCCAGATCGAGTTCAGGGGCATCTCACGGTAAATGCGGGCCATGATGCCTTCACCGCCCTCCTCCACGTAGCCGTTGCCGCCCAGGCATTCCATGGCTTCCTGGGCGAAAGGCGCGCCCCGCTTGCAAATCCAGAACTTGGCGATCGGGGTGAGCAGCCGCGCCATCACCGCCTCATGGGCGTCACCGGCGCGGTCGAAAGCGCGCGCCAGCCGGATCGACAGTGCCGTCGCCGCCTCGGACTCCAGCGCCAGATCGGATAGCACGTTGCGCATCAGGGGCTGGTCGATCAGGGTCTTGCCGAATGCCTGGCGCTGTGCCGTGTGGTTCAGAGCGATGGATAGCGCCTGGCGCATCAGGCCGCTGGTGCCCAGGGCGCAGTCAAGCCGGGTCATCGTGCCCATTTCCAGGATCTGCGGCACGCCGCGCCCCTCGTCGCCGATCAGCCAGGCGCATGCCGAATGAAACTCGACTTCGGAACTCGCGTTGGCCTTGTTGCCCAGCTTGTCCTTCAGCCGCTGGATGCGGATGGCGTTGACGGAGCCATCGGGCAGCACCCGCGGCAAGAAGAAGCACGACAAGCCGGCCGGCGCCTGCGCCAGGATCAGGAAGGCGTCGCACATCGGCGCCGAGAAGAACCACTTGTGCCCGGTGATGCGAAAACGCTGGCCCCAGGCGTCCGCGCCGTCGACCTGCGCCTGGGTGGTGTTGGCGCGAACGTCCGAGCCGCCCTGCTTTTCGGTCATGCCCATGCCCATGGTCAGGCCGGTCTTTTCCTTCCAGGACTTCAAGGCGGGGTCATAGCTGCGGCTGGCCAGGCCTGGCCCCCACTCCGAATGAATCGCCCGGTTGGCGCGCAGCGCGGGCGTGACGGCGTAGGTCATGGAGATCGGGCACAAAACCGACGGTTCCAGCTCGGTGAACAACATGAACCCCGCCGCCCTGAGCGTGTGCGCGTGGCCGGCCGCCTCGGCCCAGGGAGTTCCATGCAGGCCGGCGCCGGTGGCGGCATCCATCAACGCGTGGTAGCTGGGATGGAACTCGACCCGGTCGATGCGGCGCCCGAAACGATCGTGGCTGTGCAGCTGCGGCGGGTGGATGTTGGCCAGCCGCGCATGCATCTGCATACCGCTGCTTCCCAGCAGCGGGCCCAGCCGCTCGAGCGGCGCCGTGTCCATTTCGGGTGCGTTGAACCTCAGGGCATCGCGCAGCGGCCGGTTGCCCGCGAACAGGTCGTAGTCGGCCAGCGCTTCCGGCTGATTGATGACTTCGTGGGTGGCATCCATGGGACCTCCCCGGGTTCAGGCCAGTTTCACCAGTTGCTTGCCGAAATTCCTGCCCTTGAGCAGGCCTAGAAAAGCCTCGGGCGCCGACTGGAGGCCCTGGGCGACCGACTCACGCGGGCGGAACTTGCCGCTGCCGACCAATGCGCCCAGTTCCTTGAGCGCCTCGGGCCAGACCTCCATGTGTTCGCTGACGATGAACCCCTGCAGCTTGATGCGGTTGGTCAGCAGCAGCTGCGGATAGGACATCGGGACGGGCTTGCCGTCATAGCCGGCGATCATGCCGCACAGGGCGATGCGGGCGAAGGCGTTCATGCGCATCATCACGGCGTCGAGAGCCATGCCGCCCACATTCTCGAAATAGCCGTCGACCCCGTCGGGGCACGCTTCCTTCAGGGCCTTGGACAGGGACCCGGCATCCGGGTGCTCCTTGTAGTCGATGCAGGCGTCGAAGCCCAGGTCGGCTGTGACGTACCTGCATTTGTCGGCGCCGCCGGCGATGCCGACGGTGCGGCACCCGCGCGCCTTGGCCAGTGCGCCGAAGGCGCTGCCAACGGCGCCGGCAGCCGCGCTGACCACCAGGGTCTGGCCGGCCTGCGGCTCGATGATCTTGACCAGCCCATACCAGGCCGTGACACCGGGCATGCCCACGGCACCGAGGTAGTGCGACAAGGGCACGTGGGTTGTGTCGACCTTGCGCAGTGCACCGGGCTGGTCGCCGTCGACGACGCTGTATTCCTGCCAGCCGCCCATGCCCACCACCTTGTCGCCGGGTTGGTATCGGGGCGAACGGCTCTCCACGACCTCGCCGGCGGTGCCTCCGCCCATCACTTGGCCCAGCGGCTGCGGCGCCGCGTAGCTCTTCGCGTCGTTCATGCGCCCGCGCATGTAGGGGTCCAGGCTGAGGAAATGGTGGCGCACCAGCACCTGCCCGTCGCGCAACGCGGGGGTCTCGCTGGTGGCGAACTTGAAATTGCCGGCGCTGGCTTCGCCCTGCGGGCGGTTGTCCAGGATGATCTGCGTGTTTTGTGGCATGAGTTCTCTAGTCCGTTGAAATGACGTTCAGCGGGTTGGCGCTCTTCGCGCCCACGGCCAGCCTCCGAACGTACTTGAAGGTGCCCGTCGCGTGGGCGCAGGCGCGGCCCTCGCTGTCATAGAGCGTTGCTTCGGTGAAGGCCAGGCTGGCCGTGCGGTGCATGAGGCGGCCCTTGCCGTTGAGCTTGCCGCGGGCCGGCTGCATGAAGCTGGTTTTCATCTCGATGGTGACCACACCCATGTCTTTCTGGACACTGCGCGCGGCGACTGCCATGGCCACGTCCAGCAAGGTCATGCAGGCGCCGCCATGCGTGACGGCAAAAGAGTTGAGGTGTTCCGGCCGCGGCTCGTACAGGATCTCGGAGTCGCCGCCTTCGAACAGCACGAGTTCGAAGCCCAGGTGGTGGACGAAGGGGATGTCGACACCGAAATGCATGGTCAGGTGCCTTCGACCGATGACGGGCTGAATCGGGTGGTCACGCCTCAGCCTCCAGTGATCACGCTTACGCCGCCGTCTACCGCCAGCCATTGGCCGGTGATGTGCTTGCCTGCGTCCGAGGCGTAGAGCAAGGTGATGCCCTTGAGGTCTTCGTCGTCGCCCAGGCGTTTGAGCGGCGCATGGGCGGCCAGATGGTCCTCGCCCAGCCGCTCCAGCGTCCCCTGGGTCATCTTGCTGGGAAAGAATCCGGGGCAGATGGCATTCACCGTGATGTTGTACTTGCCCCATTCGCAGCCCAGGGCTTCGGTGAAGCTGATCACCGCGCCCTTGGAGGTGTTGTAGGCCAGCGTGGTGATCTCGGGCGGGTTGCCTCCCAATCCGGCAATCGACGCGATGTTGATGATGCGGCCGTACTTTCGCGCAATCATGCTGCGCTTGGCGATGCGCTGGGAGAGGATGAAATAGCCGCGCACGTTCAGGTTCATCAGCTTGTCCCAGGCCTCGACCGGATGGTCTTCGGCGGGCGAGCCCCAGGCGGCGCCTGCGTTGTTGATGAGAATATCGACATCGCCCATGCGGGCCAGTGTCTCGTCAGCCAGCCGGTGAATGTCTTCTTCCTTGCCGCAGTCGGCGGCGATCCAGCGCGCGTCGATGCCGGCGGCCTGCAACTCGGCCGTTGCTTGTTCCAGGTCGGCCGCCTTGCGCGAGGTCAGCATGATGCGGGCGCCGGCCTCGCCCAGGGCATGGGCCATCTGCAGGCCCAGGCCGCGAGAGCCGCCAGTGACCAGCGCGGATTTGCCTTTGAGATCGAAAAGTTGCGATACGGTGCGGGTCATGCTTGTTTTCCTAGGTGCCTGCAGTTGATTGTGCGTTCGTTTGCGCGCTCGTGTGTCGCTGCGGAGATACTTTCTGGCGCTCGCCCACCACTGTCAATCCGAGGCGCTCAGCCGCGAGCGGACCCAGATCAGCACCACGCCGGCCATGGCCGCCAGTCCCCCGATCACGAGCAGCCACCAGCCGCCCACCGGGTTGGGCGAGAGGTTGGCCAGGCCAAGGATCACGGCGAAAAGGCCGCCGTAGATCAGAACCCAGATCAGCTTTTCGATCCGGGCGATGGTCTTGGCCGATACCGTCAAAAGGCCTCCTCGGGCATCTGGGCGCAGGTGGGATCGCGGCTCGCCGCGACAAGCAGCCAGGCGCCGATCTTGGGCAGCTCGTAGCGATAGAAGTACCGCATCGCCAGTAGCCTGCCGCGATGCACGGCATCGTTGGCGGATTCCGACGGAATCGCCAAGGCCACGTCCAGCCAGACCCAGGCCAGCACGGCGTGCCCGAAGCCCTGCATGTAGGGAACGGCATTGGCCAGTGCTTCGCCGGCGTTGGCCGTGGCCCACGCGGATTCGGTGGCCGTGCGCACTTGCTGCAGCGCGTCGGCCAGTGCGCTCGCGTATTCGGTCAAGGCCGGCCGTGCGGCGGCTCGTTCGATCGTCGCAGCCATCCGGGCGGCCAGCAACTCCAGCCCACGGCCTCCTTCCATCAGGACCTTGCGGCCCAGCAGGTCGGCCGCCTGGATGCCGTGCGTGCCTTCATGGATCATGTTGAGGCGGTTGTCGCGCCAGTACTGCTCCACCGGGAAATCACGCGTGTAGCCGTAGCCGCCATGGATCTGGATGGCCAGTGAGTTGGCTTCCAGGCACCACTCGCTGGGCCAGCTCTTGGCAATAGGCGTCAGCACCTCCAGCAGCAGCCGGGCTTCGTCGGCGGCCGCGGCCGGTCCGGTGTGCTGCTCATCGACCAGCCGGGCGCAATACAGTTCCAGGGCCAGCGCGCCTTCGCAGTAGGACTTCTGCGCGAGCAGCATGCGCTTGACGTCGGCGTGCTGAATGATCGGCACCTGCGGCTGCGCCGGGTCCTTGCCTGCCGGCCCGACTGCGCGGCCCTGGGGCCGGCCTTTCGCATACTCGAGTGAGGCGTAGTACCCCGCCAGGCCGAGCATCACGGCGGCGGTGCCGACGCCGATGCGTGCCTCGTTCATCATGTGGAACATGCAGCGCAGGCCCTCGTGAGGCTGTCCCACCAGGTAGCCGACCGCGCCGGCACGGCCATCTACCGGGAATTTGCCCTCGCCGAAATTGAGCAGCGTATTGGTGGTGCCGCGCCAGCCCAGCTTGTGGTTCAGGCCGGCCAGAGCGACGTCGTTGCGCTCGCCCGTCAATTCGCCTTGCAGGTTCACCAGTTTCTTGGGCACGATGAAGAGTGAAATGCCCTTGGTGCCGGGAATCAGCTTGCCATCCGGCCCCGGGATCTTCGCCAGCACCAGGTGGACGATGTTCTCGGTGAGCTCATGCTCGCCCGCCGAGATCCACATCTTGTTGCCGGTCAGCCGGTAGCGCGGGCCGAGCGGGTCGGCTTCAAAAGCCTCGCCGTCGGGCACCGCGCGCGTCGTGATGTCTGAGAGCGACGAGCCGGCTTGCGGCTCCGACAGGCACATCGTCCCGGAGAAGCGGCCGGCGAATTCATTGCGGGCGAACACAGCCTTCTGGGCCTCCGTGCCATGCACCAGCAGCAGGTTGGCGTTGCCCTTGGTGAGCAGGCTCGAACCCATGCTGACGGACGCCAGGCCGAAGAAACCGTTGGCTGCGGCCTCGATCGTGTAGGGCAGCTGCATGCCGCCCTCCTCGTAATCCTGCGCCGCGCTCAGCATGCCCGATTCGGCATAGGCCCGGTTGGCCTCGTAGGTCGCTTGCGGCAGGATGACCTTTTCGCCGTCGAACCGCGGCTCCTCGATGTCGACCGTGCGGTTGAACGGCGCGTACTTCTCCCGCGCAATTCGCTCGCAAGTGTCCAGTACGGCATCGAACGTCTCGCGCGAATGATCGGCGAAGCGCTTGCGATCGGTCAGATCCTCGGCGCGGAGCCAGTCGTACAGCAGGAAATCCAGCGTTGAACGAAGGCTCATCGCAATCAACCGGGTCAGAGAACTTCGAAAATTCCCGCAGCGCCCATGCCGCCGCCGATGCACATGGTGACGCCCACGCGCTTGGCGCCGCGGCGCTTGCCTTCTATCAGCGCGTGGCCGGTCAGACGCTGGCCCGACACGCCGTAGGGATGGCCCAGGGCGATGGCGCCGCCGTTGACGTTCAAGCGGTCGTTGGGGATGCCCAGCTTGTCGCGGCAGTAGATCACCTGCACGGCAAACGCCTCGTTCAACTCCCACAGGTCGATGTCGTTCACCGTGAGGCCCAGCTTCTTGAGCACCTTGGGCACGGCGAACACCGGGCCGATGCCCATTTCGTCGGGCTCGCAACCGGCGACCGCGAAACCCAGAAAACGGCCGAGCGGCTTGAGGTTGTTCTTGCTCGCATATTCCTCGCTCACCACCACGCAGGCACCGGCGCCATCGGAGAACTGGCTGGCGTTGCCGGCCGAGATCACCCCGCCGGGGAGTGCGGGCTTGATGCCGCTGATGCCTTCCTGGGTCGTGCCCTCGCGCGTGCCCTCGTCCTTGCTGACGGTGACTTCCTTGGTACGCAGGCCCATCACCGCGTCGGCGACACCTGCCTTGACGGTGATCGGCGCGATCTCGGCGTCGAACTTGCCTTCAGCCTGCGCGGCGCAAGCCTTCTGCTGGCTGGCGGCGCCATATTCATCCATGGTCTCCCGGCCGATGTTGTAGCGCTTGGCGACCTGCTCGGCGGTCTGCAGCATCGACCAATAGATCTCGGGCTTGACCTTGTCCAGCTCGGGGTCCTTCATCATGTGGGTGTTCATTTCCTGTTGAACGCAGGAGATGCTTTCGACCCCGCCGGCTACGAAGACATCGCCCTCGCCGGCGATCACCCGCTGGGCCGCCAGTGCGATGGTCTGCAGGCCGGACGAGCAGAAACGGTTCACGGTGACGCCGGAAACCGTCACCGGCAGGCCGGCCATCAGCGCGATCTGGCGCGCGATGTTGGCGCCGGTGGCGCCTTCCGGATTGGCACAGCCCATGATCACGTCTTCCACCTGCGCGGCGTCGATGCCGGCGCGCTGGATCGCGTGCCGAACGGCATGCCCGCCCAGCGTGGCGCCGTGCGTCATGTTGAAAGAGCCCTTCCAGCTCTTGGCCAGAGGCGTGCGGGCGGTGGAGACGATAACGGCGGAGGTCATGGCATTGCCTTTCTAGGGAGATACGGGGTTCGTTGCGGGCGCCGCTGCGGTGTTGCGCAGCAGCTGATGGTAGAAGCGCACCAGCTCCGCAAGGTTGCTGGTGGCGATGCGTTCATTGGTGCCGTGAAAGCGCGGCAGGTCCTCGGGCCGGGCGCGCACCGGGGAGAAGCGGTAGATGTGATCGCTGATGGCGCTGAAGTGGCGCGAATCGGTCGCCGCGATCATGAGGCCGGGCGCGACGATGACGTCGGGGAACAGCGAGCGAACCGTGCGGTTGATCAGCTGGTAGGACTCGGACCGGGTCGGCGATATGGGCGATGGCTCGGCCCCGCCCGGCAGTGCGACCAGTTCGAACCGGTCGCTGGCCGCCTTCTCCTTCACGTGCTGCATCACGCCAGCCCGTGTATCGCCGGGGAGCAGGCGAAAATTCACCGTGGCTTCGGCGACGCCGGGAAGCACGTTGTCCTTGTTGCCGGCGTTGAAGATCGTGAGCGCCGTGGTCGTGCGCATCATGGCATTGGTGCTCGCGCCTTTCTCCAGCTGCGACTGCACGATCGGGCCGAACAGCCACAGGTTGGAAAGCGCCACCCGCCCGAAGCCGCTCATCTCGGGCGCCACGGTTTCGAACATTTCGCGCGCCACGCCGCGCAGGCCGGCCGGCAGCTGTTCGTCGTCGAGGCGGCGCAGCGCGGCGCTCATCATCGCGATGGCGCTGCTGCCCTTGGGAGGGGGCATCGACGAGTGGCCGGGCGTCGCCGGCACTTTCAGCACCACGGACAAATAGCCCTTCTCGGCAATTCCGATCAGCGCGGCCGGCCTGGCGAGGCCCGGCATGATGCCGTCGGTGATCAGCAGTCCTTCGTCGATGACGAAATCGAGCTTGACGTTGCGCGACTGCAGCAGTTGCGCGATCTGGACCGCGCCGCGCAGGCCGCCAACCTCTTCATCGGCGCCGGATGCAAGGTACACGGTCTGGCGAGGCGTGAAGCCGCTTGCGATCAGCATCTCCACGGCTTCGAGCTGCGAGATGAGGTTGCCCTTGTCGTCCCAGGCGCCGCGGCCCCACACGAACCCATCCTTCACTTCACCGGCGAAAGGCTGCGCCTGCCACGATGCCTCGGTCCCTGGCGCGATCGGCACCACGTCCTGATGCGCCATCAGCATGATCGGCAAAGCCTTGGGGTCGCTGCCCTGCCAGGTGTAGAGCAGGCTCAGTCCACCGATCACTTCCCGCTTGAGCGTCGCATGCACGCCCGGGAAACGCTGCTCCAGGTACGCGTGCAGCTTGCGGAATTCATCGGCGTTGAGGTCGGGGTTGTCCTGGCTCGACACCGTCTTGAACCGGATCGCCCCGGCCAGCTTGTCGGCCAGCGCCTTCTCATCCACCGCCAGTGGTGGCGCGGGCGGCGCGTCGAGCTGGCGGGAGCCATGGCGCCACGTGTTGACGGCCACCGCGGCCGCAAGCAGCAGGACCAGGCCCAGCACCAGCACCAACGCGCGCTTGATCATGGAGGTGGCGGTCAGTTGAAGGTCTTGCCTTCGGCCGCCAGCCGGGCCAGGAGCGGCGCGGGTTCCCAGAACTGCGCATCGTCGCGCGGGTTCTTCTGGAAGCGCTTCATCGCCTGCACCACGTTGAACAGGCCCACCTGGTCCGCGTACAGCATCGGGCCGCCGCGGTGCATGGGGAAGCCGTAGCCGGTGATGTAGACCATGTCGATGTCGCTGGCCTTGGAGGCGATGCCCTCTTCCAGGATGTGCGCGGCCTCGTTGACCAGGGAGAACACCAGGCGCTGGACGATTTCATCGTCGGCGATCTTGCGCGGCGTGATGCCCAACTCCTTGCGGTGGTCTTCGATCATCTGATTGACCAACGCGGACGGGATCGCGTCGCGCTTGCCGGCCTGGTAGTCGTACCAGCCCGCGCCCGTTTTCTGGCCGAAGCGGCCCAACTCGCACAGCTTGTCGGCAGTGCGGCTGTACAGCATGTTGGGCCGCTCTTCGGCCCGGCGCTTGCGAATGGCCCAGCCGATGTCGTTGCCGGCCAGGTCGCCCATGCGGAACGGGCCCATCGCGAAGCCGAATTTTTCGATCGCCTTGTCCACCTGCTGCGGCGTACAGCCTTCGTCCAGCAGGAAGCCGGCCTGGCGGCTGTATTGCTCGATCATGCGGTTGCCGATGAAGCCGTCGCACACGCCCGACACCACGGCGGTCTTCTTGATCTTCTTGGCGACCGACATCACGGTCGCCATGACGTCCTTGCCGGTCTTTGCGCCGCGCACCACTTCCAGCAGCTTCATCACGTTGGCGGGGCTGAAGAAATGCAGCCCCACCACGTCCTGCGGGCGCTGGGTGAACGATGCGATCTTGTTCACGTCGAGCGTGGAGGTGTTGGAGGCCAGGATCGCGCCGGGCTTCATCACCTGGTCGAGCTTTTCGAACACCTTCTGCTTGACGCCCATTTCCTCGAACACGGCCTCGATCACGAGGTCGGCATCCTTGAGGTCGTTGTAGTCGAGCGTCGTCGTCAGCAGGCTCATGCGCTGCTCGTACTTGTCCTGCTTGAGCTTGCCTTTTTTGACCTGCGACTCGTAATTCTTGCGGATGGTGGCGATGCCGCGGTCCAGCGCGTCCTGCTTCATCTCGAGAATCTTTACCGGGATGCCGGCGTTCAGGAAGTTCATCGAGATGCCGCCGCCCATGGTGCCGGCGCCGATCACGGCCACCGTCTTGATCTCGCGCTTGGGCGTGTCTTCGGGCACGTCGGGGATCTTGGATGCCGCCCGCTCAGCCATGAAAAGGTGACGCAGCGCGCGGCTCTCCGGGGTGAACATCAGGTTGGTGAAGATCTCGCGTTCGTAGGCCATGCCTTCATCGAACTTCTTCTGGGTGGAAGCTTCCACGGCGTCCACGCACTTGGCCGGCGCCGGAAAGTTCTTGGCCATGCCTTTGACCATGTTGCGGGCGAACTGGAAGTAGGCATCGCCCAGCGGATGCCTGGAAGGCAGGTTGCGCACCAGCGGCAGCGGCTTGGCGTCGGCCATCGAACGGGCGTAGGCCAGGGCTTCCTCGGGCAGCGATTCAGCCGAGGCGGCCATCTTGTCGAACAGCTTCTGGCCTGGCTGCTGGGCCAGCAGTTCGCTCTTGACGGGTTCGCCGCTGACGATCATGTTCAGCGCGGTCTCCACCCCCAGCACGCGGGGCAGCCGCATGGTGCCGCCGGCGCCCGGGATCAGGCCGAGCTTCACCTCCGGCAAAGCGATCTGGGTGCCTGGCGCGGCGATGCGGTAGTGGCAACCCAGGGCCAGTTCCAGGCCCCCGCCCATGGCAACCGAATGGATAGAAGCCACTACCGGCTTGGGCGACGCCTCGAGCGCCAGAATGACGGACAGCAAGTTGGGCTCGGCGATGGCCTTGGGCGAGCCGAATTCCTTGATGTCGGCGCCACCCGAGAACGCCTTGCCGGCGCCGGTGATGACGATGGCCTTGACGGACGGATCGGCGTTGGCTTTTTCGAGCCCGCTGGTCAGGCCGACACGGGTGGCATAACCCAGCCCGTTGACAGGCGGGTTGTTCATCGTAATCACGGCCACGTCGTCGTGGACCTTGTAGTCGGCGGTCATGCTGTTGTCCTTATAGAGATAAAAGAACGATCGTTCTTTTTTGATTGTAAAGGTGAAATGCGGCGACCACGAGCCGGATTGTCCCGGCAGGGACATTTCCGTGTGTCATGTGGGCCCGGGCGTCAGCCGTGCGTGAGCTCATCCGGGGCTCGCTCGTCAGCGCCCGCGCCGGCCAGACTCAGACCTCGAGCCACTCCTTGCGAATATAGGCGTCTGCGCGCAGCGTGTCCGGAGTGCCTTGAAACACGATGCTGCCGTGGCCCATGACCAGCGCGCGGTCGGAGATGGCCATGGCGATGGTGAGCTTTTGCTCGATCAGCAGCACCGAGACGCCGCGCTGTTTGAGGGTTTGCAGGTACTGCCCAACCAGTTCCACGATCTTGGGCGCCAGTCCCTCGGTCGGCTCATCGATGATGATCAGGTCGGGGTCGCCCATCAACGTGCGGCACAGCGTCAGCATCTGCTGCTCGCCGCCGGACAGCACGCCCGCCTCGGTGTGCTGGCGCTCCTTCAGGCGCGGGAACATGCCGTACATGTCGTCGAACGACCAGCGCCCGGACTGCTTGGCGCTTTTCATGCCCAGCATCAGGTTCTGGTGCACCGTCAGGCGCGGGAAGATGTCGCGGTTCTCCGGCACATAGCCGATGCCCAGGTGCGCCACTTCGTAGGGTTTCAGGCCCTGTGCCGGGCGGCCCTTCCAGTCCACGGTGCCGGTGCACTCGACCATGCCCATGATGGCCTTGGCGGTGGTCGAGCGGCCCGAGCCGTTGCGCCCCAGGAGCGCCACGATCTCGCCCTCGCCCACCTCGAACTGCACCCCGTGCAGCACGTGGCTCTTGCCGTAGTAGGCGTGCAGGTTGTCTATTTTCAGTAGCATGGATCAAGGCTCCGACGGGCCGCCCCTAGGCCGCCTTGGGCCCCCTCGGGGGGCAGTGCAGCGGCGAAGCCGCAAACGTGGGGGCTCATTCAGTGCGCTCCCACCTGCGCATCGGCCACGTGCGAGCCCAGGTAGGCCTCCTGCACACGCTGGTTGGCGCGCACCGCCTCGGGCGTGTCGAAGGCGATCACCTCGCCGTACACCACCACCGCGATCTTGTCGGCCAGGCCGAACACCACCCCCATGTCGTGCTCCACCGTCAAGAGCGTCTTGCCCACCGTCACTTCCTTGATCAGCTCGATGAAGCGCCGCGTCTCGCTCTTGCTCATGCCGGCCGTCGGCTCGTCCAGCAAGATCACATTGGCACCCCCAGCGATGGTGATGCCGATCTCCAGCGCCCGCTGCTCGGCATAAGTCAGGTTGATCGCCAGCACGTCGCGCTTGCGGTGCAGCTTGATCATGTGCAGCAGCTGCTCGGCCCGCTCGTTGGCATCTTGCAGGTTGGCCAGGAACTTCAGGAAGGTGTACTTGTAGCCCAAGCTCCACAGCACCCCGCAGCGCAGGTTCTCGAAAACGCTGAGCTTGGGGAAGATGTTGGTGATCTGAAAGCTGCGCGACAGGCCCAGCCGGTTGATCTCGAACGGGCGCTTGCCATCAATGCGCGCGCCATGCAGCAGCACCTCGCCGCTGGTGGGTGCGAACCGCCCGCTGATCAGGTTGAACAGGGTCGACTTGCCCGCTCCGTTGGGCCCGATGACCGCGATGCGCTCGCCCGCGCTCACCGCCAGGCTGGCGCCGCGGATGATCTCGGTCTTGCCGAAGCTCTTGCGCAGGTCCTTCAGTTCAAGTGCGTAGGTCGTGTGGGGGCTCATAGTGCCTCCCTGCGCTTGGTTTCCTTCTCGATGAACTCCTGGATCTCGCCCCACTGGCGCACGAACTGGCGCCGGGTCACTTCGAACAGACCGAGCCCGGTGAGCATGACGAAGCCGCAGCCGAACCAGCTGTTCAGGCCGTGCGCGTTCAGCTTGACGCCCAGGAACGTCAGTTGCGGGCCGAGCGCGGCATTGAGCTTGAGGTGATAGATCATCTCGATCATCCCGGCCGCCCCCAGCAGCACGATCAGCGCCGTCACGGCCAGCGCCAGGTAGCTCACCCACAATTCCTTGAGCCGGCCGAAGGCGGCCACCCGCAGGTTCATCATGATCAGGCTGGCAATGCCGCCGGGCGCGTACATCACCATGAACAGGAACACCAGCCCCAGGTACAGCAGCCAGGCCTTGGTCAGCTCCGACAGCATCACGAAGGCCAGCACCATCAGGATGGCGCCGATGATCGGGCCGAAGAAAAAGGTGGCGCCGCCCAGGAAGGTGAACAGCAGGTAGGCGCCCGAGCGCGGCCCGCTCACCACCTCGGAGGTGACGATCTCGAAATTCAGCGCCGCCAGGCCACCGGAGACGCCGGCAAAGAAGGCGGCGATGATGAAGGCGATGTAGCGGACCTTCTGGGTGTCGTAGCCGACGAACTCGACCCGCTCGGGGTTGTCCCGCACGGCGTTGAGCATGCGCCCGAGCGGCGTTCGGGTGAAGGCGAACATCAGCGCGGTGCAGATGAAGGTGTACAGGGCGATCAGGTAGTACAACTGGATCTGCGGCCCGAAAGTCAGCCCCAGGGCGTTGGCCAGGCCGCCGGCCTTGGCGCCGGTGACCCGGTTGCCCGAGATTCCGCCCTCGCCGCCGAAGAACTCCGGGAACATGAGGGACGACGCCCAGACCAGCTCGCCGATGCCCAGCGTGATCATGGCAAATGGGGTGGCTGCCTTCTTGGTGGTGACCCAGCCCAGGGTCACGGCAAAGAGGGCCCCGGCCAGCCCGCCGACGATGGGAATCAGGCTCACCGGCAGCGGCAGCACGCCGCCGGAAACCAGGTTCAGGGTGTGGATGGCCAGGAACGAGCCCAGGCCGGAGTGCACCGCATGGCCGAAGCTGAGCATGCCGCCCTGGCCCAGCAGTATGTTGTACGACAGGCACACGATGATGGCGATGCCCATCTGGCTGAGCATGGTCTGCGACAGGCTGCTGGTGAACACCAGCGGCGCGGCCAGCAGCACCAGGGCGTACAGGCTCCAGATGAGCCAGCGGCCGATGTTCAGGGGCTTGAAGGCGTAGTAGCCGGCAGGGGCGCCGGCCGGGACCGTGGTGTCGGCCGCGGCCGGCGGGGCGGCTGCGGGAATCGCCGCGGAGAGCGGCACGGCGGCGGGTTCGAGCCTTTCCGGGACGGCGCTCATGTCATCCCTCCCGGGTTCCCAGCAGACCCTTGGGCCGGAAGATCAGGATCAGCACCAGGAAGAGGTAGGGCAGGATCGGTGCGATCTGGCTGATCTTGAGCTTCCACAGGGCGTAGCCGAAGGTCTTGTCGGTCAGTTCCAGCCCGACGGTGCTGGCCGCGCCCATGAGCGAGGCGTCCACGCCGACCGCGAAGGTCTGGATCACCCCGATCAGCAGCGAGGCGACGAAGGCGCCGGAGAGCGAGCCCATGCCGCCGACGACCACCACCACGAAGATCACCGAGCCGACGGTGGCTGCCATGCCCGGCTCGGTGACGAAGGCGTTGCCGCCGATGACCCCGGCCAGGCCGGCCAGCGCCGCGCCGCCGCCGAACACCAGCATGAACACGCGCGGCACGTTATGCCCGAGGGCTTCGACGGTTTCGGGGTGGCTGAGCGCCGCCTGGATCACCAGGCCGATGCGCGTTCGCGTGAGCAGCAGCCAGATGGCTATGAGCATCAGGATCGCCACGAACATCATGAAGCCGCGGTACATCGGAAACTGGGTGCCGTACAGGGTGAAGAGCGGGCCGTCCAGCACTGCGGGCACCCGGTAGTCGGCCGAACTGGTGCCCCAGACCAGCTGCACCATTTCCAGGATGATGAAGGACAGCCCGAAGGTGATGAGCAGTTCGGGCACGTGGCCGAACTTGTGCACCCGGCGCAGGCAGTATTTCTCGAACCCCGCGCCGAGCACGGCGACCAGCAGCGGCGCCACGAACAGCGCCGGCCAGAAGCCCACCAGCTCGGTGGTGGTGTAGGCAAAGTAGGCCCCCAGCATGTAGAAGCTGGCATGGGCGAAATTGAGCACGCCCATCATGCTGAAGATCAGCGTGAGCCCGGAGCTCAGCATGAACAGCAGCAGCCCGTAGCTGATCCCGTTCAGGAGCGAGATGGTGAAGAATTCCATGGAGGCGAGGGCTAGGGATTACGGGGCCGAGGCCAGGAAAAGGGACGAGGCAGCGGCCCAGTCGGTCTTCCCTGGTCCCTGGCCTCTATCCCCACAGTCCCCAGCCGCTGCGCTGCGGCAGCAGCGCGTTCAGGACGCGTTAGCGGGACGCTTCATCTGGCAGCTGGTCGGCGTGCTGGACACGTACGGGTCCATCTGCTTGATGGGAGCGAAGGTGTAGCCGGTGTTCTCCACACTGTATTTGTGCTTGGCGTCCACCTTCTGCCACTTGGTGATGAACATGCTTTGCTGCAGCTGATGGTCCGAGGCGCGCATCTGCACGTCGCCGGCGAAGCTCTTGACGCTCAGGCCTTCCAGTGCCTTGGCCACTGCCACGGGGTTGGTGCTCTTGGCCTTGGCCATCGCCTCGCTCAGCAGGTGGATACCGTTGTAGGTGGCGTAGGTGTAGTAATCGTCGTTGAACTTCTTCTTGAAGTCCGCGCCGATCTGGCCCAGCTCGCCCATGTGATTGGCGTGTCCATAGGCCACCACGTACACCTCGCTGTCGCCGCCCGCGGCCAGCGCGGTGGGCGTGCCGGTGACACCGGCGTAGTAGGTGTACATCGGGATCTTCAGGCCGGCGTCGTTCAAGGCCTTCACCAGCAGCGTCAAGTCGGCGCCCCAGTTGCCCGAAACGATGGTATCGGCGCCCGATTGCTTGATCTTGGCGACGTAGGGCGAGAAATCCTTCACCTGGCCGATCGGGTGCAGGTCTTCACCCACCACCTTCACGTCGGGGCGCTTGCGGGCGATCGCGTCCTTGAAGTACTTGGCAACCTGCTGGCCGTGCGAGTAGTTCTGGTTGAGCAGGTACACCTTGCTCACCTTGGGCTGGTCCTTCATGAAAGAGGTCAGCGCCTCCATCTTCATGCTGGTGTCGGCGTCCAGGCGGAAATGCCAGTAGTCGCACTTTTCGTTGGTCAGCGCCGGGTCGACCGCGGCGTAGTTGAGATAGACGATTTCCTTGCCCGGGTTGCGCGCGTTGTGCTTTGAGACGGCGTCGAGGATGGCCGTGGCCGCGCCCGAGCCGTTGCCCTGCGTCACGTAGCGGAAGCCCTGATCGATCGCGGCCTTGAGGGTGTTCAGGCTTTCCTGGGGCGAGCCCTTGTTGTCGAAGCCGACCACCTCGAACTTGACGCCCGCGGGATTCTTGGTCGAATAGCGCTCGGCAATGAATTGCCAGCTCTTGAGCTGGTTCTGGCCCACGTTGGCGAATGGCCCCGACAGCGGGTCCATGAAAGCGATCCGTACCGTTTCACCCTTCTGGGCGAAAGCCACGCCTGATACCGCGACCAGGGCGGACAGGGCGATAGTCTTGAAGGCAAATTTCATGGAGGTCTCCTAGTGAATCCAACTGCGGGCAGGGTACTGGTTTTTGTGCGCCGCAACGCTCAGGGATTGCCCCTAACCGGCGGCGTTTCTATCGCGCAGGTGACACGGGACCCGCCTACCCCGGCAACCTGTAGTCCTTGAGCATCTCGCGCAGCCGGGTCTTGAGCATCTTGCCGGTCGCGCCGAGCGGAATCGACTCGACGAAGACCACATCGTCCGGAATCTGCCACTTGGCTGTCTTGCCTTCGTAGAACTTCAGCAGCTCTTCCTTGGTGACTTCGGCGCCCGGTTTCCTGACCACCGCGACGATGGGCCGCTCGTCCCACTTCGGGTGCGGCATGCCGACGCAGGCGGCCATGGCCACCGCCGGGTGCGCCACGGCGATGTTCTCGACGTCGATCGAGCTGATCCATTCGCCCCCGGACTTGATGACGTCCTTGCTGCGATCGGTGATCTGCATATAGCCGTCGGAATCGATGCTCGCCACGTCGCCGGTCGGAAACCAGCCCACCCCTTGGTCGTACACCAGCGGGTCGCCGCCCTCCCCCTTGAAATACTCCCGCACGATCCAGGGCCCCTTGACATACAGGTCGCCGGGTGTCCGGCCGTCCCAGGGGAGGTCCTGGCCCTCCCCGCCGACGATCTTCATGTCGACGCCATAAATCGCCCGGCCCTGCTTCAGGCGGATCTTCATCTGTTCCTCGGCGGGCATCGCCAGGTGCTTGTTCTTCAGCGTGCACAAGGTGCCCAGCGGGCTCATCTCGGTCATGCCCCAGGCGTGCAGGACCTCGACCCCATAGTCTTCGCGGAACGCCTCGATCATGGCCGGCGGGCAGGCCGAACCGCCGATCACCGTGCGCTTGAGCGTGGAGAACCTCAGCTTGTTGGGCTTCATGTGGCCCAGCAGCATCTGCCACACCGTCGGCACGCCGGCAGCGTAGTTGACTTTTTCAGCCTCGATCAGCTCATAGACCGATTTGCCGTCCAGGGCCGGGCCGGGGAACACCAGCTTGGCACCCACCAGCGCCGCCGAATAGGGGATGCCCCAGGCATTGACGTGAAACATGGGCACGACGGGCAGGACCGAGTCGCGTGCCGACAGGCACATCACGTCCGGCAGCGCCGCTGCATACGCATGAAGGATGGTGGAGCGATGGCTGTAGAGCGCGGCTTTGGGGTTGCCGGTGGTCCCGCTGGTGTAGCACATGCTCGAGGCCGAGTTTTCGTCGAAGGTCGGCCATTGGTAGGTGGTGGGCCGGCCGCCGATCCAGGCTTCGTAGCTCACCAGGTTGGGCACCCCGGTGTCCTGCGGCAGCTTGTCGGCGTCGCATAGCGCCACGTATTGACGGATGGTGGGGCAGCGAGCGTGCACCGCCTGCACCAGCGGCAGGAAGCTCATGTCGAAGCACAGCACCTGGTCTTCGGCATGATTGGCGATCCAGGCGATCTGGTCGGGATGCAGCCTCGGGTTGATGGTGTGCAGCACCCGTCCCGACGAGCTGACGCCGAAGTAGATCTCCAGGTGTCGATAGCCGTTCCAGGCGAGCGTCGCGACCCGGTCGGAAAACAGCAGGTCCATGCCATCCAGGGCGTTCGCGACTTGTCGCGAGCGGGCGGCGACATCGCGCCAGGTGTAGCGGTGGATATCGCCTTCCACCCGCCGGGACACGATCTCGGCGTCACCGTGGTGGCGCTCGGCAAAATCGATCAGGGAGGAAATCAGCAACGGTTGGCTCTGCATCAAACCCAGCATGGGGGCGCTCCTTCGAAAGCATGTTCTTGATGGATGCCTATCGTAGTGGCTTGTGGCAAGCCGCAACAGAGGGTTGCTGCGGGCACGGCGGCGCGGCACCGGAAATCCTTGCGCGTCAGCTGTCGTTCGAGGGAGCGAGCCGGCTGAAATGAAGCGTCACCGCGGTGCCCGCGCCGAGCGTCGAGCTGATCTGGATCGACCCGCCCATCGATTGCAGCACCCTTTGGCAGAACATGAGTCCCATGCCATTGCCCCCCGAACTCGCTCTGGTGGTGACGGGCTCGCGCGTCAGCTTGGCCAGGACTTCGGGTGGGATCCCGCGGCCGTTGTCGGTGAACCGCATCCAGGGCCTGGCTGCCTGGCCAGGGGCTGCATCGTCGGCGCCCAGTTCGATGCAAAGGCCGGGCTGTGCGCTGCCGCGCAAGGCCAGCAAGGCGTTCTTGGCCAGCGTGCACAGCACCAGGTAGATCAGGTCGCGCCGCCCCGGCAAACGAAAATCCGCGGCGAGCCGGGCCGTGACCCAGGCCCTCTCGTTATCCTCGAAGGGAAACTCGTCCAGCAGTGAGTTGACCAGGCTGGCAGCACCAATGGTCTGCGGCGCAGCGCCGGGATAGGCATCGCGGGCGGACTGCACGAAGGTGGAGACCAGCGACTGGCAGTAAAGGGCCCGGCGCTCGGCGCGCTCCAGCGCCGCAAGCAGCTCGCCGGGGGAATGCTCGCTGAACTGTGCCACCCCGGGCGTGGCGCCCTCCCCCAAGTGCCGCGAGGCGACCAGCGCCACGCTGCCCCGCACGGTGGCCAAGGGCGTGTTCAGCTCATGGGCGAGAAAGCCCAGCGTCTCGCGCAGCGCCGCCACCCGGCCTTCGTTGAGCGCCCGCTCGAAGGTTTGCGCCCGGTGCATGGCGATGGCTTCGCGCAAGGCCTCGCGGGTCAGGGCCTCGTTCAACGGTTTTTCGAGGATGCGCAGCACCTTGCCCTGGTTCACCGCGGCGATAGCGACTTCCTTTTCGGCGTAGGCGGTGGCCAGCAGCCGCACCAGGTGACGAAAATCCCGCTGCACGGCCCGCAGCAGCTTCATGCCATCCCGCTCGGGCATCCGGTAATCGGTGACCAGCACCGCGAACTCGTGGCCGCGCCCGGCCAGGACGTCGAGCGCCTCCCCCACGCCAGACGCCGTGACGACACGGAACTCATCCGCAAAGGTCCGGGCGAACCATTTGCGCGATGTCGGCTCGTCGTCGACGAACAAAATGGCGCCCGCTTCGTCGGCCGGGAAAGTGGACTGCATCGGTGTCATTCCTCAACCCGCCGTCAACGCGGAATGCATGGCGCCGTAGGATTTCAGTGCCGCCTGGGCCTCGGCGGCAGCTTCCCTGATGGGACGCAGCCAGTTCGAATCGCGGGGCCAGCTGCCGCCTTCGGCCATTGGCACATAAGCTTCCCGCACCAAGCGGTACAAGGCCGCGGCGCCGGCCTCGCCGCTCATGCCAAGCAACGAGTGCAGGCTGTCCCGGACGGCGTCCAGGTCCTGGCGGCCAATGCCCTGCTCGACCTCGGCCACCAGCCGCGAGATCTCGGGCAGGTAGTCGCGCAGCAGTTCGTCCAGCATGCCGATGCGCCGGTAGCTCTCCAGCCGATCCAGGTCGAGCGCACTTGCCGCGGGGTCGGTCGCCTTCAGGCCAGCCTCTGTGCTGGTCACTGCTGCCGGGGCCGGCGCCGGCGCGCCCGCAGCGACGCCGATCAGCCGTTGCAAAGCGGCGTACAGCACCTCCGCCTGTACCGGCTTCGTGATGAACTCGTTCATCCCGGCGGCACGCGCGTCGGCGAGCGTTTGCGCGTCCAGGTGGGCGGTCAGCGCGATGACCGGTACGCTGTGCCATGGCTGGGCGCTGCTGCGAATGGCCCGCGTTGCTTCCAGCCCGCCCATTCCGGGCATGTTGATGTCCATCAGCACGGCATCCCATCCCGCCTGCAGCGCCAACTGCTCCAGCACGCCACGGCCGTGGCCCGCCTCCGAGACCTCGGCGCCGGCATGCCTCAGGTAGGCAGCCACCGCCTTGCGGTTGTACGGGTTGTCGTCGGCCAGGAGCACGCGCCGGCCGGCCAGCAGGCGGGCCGCCGGATCGTAGACGGCCGGGCGCAGCAAGGCCTGGTGCAGGGCCAGGATCAGGGGAAGCTGGTCGCAAGGCTTGGTGACGCACCCGTCCATCCCGGCCTTCTGGGTCTTGACCGCCGCCAGGTGCACTGGCTCGCTGGTATAGGCCACGATTCGAACGTCCCGATGGGCCGGCACCTGGCCCGCGCGGATCTGTTCGGCAACGGCGTAGCCATCGAGTACCGGCATGTTCAAGTCGAGCAGCACCAGGTCGTAGCGAGTGCGCGACAGGGCTTCGAGCGCCCGTTGGCCGTCCGCGGCCTGGTCCACCTGGACGCCCAGGGGCTGCAGCTTGTGGCGCGTGGTCATCCGCTGGGCCGCGTCGTCGTCGACGATCAACAGGCGCTTGCCGGCGAAGTCGCCTCGGACCCGCTCCAGGATCGACAGCCGGTGGGCTTCGCGCTCCGGCTCGCTGACTGGCGGAAAACGCAGCGTGAAGCGGGTGAACTGGCCGACCACCGATTCGCAGCCGATGTCGCCGCCCAAGGCCAGCATCACTCGCCGGCAGTAAGCCAGCCCCAGGCCCGTTCCGCCCGATTTGCCCGACGAGATGAACGGCTCGAACAAGTGGCGGACCTTCTCGGGCGAGATGCCAGGGCCGCTGTCGTGCACCTCGATGCGCTGCAGGTCGACCGTGATGGTGACGCAAGCCTGCGGACACGACTCGAAGTAGTAGAGCGCATTCTTGATCAGGTTGAACAGCGCGAACAGGCAAGCGGTTTCGTCGCCGCGAAAATTGAAGTCCCGTGCCACCCGGACGCGGACCCGTTCGCGCTCCTCCTCGCTTTCGTAGCCGTATTCGCGCACGGCCTTGAAGCACACGTCGGCAGCCGAAAGGTAGGCGAAGCCGGCCGCGTCCATGGGCTTGGCATTGACCTCGTCCAGGGTCATCGAAATGACCTGCAACCCGCGCCTGACCGCCAGCTCGCCTTGCGCCAGGTGCCGGTACAGCGCGTCCACCGCCGCCGCCTCGAGCATCTGCGGCTGCCCGGTGGTCGTCGGGGCCGGCAGGGATTTCTGCATGTCCTCCAGGTTGTGGTGCAGCTGGCTCAGGGGGTTGCGCATCTCGTGGGCGATCGAGCCGGCAAGCGATGCGTA
>JAKFEZ010000004.1:0-8530 GCA_036675435.1 Ramlibacter sp. | reverse complement strand
TCACGTCGAACGGCTTACCCAGGAACGCCGCTCTGAACCCTTCCACCAATCCCGTCATTGGGTTCAGGTACAAGAGCCATTGCCAGCGCTCCGGCACCAGCGACACCGGAAAGATCACCGGCGTGACATACATCCAGACTTGCACCAGGAACGGCGTGATATGGGTGAAGTCGCGGTAGGCGACGGTCAATGCCGACAGCAGTGTTCCGACACCCAGCGCGGCGAACACCACCGCCGCCAGCAGCAGTGGGGCGGCCAGCAGATTCCATGACCAGCCGACGCCGTACCACAGCATCATCAGCAGCAGGATGCCGGTGGAGATCAGGAGGTCGACCAGCCCCGCTCCGGCGGAGGCGAGTGGAATGATGAGCCGCGGAAAGTACACCTTGCTCACCAGGTGGGCCGAGCCGACGAGTGACTGGCCGGAGGTGCTGATCGCGTTCGAGAAGAAGGTCCACGGCAACAGGGCCGCATAGACGAACACCGGGTAAGGGTAGCCGTCCGACGGCATCTTGGCCAGTTGCCCGAAGACCACGCTGAAGATCACCATGGTGGTGAAGGGCCGCAGGATGGCCCAGGCCGCGCCCAGCACCGTCTGCTTGTAGCGCACCTTGACGTCCCGGGCGGTGAGCACCCACAGCAGTTCGCGATAGGCCCACAGCTCGCGCCAATCGAGCATGCGCCAGCCGCGCGGCGGCTCGATCACGGTCACGTGCTCGTGGTCAAAGACGGATTCTGGAGACGTCGAATTCATGGATGGTTCGTGGCGCCGGATTTCAGCCGTTGTGCGACGGCTTCGCGGTGCGCCCTGGCAATGGCGAGCACATTTTGCACGCCCTGCCGCCAGGGCTCGTCGGTGTAGTGCAGCGTGGCCGATTCGGGGTGGTATATGGCGCAGTCGAACCCGGCGGCGGCCAGTTGCCGGACGACGTCTTCGCTGGAGATGCCGTAACAGGTGGAATAGCCGGCCAGTTCCAGCAGCCAGACCGGGGGGTTGGCTTGCTTGAGCCGCTCGGCCGCGCCCGCCAGCGCCATAGGCTCGGCACCTTCGATATCCATCTTGGCAGCGGCGTACTGCTGGTATCCAGCGAAGTTGTCGAGCGTGATGCTGCGCACCTGGGCCACCTCGTCGCGCGCCTCTCCCGACGCTTCCGCCGCCATCTCGCCGGGTCGGCGCAGGTGCAGGGTGGCGTCGCTCCGGGAAAAGCCGAAAGCCATCGATCCGTCCTGGTCGCTGACAGCCATGCGATGCACGCGCAGATTGTCCAGCCCATTGAGGGCCGCCTGCTCCTCGATGCGTAAAGCGGTGCGTTCGTGGGGCTCGAACGCATCAACGGAACCCGTGGGGCCGACATAGGCGCAAGCCAGCACGGAATACACGCCGCTGTTGGCGCCGATGTCCAGAAAGTGATCGCCTGAGCGCAGATACGCCTGCAGGAATTTCATCTCCCAGTAATCGGGGTAGCCGTTGAAGTAGAGGGCGCCGCTGGTGGAGGTGCTATCGGGATAGCACCTGAGCCGGCCGTTGTGAAAGGCGATGGTGATCGGGCGCTTGAAGGCGCGCTTGGCGAACTGCCAGCCGAAAAATCGGCCGAGCGCGCGCAGCCGTCCGCGGCGGTTGGCAGGATGGCGCCAGATGGCCGCGCACAGGGCCGCGCCGCGGGCCAGCACCGACGAGGACGTTTGCGCAGGAGTGCTATCCGGCTGCATGGCTGGGTGCTGCAAAGGACGGGGTGGCGCTAGGCTGGGCCAGAGCAGGAAAGGTCGCCCGGAAGGCCTGTACGAATGTGGCATCAGCCTGTTGCCGCGTGTAGCGCGTTTCGACGAGCTCACGAGCCGCGAGCGACATGCGTGAGCGAAGCGGCCGGTCGGCGAGCAGCGAGGCGATCGCGACAGCCATGTTGCCGGCGCTGGCATCGGCCAGCTGGCCCGTGACGCCCGGAATGACGAACTCCTCTGGCCCACCGCAGCGCGTAGACACCACGGGGACGCCGCAAGACATCGCTTCCAGCGCGGAGATGCACAAGCCCTCCTGATGCGAGGGGAGCACGAAGATGTCGAGGGTTTGCATGCAGTCGCGCAGCTCGGTGCGTGTCAGCGAAGGCATGAAGCGAACGTGGGGGCCCAGGCCCAGGTCTTCCACCTTTCGGCGCACGGCCGGGCTGGGTGTGTCGCCTATCAGCACCGCATGAACGTCGTGGCCCCGCGCCCGAAGGAGTTGCAGCGCGTCCAGCAGCAAGCCGATGTTCTTGCGCGGGTCGTTGAAGCGGCCCGCAAACCCCAGCCGGCCAGCTACCAGCGCCGTCCCATTCGGTGTGAACTGCTGGTGATCGACAGCGATGGGCAGGATCACCGGCGCTGCCGGGGTACCGGCGATCTCCGCCAGGGTCCGCGCCGTGCTGCCACTCAGGGGCAGGATCCGACCGGATGTCAGAAGCTTCTTTTCGATGCGCCGGATGATGGGGGTGTTGATGCCAGCGTCCAGCCAACGCCGGGCCCGTGGAAACATCTTGATCCGGTCCTTGCGGTCGCCATGCCAATCGGTGGCAACCCAGGCCAGGTAGTTGCGGCCGGTCTGGCAGAACGGCGTCGCAGCCAGGACGTTGCCCGAGACGGCGACGAAGGCATCGCAGCTGTCCATCAAGCGGCGCCAATGTGGGGTGGCGGCGTAGTGGGTGAATTCCAGCTCGGGCAGCCAGGCGCCGATGGCGTGCGATTCGCAACCGCGATAAGCAAGGCCGCGCAGTGTGCCGACACCGCGTTGCAGCAGCCGATGCGTGGGCACCGACAGCGCGGGTTGAACGCTGTAAGGCGCGTAGTGTCCGATGACGGGCTCCAGTCCCAGCGCCTGCAGGTTGCGCACCACAAAGCTGGTCATGGCAGCCACGCCGCCGTTGCCGGGCGCCAGGGTGGAGACCAGCACGCGCGGCACGTTGGTCTGACGGGCATGAACGGTTCGGGCCCACCCACGCAGGCCCCGCTCGATGCGAGGGGCCGGCCCCAGCCAGTCACGAACCGGTATCGAGAAGCCGGTCTTGGGCTTGTTCAGGATGGCTTCGGGCAGGGCCGGCGCGGCTTGCGCTGCCACTTGCCGCTTGCCCAGCCTCGGGTGGGTCGCCAGCCACGGTGCGATGGTTGTCAGCAGGGGCAGATCGAGCAGGGGCACCCTGATTTCAACGGAATGGGCCATGCCGGCCCAGTCGGCGTCGGCAAGGATCTGGTGGCGCAGATACCACGACATCTCCAGCGCGCTCACGGCCAGCCGGTTTCCGGGCCGGCCGGGCACCGCCAGTGAAGGCGCATCCAGACGGGCCAGCGCCTGCAAGTCGCGCCAGCCGTCCCGGGCCATGTCCGGGTCCATCACACGCGGCAACTCCCAGGGCATGTAGAGGCCGCGGCGAAGAAGGTAGGCGCCGCCCGTGGTGCCGCCGTATTCGAGCAGTCCCGCGTATTTGGGCGACGTGACGGCTTGCAGGAAGGGCGCGGACAGCTTGCGGCACATCAGGCCCAGCCCCGGAACGGCCGACAGTGGCGCGGCCCAGCGGGTCGTCCGCGGGACGTCGCGGAAGCTCGGATAGCTGGCAAACAGCTCATCACCGCCGATGCCTGAGAGGGCAACCTTGATTCCCTGCGATGCGGAGGCGCGGGCAACGAACCAGGTGTTCACGCCATCGATCGACGGCTGGTCCATGGCGGCGAGCAACTTCCGGCGTTCGTCCTGGAAGTCTTCCTTGCGAACCCGGTGCGTGCTGTGAGCCGTGCCCAGTTTTCGCGCAATGGCTTCGGCCCAAGGCACTTCGTCGTGCTCGCTCCCTGCATACTCCGCGAAGCCAAGCGTGAGCGTTCGCAAGCTCGCCCCGCTCCTGGCGGCCAGCGCGGCGATCATGGCGGAGTCGAGTCCGGCCGAGAGGAACACGCCAACCGGCACATCCGACACCAGGTGCGCCGTGACGCTCTCCTCGAGCGCGGCTGAAATGGCGCGCAAGGCGTCTTCGGCGCTCCCCCGCGCCGGCTGTGCCGCGGCATGCCGCAGCAGGTCGGTAATCAGGCAATAAGACTCGGGCGCGTCGGCGCCTGTCTGGCCGATCCACATGAAGTGGCCTGCCGGCAGGCTGCGAATGCCGCGGTACAGCGTCCACGGACCCGGCACGCTGCCCCAAAGAAAAAAGCCCGCGTGTCCGGCAGGCTCGGGCGAGGTGTCGACCGGCGCTCGCAGCAAGGCCTTGACCTGCGACGCCGCGCGAAGGGTCTTGCCGTCGTCGGCGTAATAGAGCGGCTTGATACCGAACGCGTCGCGTGCAAGCAGCAATGCGCGGCGCTTGCCGTCCCAGAGAGCGAAGGCAAACATGCCGCGCAGCTTGGCCAGCATGTCCGTGCCGAACTCCTCGTACAGTTGCAGCAGGACTTCGGTGTCGGAGTCGGTGCGGAACGCCCGGCCAAGCGCCTGCAGCTGCGACCTGAGTTCGCGGTAGTTGTAGATCTCGCCGTTGAAGCTGATGATCACCTGGCCATCGGCGTTGGCCATCGGCTGAGCGCCGCGTTCGGACAAGTCGATGATCGAGAGCCGGCGATGGCCCAGGCCGACTCGGCCGTCAATCGAGAACCATTCGCCGAAGCCGTCCGGTCCGCGCGCCGCCATGTGGTCGCGCACGGCGCGCAGCTCCTCGCGATCGACCGCGGGGGCCGTTCCGGAGTACGCGTAGGTGGCTGCGACGCCGCACATGTCAGTGCCCGTCCTTGAGCAGCTCGTCGAAATAGGCAATGGTCTTGATCAGACCGGCGTCGAGCTGAACCGCCGGCACCCAGCCCAGGCGCTCGCGCGCCAGCGTGATGTCGGGCTGGCGTTGCAGCGGGTCATCGCTCGGCAAGGGCTTGTCGATGAGAGTCGACCGTGAGCCCGTCAGCTCGATGACCTTGAGCGCCAGTTCGCGGATGGTGAACTCGTGGGGGTTGCCCAGGTTCACCGGACCGGGGAAGTCGGCCGGTGCGTCCATCAGTTTGAGAAAGCCGTCGATCAGGTCATCGACGTAGCAGAAGGATCGGGTCTGGTTGCCGTTGCCGTAGATCGTGATCGGCTCGTTCTTCAGGGCTTGGACGATGAAGTTGGACACCACCCGGCCATCGTTGGGGTGCATGCGAGGGCCGTAGGTGTTGAAGATGCGCGCCACCTTGATGTCCAGGCCGTGCTGGCGGTGGTAGTCGAAGAACAGGGTCTCGGCGCAGCGCTTGCCTTCGTCATAGCACGAGCGCAGGCCGATCGGGTTGACGTTGCCCCAATAGCTTTCGGGCTGCGGGTGCACCGAAGGGTCGCCGTAGACCTCGCTGGTCGATGCCTGGAAGATGCGGCAACGCAGGCGCTTGGCCAGGCCCAGCATGTTGATGGCGCCGTGCACGCTGGTCTTGGTGGTCTGCACCGGGTCGTGCTGATAGTGGATCGGGCTGGCCGGGCAGGCCAGGTTGTAGATCTGGTCGACCTCCAGGTACAGCGGAAACGTCACGTCGTGCCGGAGAAACTCGAACGCCGGGTTGCCGTGCAGGTGCGCGATGTTGCGCTTGTTGCCGGTGAACAGGTTGTCGACGCAGACCACCTCGTGGTTTTGCGCGATCAGCCGGTCGATCAGGTGCGACCCCAGGAAACCGGCGCCCCCGGTGACCAGGATCCGCTGTTGCGGGTTGTACGTGCGCATGGGCCGCAGTTCTTTCTAGGAGAGCCGCCGCCCCAGCGACGGGAGAGTGGGCTTTGGTGATAAAGCCAGTTCAGCACCGCGGGAGAGCCGCATAGCCCCGTGCGTTTTGCAACGCGGAGTATAGGTGGGCGAGATCCTGCGATTCGGCCATGGAACGCTGGGCGAAGTCGGCGTAAGCGTGCGCCAGGCCTTCGGCCAGCGCCACCTTGGGAGCCCAGCCCTGGGCCAGCAGGCGGGCGCTGTCGATCAGTTTGCGCGGCGAGCCATCCGGACGTGAAGCGTCGAAGGTGATCTGGCCCTGGTAGCCGACCACCCGGGCCACCGTGTGGGCCAGTTCGGCGATGCTCACGTCACTGCCATAGCCGACATTGAGCAGGTTGCGCATCGGCTCGGTGCAGGCCGACCAGCTGGCGCTGTCGAGCCGCATCACGTGAAGGCAGGCTGCCGCCATGTCGTCGACGTAGAGAAATTCGCGGCGCGGCGTGCCGGTGCCCCAGACCGAAACGCTGGGCGCCTCGGCCAGCTTGGCTTCGTGGAAGCGCCTGAGCATGGCGGGCACCACATGGCTGTTCTCAGGATGGTAGTTGTCGCCCGGCCCATACAGGTTGGTGGGCATGACGCTGCGATAGTCGGTGCCGTATTGGCGGTTGTAGCTTTCGCATAGCTTGATGCCGGCGATCTTGGCCACCGCGTAAGGCTCGTTGGTGGGCTCCAGCGTGCCCGTCATCAGCGCTTCTTCGGCCATCGGTTGGGCCGCGAGCTTGGGATAGATGCAGCTGGATCCGAGAAACAGCAGCTTGCGCACGCCGTGCATGTAAGCCGCATGCACCACGTTGGCCTGCACCATCAGGTTGCTGTAGATGAACTCGGCCGGATAGGCGTTGTTGGCGTGGATGCCGCCGACCCGGGCGGCGGCCAGGTACACTTGCTCGGGCCGCTCGGATGCGAAGAAGGAATGAACCGCGCGCTGATCGGTTAGGTCCAGTTCAGCGTGGCTGCGCACGACGATGTTGCCGTGCCCTTGCTCCGCCAGCGCACGCAAGATGGAACTGCCGACCATGCCGCGATGGCCTGCCACGTAGATCTTGTGTTGGTGTGTCATCTTGCTGCAACTCGGCGGTAGATCAGATGGTAGAGCAGTACGCACGCTGCGGCGCAAAACATGAGTAATTCAGTACGACGCCAGCAGGCCAGCGCGGCCAGCGCCGGCACAGCGGCGCCGACCCACATGACGACGGAGACCGCCGAGTTCTGCAGCGTGGGGTGCAACAGTGCCAGTCGCGGCAGGATGATCCCAGTGGCCACCAGGCTGTGCAGGTGTCCTCGATCGGCATTGGCGGGCGATTGCCGGCGCTGTCGCCGGCGCACCATGCTGTAGATCACCTCGATGATGGGATAGGCGCAAACCAGCAGGCTGGCCCACGGCGACACCTCGGGATTGCGTGCCGGCAGCAGCACCGCGATCCACGCCAATGCAAAGCCCGAGAAATACGCGCCACCGTCGCCCAGAAACAACTTGCCCCACGGAAAATTCACAACCCAGAAGCCGACCACGGCTGCGGCGACGACGAGGGCGGTGAGCACCAGCGCGTAGTCGCCGGCCATCCCGGCAATGCCGGCCAGAGCCAGCAGGCAGAGAGTGGCCGTACCACTCGCCAGTCCGTGGAAGCCATCGATGATGTTGATGGCATTGGTCACGCCGCCCACGGCAAAGGCCGTGAACAAGACAGCCGCTGGCGTGTAGGCCAGGAGCAGATCCAGCGGCAGAAAGTCCAGGCGCATCAGCGCCGTGCCGCTGATCGACCACGCGAGCCAACCGCTTGCCATGGTGGCGGCCAGCCGCGCGGCGACACCGATCTTCTTGGTCAGGTCTTCCAGCAACCCCACCAGCAAGGCAGGGATGCCGGCCAGCAGGATCGTGATGAGGATGCGGCTGGCGTCGGCATCAGAGATGAGGCTGGAGGCGGCCAGCAGTGCCAGATAGATACCGATGCCGCCTATCCGGGGAGTGGGGCGCAGGTGGAACTTCTGGATGGCGCCGGGCGAATCCATGGTGAAGCGGCCATGGCTGCCAGCGGTGAGCACGAGCAACACGGCCAGCAGGAACGAACCTATGGCGCTGGTCATGATGGCGAAGGCAATGGAGTCCATGCCTCAGCGCCGCATTTGTAACATCACTGTTCCACGCCCGAACACGGCCGCGCCATTCAGAGCAAAGGACATCAGCTCTGAAAGGAGTGCCGGAAGGAGCCGGCAGGCGTGAACTGGGAGTGGCATGGATGCGGCTGTTGTTGCAACGTTTGCAACACTTTATTACAAGTAGCCGACAACTGCAATGCCATGGGGCGCGGCCCCGACTTCTTTTGTGGCTAATACGTGACGTACTGGCGTTTCGCGCGGATCGAAGCGATGGTCAGCGGATAGAAACGAGGCCGCGAGCCAGGAGATCGCCCACCAAGCGCTCCAAGTCGCTTTCGAGTTGCTCGCGCGAGACCTCGTACTCGGCCAGCAGCAGATCGCAGGCGCTGCTCAGGCTGACGCCCTCGCCAAGCAGCTGCCAAACCCGGGTGCCTATGGGGTCCAGGCCGAAGTAATTGCCGCTGGCCAGGTCGAGGATGACCGTCTCTTCGCCCACTTGGCGTGCCATGGCCTCGGCGGACAGCGTCAGGTGCGTGGGAAGGGACATTTCAATGGCTCACTGCACTGTTGTGCTGCAGGATGGCCTGGCGCACCAACGCCAGGTCCTCGTAGCGGCGAGGGTAGTCCAAATGGTAATGCAGGGGCAAATTGGCAATGCGGGAGATATCGTCGAAGTGCGAGGCCAGCATCTCCTGCTCGTCGAT